>NZ_CP019449.1:2206458-2521666 GCF_001984035.1 Sphingopyxis sp. QXT-31 | reverse complement strand
CGCGGCCGGGCGCGGGCGCGATGCTGAGCGATGCGGCGCGGACGGTGCTGGCGGCGTATCGCGCGGCGGAAGTTGCGGCGGAGGAAGCGGCGGTGCGGGTGTTGGGCCCGGTGGTGGCGGGGTTGAAGCCTCGTGGGGTCGGGCGTTAGCTGCCGTTGGCAGGGTTATGCTCTCTCCCCTTGAGGGGAGAGATACGCAGGCTCGGCAGCTTGCTGCCTAGCCGGAGTTGAGAGGGGTTTCCGCACGCCGGCGTCCAAGCACCCCTCTCCAAGCTTCGCTAGCTCCTGACGGAGCAAGCTGCGCTAGCCTCTCCCCTCAAGGGGAGAGGCTTAACGTCCGCTCACCACCCCAAAGCCGACGCTCCCTACGGCGCCTTCACCACCAGCAGCCGCACCGTCTCCGCCTTGGTCAGCGCCAGCTCATAGTCGCCCGCCGCGAGGTCGAACCACACCACCTTGCGGATCCCCGAACAGTCGGGCCCATGACCATGGTCGACCGAAGTCAGCGGCTTGCCGTCCGCAACGAGGTCGATCCACACCTTGCCGTCCGCGGCGACGCCATATTTCCCCGCCTGCGCGATGCGGAGGCTCAGCGAGGCGGTACCGTCGGTCATGACCAGCGTCGCGGGCGTGCCCACGCCCGGCGCCGCGGCGTCGCCGTCGGATGCGGTCCACGCCGCATAGGGCGTCGCCGAAAGGTCGGCGGGCGCGGCGCAGGTTGTCGGCTCGGCGGCCAAAGCGGGCAGCGCGATGGACAGCATCAGAGCGGCGGCAAGGCGGGCGATCATGGCGGGCATGTCCTTCGAACTGGCAAAGCTATATCCTTCTGTATATGGCCATGCGGGCGGAGCAAGGGGAGATCGAAAAATGGGAAGCATGGCCGGGCTCGCGATCGGGTTCGGGTTCACCGCCTTGCTCTATGCCGCGGTCGGCTTCGGCGGCGGGTCGACCTATACCGCGCTGCTGATCCTCGGCGGGGTCGCGGTCGGGCTGGTCCCGGCGATCAGCCTCGCGTGCAATGTCATCGTCGTCACCGGCGGCACGATCCGCTTCGCGCGCGCGGGGGTGATGCCCTGGGCCAAGGCGCTTCCCCTAATAGTCGTGGCGGCGCCGCTCGCTTTCCTCGGCGGGCTGACCCCGGTCAAGCAGGGCGTGCTCGTCGTGCTGCTCGGCGTCTCGCTGCTCGCTTCGGCGATCGCGCTGCTGGTCCAGCCGCAGACCGCCAAACCCGTCGCGCTGTCGCCGAAGCTGTTGCTGCCAATCGCCGCGGGGCTCGGCTATCTCGCGGGCGTCGTCGGCGTCGGCGGCGGCATCTTCCTCGCGCCGATCCTCCACCTCATCCGCTGGGCCGAGGCGCGCGCGGTCGCGGCGACCGCCAGCCTGTTCATCCTTGTCAACAGCCTGTTCGGACTCACGGGCCAGCTGATCAAGGGCAAGGGGCTGGAGATGGCGCATGCCGTGATCGATCACTGGCCCTTGCTGGTCGCGGTGCTGATCGGCGGTGCGATCGGCACCCAGATCGCGGTGAAGACCGGGCCCGCGGTGCTGATCCGGCGGCTGACCGCGCTGCTGGTGGGGTTTGTGGCGGTGCGCCTGCTCTTTGGTTTCTGACGCCTTTTTACGCATCTTGCCTTCCCGCGCCGGAGTGCTAGCATCGCTCCCACAAGTCTGACGGCCGCGTAGCCGGCAGGCGCGCAGCAGCCGGAACCAGTGGACGCCGCGACCCCCGCGGCGGTGTAAGGCATGTTGCGTGGAAAGGGCCGACTCTATTCAGTTCTTCGACGAGATGCAGGGCCAGGGGGGCGAAACGCGGGCGCCCTATCGCGAATTTTGCGAGTGGTTCGACGCCGAGGAGCCGTCGCGCATCCACCGCAAGGCGCAGCAGGCCGAGGCTTTCTTTCGCACCACCGGCATCACCTTCGCCGTCTATGGCCAGGACGAGGCCGACGAGCGGTTGATCCCCTTCGACGTCGTGCCGCGAATCATTTCGGCGAGCGAGTGGCGGCGGCTGTCGCGCGGCATCGAGCAGCGCGTGCGGGCGCTCAACGCCTTCCTTCACGACATCTACCATCGCCAGGAAATATTGCGCGCCGGGCGTGTGCCGACCGAGCTCATCTCGCGCAACGAGGCGTTCCTGCCGATGATGATGGGCATGGACCCGCCGGGCGGGGTCTATACGCATATCAGCGGCATCGACATCGTGCGCACCGGCGCCAACGAATTCTACGTGCTCGAGGATAATGCGCGGACGCCGTCGGGCGTGTCCTACATGCTCGAGAATCGCGAGACGATGCTCCAGATGTTCCCCGAGCTGTTCGCGAAGGTGCCGGTGCGCGAGGTCAGCGACTATCCGATCAACCTGCTGCGCTCGCTCGCCGCCTGCGCGCCGCCGATGTGCGGCGGCACGCCGACGGTCGCGGTGCTGACCCCCGGCATCCACAACAGCGCCTATTTCGAGCACAGCTTCCTCGCCGACCAGATGGGCGCCGAACTGGTCGAGGGGCATGATTTGCGCGTCGTGAACGGCCGCGTCGCGATGCGCACGACGCAGGGCTACAAGCCGATCGACGTGCTCTATCGCCGCGTCGACGATGATTTTCTCGATCCGCTCAATTTCCGGCCCGACTCGGTGCTCGGCGTGCCGGGCATCTGGGACGTCTATCGCGCCGGCGGCATCACCATCGCCAACGCGCCGGGGACCGGGATCGCCGATGATAAGGCGTTATACTCGTACATGCCCGACATCATCGAATTCTACACCGGCGAAAAGGCGCTGCTGCCCAATGTGCCGACGTGGCGCTGCAGCGAGCCCGAGCATCTGAAGGAGGTGCTCGACCGCCTGCCCGAACTGGTGGTCAAGGAGGTCCACGGGTCGGGCGGTTACGGTATGCTCGTGGGTCCCGCGGCGACCAAGAAGGAGATCGCGGCTTTCCGCAAGAAGCTGGAGGCCAACCCGCGCGGCTATATCGCGCAGCCGACGCTGTCGCTCTCGACCGTGCCGATCTTCACGCGCAGCGGGCTCGCGCCGCGGCACGTCGACCTCCGCCCCTTCGTGCTGATGTCGCCCGCGGGGATTACGATCACTCCGGGCGGGCTGACGCGCGTCGCGATGACCAAGGGGTCGCTGGTGGTCAATTCGAGCCAGGGAGGCGGCACCAAGGATACCTGGGTGCTGGAGGATTGATGCTCGGCAAGACCGCAGGCTCGCTTTACTGGATGGCGCGCTACCTCGAGCGCAGCGAGAATAATGCGCGGCTGATCGAGGCGGGGTTTCGCATTGCGCTGACGCGGTCGAACACCGCGCAGGCCGAATGGCGATCGGTGCTGGTGACCGCGGGGTCCGACCGGCGCTTCAAGGAAGCGCATGGCGATTACAACTCGTCGCGCGTCGTCGATTTCCTGCTGCGCGATCCGGCCAACCCGTCGAGCATCATCTCGGTGGTCAAGCAGGCGCGCGACAATGCGCGCACCGCGCGCACCTACCTGACCCGCGAGGTCTGGGAGGCCGTCAACACCAGCTGGATGACCCTGGGCGGCCTGCTGCGGCGCCAGGTGCGCGAGGACGACCTGCCCGACGTGCTCGCCGCGATCCGCCAACAGAGCGCGCAGGTGCGCGGCGCGTGGACGGGCACGATGCTGCGCAACGACGGCTATAATTTCGCGCGGCTCGGCACCTTCCTCGAACGCGCCGACAACACCGCGCGCATCCTCGACGTCAAATATTTCCTGCTGCTGCCCTCGGTCGCGCATATCGGGACGTCGATCGACAATGTGCAGTGGGAGACGATCCTGCGCTCGGTGTCGGCGCACCGCGCCTATCGCTGGCTCTACGGGACTGAGATCAGCGCCTTGAAGATTGCCGAATTCCTGATCCTCTACAAACAGATGCCGCGCAGTCTGGCCTTTTGCTGCGACAAGATGCTCGAAAATCTCGACTGGCTCCAACGCTCCTACGGACAGGAGACCGAGGCGGGGCGGTTGGCGGCGGCGATTTGTCGCGACCGGCTGTCGCGCCCGATCCAGTCGATCTTCGACGGCGGGCTGCACGAATATATCACCGATTTCCTTCGCGCCAACGCCGCGCTCGCGCGGCAGATCGAGCGCGATTACCGATTCGTGGAATGACCATGCGCCTTCGTGTAGACCATACCACCCGCTATCAGTACGACGCCCCCGTCGCCTATGCGCTGCAGCAGGTGAAGCTGACGCCCAAGGAGCGACCGGGGCAACAGCTGATTCACGGCTGGACCATCGAGATTACGGGCGGCACCAACCAACTCCACTACACCGACCATCATGGCAATGGCGTCGATCTGATCGCGGTCGATCCCGGCGCGCAGGAACTGGTCATCCATTGCAGCGGCGAGGTGGAGCTGATCAGCTGGGACGGGGTGATCGGGGTGCATCGCGGGGCGATGCCGCTCTGGACTTTCCTGCGTCCGACCCCGCTGACCCGCGCGGGGCGCCATGTGCGCACCCTGATCGGCGAACTGGGCCGCGATTTCGGATCGGATATCGAGCGCGCGCACGCGCTGTCGGCGCTGATCCTCCGGAGGCTGCCGTACAGCATCGGGGTCACTGGCGCCGAGACGACCGCCGAACAGGCGCTCGGCGGCGCCGGCGGGGTGTGCCAGGACCATGCGCATATCTTCATCTCGGCGATGCGCCACTTGGGGCATCCGGCGCGCTATGTGTCGGGCTATCTCAAGATGAACGACCGGACGCAGCAGGATGCGACGCACGGCTGGGCCGAGGCGCATTTCGATGCGATCGGCTGGGTCGGCTTCGACGTGTCGAACGGCTATTCGCCCGACCAGCGCTATATCCGCGTCGCGACCGGGCTCGACTATCACGACGCGGCGCCGGTGCGCGGCATGCGCTATGGTGCAGCGCAAGAAAATCTGATTGTCGAGTTGCAGGTCCAGCAATAAGCTATAAGCGGGACGGAAGATAATCGGGGCACGGCTGGGGGGCCGAAAGTAGCTAATGACCTATTGCGTCGGCATGCGTTTGAACAAGGGGCTGGTGTTCATGTCGGACACCCGCACCAATGCTGGGGTCGACGACATCGCGCAGGTGCGCAAGATGCGCAGCTGGCACGTCCCCGGCGAGCGCGTGATCACGCTGATGTCGGCGGGCAATCTCGCGACGACACAGGCAGTGGTCAGCCTGCTCGACGAACGCACCAAGGCGCCGCAAGACCGCCATCCGTCGATCCTGGCCGCACCGTCGATGTTCCAGGTCGCAACGACGGTGGGCGAGACGCTGCGCCAGATCGTCATGCGCTTCAATGCCGAGGGGCCCGCAGCGGCCTCGGCCTTTCGCGCCTCGCTGATCGTCGGCGGGCAGATCAAGGGCTCCGAACCCCGGCTGTTCATGATCTATCCCGAGGGCAATTTCATCGAGGCAGGCGAGGACAATCCCTTCTTCCAGATCGGCGAGACCAAATACGGCCGTCCGATCATCGTGCGCTCCTACGACCCCGCCATGTCGTTCGAGGATGCGGTGAAATTGCTCTGCGTCTCGTTCGATTCGACGATCCGCGCCAACGCCGGTGTCGACCTGCCGATCGACCTCAAGATTCACGAGCGCGACGATTACAGCACGGTCCGCGAACGCCGCTTCGAGCGCGGCGACCCCTATTTCCAGAGCGTCGCCGACGGCTGGGCCGAGGCGCTGGGCATCGCGCTGGCGGAACTGCCGGACTTTCATTTTTAGGCGCGGAGCGGGCGGGTTGTCCGGTATTGGGCGGTAGCGGTCATCGTAATCCTCCCCGCCCTGTGGGGGGGGGGACCGCGCCCGAAGGGCGTGGGGGAGGGGGCTACCGGCCTGACGCGCCGCTTGAGGACGAAAGCCCCCTCCGTCAGCGCTTCGCGCTGCCACCTCCCCACAAGTGGGGAGGATCGTCTTGTTTCCACCCCAATGCGGACATTCGACGCCAACCCGCGGCCTACCGCGCCAGCGGCACCACGCGGAACTTCGGTCGGTCGCCCGTCATCTCGGCATGCACCATCGCATATTCGGGGACCGGCATCCACGTCGCGCTGTTCGACGACAGCGGCTCGGACGCCACGATGATTGCGCGGGGTTCCTCTTCGCCGCCGACCATTTGCCACTCGCCGTCGTGCAGGCCGTAGTCGCGGCCGGTGGTGAACCACATCGACAGGAAATTCATGTTCGCCTCATGCACCTGGTCAGGCGATCCGGTGCGGTAATGGCCGAAGTCGAAGCAGTGGCGCAGCCCCAATATCTGCCGGCCGGTGGTCAGGAACAGGTTGCAGCTCGACGAGATGGCGATGCCGTGGTGGCGCCGCGCGCGCTCGAGGATATCGACCGTCGCCTGCACCGCCGCGATCAGTTCGCTACCTTCGGGCTCGACGCGCCAGTCGGGAAGCTGCGACAGCAGCAGCGCATAGACCCATTCGCTATCGGTCGACCCCGATATCTGCGCGAGCAGTTCGGGGGTCATGTCGGGCATCAGCGTGCCCTTCATCTCGCCGATGCGATAAATGTCGCCATTATGCGCCATCGCGACCGCGGCGCCGGGGAAATGAAAGGGGTGGGTGTTCTGCTCGCTGACCTTGACCGTCGTCGAATAGGCGACCCCGCGGACGTGCGCGATCACGCATTCGGCGCGTGTCTTGGTCGCGAGCGACTTGAGGTTCCCGTCGAAGATCGGAAGCGAGGGCGAGCGGTAGCGGTGCGGCTCGTGCGCCTCGTGCGAGGCCGAATCCCACGCCATCATTCCGAACCCCGCTAGGTTCAGCATGTGCAGCATCTTGGGCATATAGGCCTGGTTGACCAGGCTGCTATCGGGCTTGAACAACAGTTCGTCGAGCGTCACGCGCTCGCCCAGATACATCATCGCCCGGCACATAGGCTGTCCCCGTCTTGCCCCACGCCGCGAGGCTACACGAGGGGCGGGGCTTAGGCCAGCACCTCCGGGTAGAGCGCCTTCTTCGCGCGCGCCGGGTCGAGTCCATAATGATGCGCGACCGCCTCAGCGATTACGCCCTCGAGGCTGCGCGTGGGCTTGAGGTCGCGGCCGTCGAGCAAAGAACCCGCGCTCAGCCCGGGCCAGTCGGCCGACACCTTGCCGCCTGCCGCGAGCGCGCCACCGAACAGCAGCGCGGCCGAACCGGTGCCATGGTCGGTGCCGCCGGTGCCGTTGACCGCGACCGTCCGCCCGAATTCGGTCGCGACGATGACGAGGGTGCTGCTCCACTCTGCGCCCAGCCCCGTCTTGACCGCGCCGACGAGCTGGTCGAGCCCGCGCAGCTGTGCCGCGAGGCGGCCGCGCTGGCCGCTGTGCGTGTCCCAGCCGCCGGTTTCGACCATCATCACGCGCGCGCCGTCGGCGGGTGCCATCAGCGAGGCGGCGAGCGCGCCGAGCTCGGCGCCGTTGCGGCCGTTGTTGCCGCCGATGTCGCCCGCCAGTTCCTGCGTCTTGATCGCGCTGTCCCACAAGGGATGGAGCAGTTCGTCCTTGGCATAGAGCGACGACAATCGCGCGATCAGGTCGGCGTCGGCCTGCGGCAGCCGGCTCGGCGCATAGGTGCCGACGGGAAGCGCGCCGCGCAGCGCGAGCGGCACCGCGGGGGCGATCGCCAGCGCGTCGCGCTCGCTCGCGGGAAGCAGGGCGAGCAGCCGGTTGAGCCAGCCGTCGTCGCGGCCATAGGGGCGCGTGCCGCCCGCCTCGAGCATATTCTGCCCGTCGAAATGCGAGCGGTCGCGATACGCCGTCGCGACCGCATGCGCTACATGCGCCTCACGCGCCACGAACAGCCCCGCGGCGCCGCTCAGCGCCGGATGCAGTGTGAACATGCCGTCGAGCTTCGCGCCCGTCGCCGCCTCGTCAGCAAGCGTGCGGCGGGCGGCGGCGAAGGCGGGATCGCCGATCGGCGCGGCGATCGCGAGCCCGTCGGCGGCGCCGCGCTGGATCACGAAGAGCAGGCGGCGGTTCGTCGGTGCGGCGGCAAAGGCCATGCCTGGCAGCGCGCCCACGGCCAGCGTGCCGAGTCCGGCGATGAGGGCGGTGCGGCGGGTGAGGGTCATCGTCTATCTCCGCAGGAAGGCCGGGCTGGCGAAGAGCATCGCCAGGCCCTGGCCCGGACTGTCGGCGCGCGCAATCGCTTCGCCGGTGGCGGGGTCGAGCGCGTCGGATAGGAGCAGGGGAGCCAGGCGGCGCGCGTCGGTGCGGTCGCCGATCCGCCCCGCGATGCGGCTCGCGAGCTCGACGCGCTGCATCAGCGCCGCCGATCCTGCCCAGGTCGCGACCTTGTCGTCGTAACCCGCGGGCGATCCCGGGCGCCAAACCGGCTGGCCTAATTGGGTGAAGAGCGCCGGAATATTCTGCCGCTCGCCGAGCGCGGGGAGCTTGAGCCCGCGCATCAGCGACACCGTCCAGTCCCACGGCGATTTGAACATCGCCGGCCCCGCCTGCCACGGCTCCGGCGAGGTAATGAGCGTGCGGTAGAGCGACGGGAGGTCGCCGCCGGTCTTCTGGAAATCGGCCGACAGCCGCGCGACCAGCGCGGGCGGGGGATCGTCGGCGGTGAAGTGACGCGCGAGCTTGGTCGCGACATGTTTCGCGGTCGCGGGATGGATCGCGAGGTCGCGCAGCACCGCCTCAGCCTGTTTCGCGCCGCCGTCGGCGTAGCGCTTGCCGAGGATGGTCTGCTCGCCGGGTTGGTGGAGCTGCGCGATGAACACCGTCTCGCCGGGCTGTGCGCCCGCGGGCATCAGCCGCTGCCCCGCGCCGCGCCCGAGCCCCGCGACGGTGAGGCCGGTGAGCGCCTTGGCGAAGTCGGTGACGTCGGCCTGGGTGTAGCCGGTGCGTACGCCGAGCGTGTGCAGTTCCAAAATCTCGCGCGCCAGATTCTCGTTGAGCCCGGGCCCTTGGGCGCCGCGTCGCTGGCGCCGCGCCGCGACGGGGCTGTCGGGGCCGAAGCTCTGCGCCTGGTCGAGGTAGAGCAGCATCGCCGGGTGGCGCACCGCGGCGATCAGCAGGTCCGAAAACTTGCCCATGATATTGGGGCGGATCGCCTCGAACTCGTAATTGCCGGTGAAGCCGATCACCGCGATCTTGTCGGCCGACACCGCAAAATGATTGGCCCAGAAATGGGTGAGCCGCTCGGCAAAGGGGGTGGGCGAGGC
This sequence comes from Sphingopyxis sp. QXT-31, assembly GCF_001984035.1. Classification (NCBI taxonomy): domain Bacteria; kingdom Pseudomonadati; phylum Pseudomonadota; class Alphaproteobacteria; order Sphingomonadales; family Sphingopyxidaceae; genus Sphingopyxis; species Sphingopyxis sp. QXT-31. The sequence continues at coordinate 2,512,511 of NZ_CP019449.1, read as the reverse complement.
GACCGCGGTCGTCAGCCGCGCCGCTGCGCCGTCGACATAATGGCGGCGGATCGCCGAGCGGGACAGGCGGCGGAGTTCAGGGTCCATGCCCTTCTCCTCCTCGCTCATCTCTGCCGCATCGGCGGCCTCGCGCCGCATCGCCTGCCGGTCCTGGCGATAATCGATATAGGCACTTGCGATCGCCGCGCGCCCTTCGAGCGCCGCGATCGCCGGCGGCGCGGGATCGAACTCGGCGAGCTGGCGCAGCAGCCATGCCTTGGGGTCATCGATCGCGGGATCGTCCCAGCGGCGCCCGAGCCCGAAGCGGTTGGCGGCAAGATATTGGATCGCCATGATTTTGCCTTTCCTGACGGAAACGCATTATCGACCCCTTTTGTCGCAAAACCTTCCCAGCCCGAACGCTTCGCCTCAGCCGAGCACCTGGTCGTAGATCTGGTAGACGCGGTTGACCTTGGCCTCGATCGCCGCGGCGACCGCGTTCATCCCCTGATTGTCGTCGAGCACCCAGCCGATGTCACCGTAAACGGTGCCATAATCGCGCACCGCGTCGCGGCGGATGAACTCGATCATCATGAAGGCGAGGGTGCTCGCCATGCGGCTGTTCTGCAGCTTCTTGGCGACGCCCATCAAGGGTACGCGCAGGGTGACGCTCTTGGGCTTGCGCAGCCACCAGAGCAGCCGCGCCCAGTTGAAGGGCCAGAGCGAGCCGTCCATGTCGATCAGCAACTCGTTGATATTGGGCAGCACGATCATGAAGGCGACGGGCTCGCCATCAAGCTCGGCGACGCGGATCAGATCCTCGAAGACGATGTCCTTCAATTTCTTGCCGATGAAGTCGATCTCGGTGTCGCTGAGCGGGACGAAGCCCCAATTGTCTGACCAGGCGTCGTTGAGCAGGCCCATGATCAGCTTTGCTTCGGCGTCGAACCTCTTCTTGTTCACCTTGCGGATGCGGATGCGCTCGTTCTTCTCGCCCGCCGCGACGATGCGGTTGACCAGCGGCGGAAAGCCGTCGTCGACGCGCACGCCATAATTGAGCAATTTCTTGACCGGGTTGTAACCCGCATCCTCGATCCAGCCGCGATAGAGCGGGCTGTTATGCCCCATCATGATCGTCGGGACATCGTCGAAGCCCTCGATCAGCAGCCCGGGTTCGTCCCAGACCGAAATCGACAGCGGGCCGAGCGCGCGCGTCATGCCCTGGCCGCGCAGCCAGTCCTCGGCGGTGACGAGCAAAGCCCGCGCGACTTCGCCATCCTCGGCCTCGAGCATTCCCCAATTGCCGGTGCCTGGCCCCATGCCCTGCTGCGCGGGCTGTTCGAGCGCGAGCGTGTCGATATGGGCGGAGATGCGCCCGACCGTCCGGCCGTCACGGCGCGCGGTGAACAACTGCGCCTTGCCATGCTCGTACCAGGGATTCTTGCCCGGGGTCAGCAGGGCATAGACTTCGTTCCGGAGCGGCGGCACCCACGCGGGATCGCCGCGGTTGAGGCGATAGGAAAGCTCGACGAATTCGCGCTTGTCGGCCTTGGTCTTGACCGGATGAATGGTGACGGGGCCCTGTTGATGTGCGGCCATGGCTGGTTTCCCGGTTGATGATGCCTATATATTGGGCGAGGCATTAGGGCATAGCTGTGGCGCTGGCGACCCGCATTTAGCCATTTTGCTGCCATGAAATCATGGTGAAGGCATGGATATGACGACGATCAATCCCCCCGCCGATCGGCTCGCGACCCCCTTTGCACCGGCCGCGGCCAAGGCGCCCAAATCGGCCATTGCGGACGACAAGGCGATGTTGCGCGCGGCGTCGGAGCTGACGCGCGACCTCGTCAATCCCAGCGCGCGCATCTATTGGACCGATTTCCTCGCGTCGGCTTTCCTCGGCTATGCCGGCGTCGCGGGTGCGATCCTCGCGCCGACGCTGCCATTGATGCTCGCTGCGGCGCTGGTCGCGGTACTCGCGCTCTACCGCGCGGGCAGCTTCATCCACGAACTCACGCATATCCGCAAAAATGCGCTGCCGGGCTTCCGCCTCGCGTGGAACGTGCTGATCGGCGTGCCGATGCTGATCCCGTCCTTTCTCTACGAAGGCATCCACAGCCTGCACCACAACCGCACCAAATATGGCACGGTCGAGGACCCCGAATATCTGCCGCTCGCGCTGATGAAGCCGTGGACGGTGCCGCTGTTCGTGGTCGTCGCGGCGATCGCGCCGGTCGCCTTGCTGTTCCGTTTCGCGGTGTTGACGCCTTTGTCTTTCCTGATCCCGCCGCTGCGCAAGCTGGTGATGGAGCGCTATTCGGGGCTGATCATCAACCCGCTGTTCCGCCGCCGCCCGCCCGAGGGCGAGTTCCGCCGCATATGGGCGTGGCAGGAGGGCGGCGCCTGGGCGTGGTCGACGTTGCTGATCGCCGCGGGCGTGTTCGGCTGGGTGCCGCTGCGCGCGCTGCTGATCTTCGGCGCGATCGCCTCGACGACGCTCGTGTTCAACCAGATCCGCACGCTCGTCGCGCATCTGTGGGAAAATGACGGCGGCGAGCTGACCGTCACCGCGCAGTTCCTCGACAGCGTCAACGTGCCGCCGCCGGGGCTGCTGCCCGAAATCTGGGCGCCGGTCGGGCTGCGCTATCACGCGCTGCACCATCTGCTGCCGGGCGTGCCCTATCATGCGCTCGCCGAGGCTCACCGCCGCCTGAAGGACGCGCTGCCGGTCGATTCGCAATATCATGGCGCGAATTACGATGGGCTGCCGGGGCTGGTCGTGCGGCTGGTCCAGGGCTCGGCGCGCGGCGGGGCCGCGGCCTGACTTCAGCTGTATTTGCGGATGACCGTTTTGGGTGGAAACAAGACGATCCTCGCCACTGGTGGAGAGGTGGCAGCGGGGAGCGCTGACGGAGGGGGCTCTCGGCCTGAAGCGGCGTCTTAGGCCGAGAGCCCCCTCCACCACCGCCTGCGGCGGCGGTCCCCCTCCCCGCAAGCGGGGAGGATTTAGAACGTCCGCAACCGCCCGAAATCAACTAATCACCGCCAAGGGCGGATAACCATATCGGGCGAGTAATAGGTCAGATATTGCGCGAGCCGCGGTTTGTCCGAGCGGTTCGGGCTCGCCGCGTGCGGCAGGTCCTGCCGCCAGATGATCAGGTCGCCCGCGCGGCCCGCGACATGCTTCACCCCGGCCGACAGATCGGCCTCGCGCGGGTTCGCGCCATCGAGGCTCGCGAGCCAGTCGTCGATGCGCTTGTGGAATCCGGGCACGCAGCGGAACGCGCCCTGATCCTCGGCGGTATCGCTGAGATAAAGCACCGCCTGCGTATGGAACGGGATCGGCTGGACCAGGCTCGCGTCCCAGTGGATATCCGATCCGCTGAACGAATGCCCCAGCCGCTCGGGCGGGTTGAAACCCATGCGATCGATCAGCACCCACAGATTCTCGCTGCCCCATAGTTGCGCGAACGCCTTATGCACCCGGGGCGAGCGGCGCGCGGCTTCGAGCGCGGGTCCTTGGAAATGCGGGACCATGATGCCGTTTGTCCTGGCGCGATACCAGCTCTCGGGATCGTCGGGCGAGGCCCCGATGGTCTGCCACAGCAGCGCCTTGACGGCGTCTATCTCGTCCGCCGAAATCGCGTCGGGCAGGACGACATAACCATGCTCGTCCCAATACGCGAGCGCCGCGGCATCGAGCACATCGGGCATCGCCGCGACCGCATCGAGCTGCGCCTTTGCCTCCTCGCCCGGCGGCATGTCGTAGAGCCAGGCGTGATAGCGGTCGACGAGGCGCGGGTCGGGCTGGCCCGCGGTTTCGATTATCCATTGCACGAAGCCCGCATAGTCGGGCTTCACCAGATACAGCTGTTCGAAGACCTGCTGGTTGCCGAGGCCGAGCGTGTCGAGCAGCAGCTTGCCGACCATCTCGTCGAGCGGCGGACCGTTCCCCGTATGCGACGCCCAGAATTCCTCGAGACAGGCGATTTCGAGCGGTTCGGACATAAGGGCCTTCGTCAGTCGAGATTGGGGCGCAGCCAGCGCGTTGCGGTCTCGATATCGACCCCGCGCCGTCGTGCATAGTCCTCAAGCTGGTCGCTGCCGATCCGCGCCACCCCGAAATATTGGCTCTCCGGGTGCCCGAAATAGAAACCGCTGACCGCTGCGGTGGGCAGCATCGCAAAGCTTTCGGTGAGCACCAGCCCGGCATTGTCGCCCGCCTGAAGCAGGTCGAACAGGATCGGTTTCAGGCTGTGGTCGGGGCAGGCGGGATAGCCCGGCGCCGGACGGATACCGCGATATTCTTCCTTGATCAGCGCCTCGTTAGTCAGCTGTTCGCCGGGGGCATAACCCCAGAGCGTCGTGCGGACATGCTGGTGCAGCCGCTCGGCAAAGGCCTCGGCAAAGCGGTCGGCGAGCGCTTTCAGCAAAATGTCCGAATAATCGTCCTTGTCGGCGCGGAAGCGCTCGGAGTGCGGTTCGATGCCGTGGATGCCGACCGCAAAGCCGCCCATCCAGTCGCCCGCCGGGTCGATGAAGTCGGCGAGGCACATGTTCGCGCGGTCGCGGCTCTTCTTGATCTGCTGGCGCAGGAAGGGAAGCGTCACATGGCGCTCTTCTTCGGCCAAATGGATCGTCACGCTGTCGCCGTCGCGCGCGCAGGGCCAGAGCGCGCAGACGCCGCGCGCGGTCAGCCATTTCTCGGCGATCAGCTTGTCGAGCATCGCGTCGGCGTCGGCCTTCAGCGCCACCGCCGTCTCGCCGACCACCTCGTCCTCGAGGATCGACGGCCAGGTGCCGTGCAATTCCCACGCGCGGAAGAAGGGCGTCCAGTCGATGCACTCGCGCAGGTCCTCAAGGCTCCAATCGTCGAAGCGGTGCAGCCCGGGCTGCAGCGGCGGCGCGGGCTTGTCGCTCAAATAGGCGTCGTAATAGTTCGCACGCGCCTCTTCGAGCGTGTGCAGCACGCTCTGCCCCTTGCCCGCGCGCACGTCGCGGACATGGGCATAGTCGTCCTTGTAGCCCTGGACATAGGCTTCGCGCCCGGTGTCGCTGACCAGCGCGGTCGCGACGCCGACCGCGCGACTCGCATCGAGCACATGCAGCACCGGCCCGGCATAGGCGGGATCGATGCGCAGCGCGGTGTGGACCTTCGACGTCGTCGCGCCGCCGATGAGCAGCGGCATTGTCATCCCCGCGCGCTGCATTTCCTCGGCCACGGTCACCATCTCGTCGAGCGAGGGCGTGATCAGGCCCGAGAGGCCGATGATGTCGGCGTCATTCTCGTTCGCGGCCTCGAGGATCTTGCTCCACGGCACCATCACGCCCAGATCGACGATCTCGAAGCCGTTGCACTGGAGCACGACGCCGACGATATTCTTGCCGATATCGTGGACGTCGCCCTTGACCGTCGCCATCACGACCTTGCCCTTGCCCTTGGCACCCGGCTCCTTCGCGGCCTCGATGAAGGGCAGCAGATGCGCGACCGCCTTCTTCATCACGCGCGCCGATTTGACGACCTGCGGCAGGAACATCTTGCCCGACCCGAACAGGTCGCCGACGACGTTCATCCCGTCCATCAGCGGGCCTTCGATGACCTCGATCGGGCGTGGCAGCAGCAGGCGCATTTCCTCGGTATCCTCGACGACGAACGCGTCGATGCCCTTGACCAGCGCATGTTCCAGCCGCTTTTCGACCGGCCAGCCGCGCCATTCCTCGGCCGCCTTTTCCTGCGCGGGATTGCTGCCCTTATAGCGTTCGGCAAGCGCGATCAGCCGTTCGGTCGGGCTCTCGGCCTCGCCCTCGACCTTGCGGTTGAGCACGACATCCTCGACCGCCTGCCTGAGCTCAGGGTCGATCGTGTCGTAAACGTCGAGCTGCCCCGCGTTGACGATCGCCATGTCGAGTCCGGCGGGGATCGCATAATAGAGGAAGACGCTGTGCATCGCGCGGCGCACGACCTCGTTGCCGCGGAAGCCGAACGACAGGTTCGACAGGCCGCCCGAGAAATGGACATGCGGGCAGCGGCGGCGGATTTCCTTCACCGCCTCGATGAAGTCGACCGCATAATTGTCATGCTCTTCGAGGCCGGTGGCGACCGCGAAGATATTGGGGTCGAAGATGATGTCCTCGGGGGGGAAGCCGATGGTCATGAGCAATTTGTAGGCGCGTTCGCAGATCTCGATTTTCCGATCGCGGGTGTCGGCCTGCCCGACCTCGTCGAACGCCATGACGACGACCGCGGCGCCATAATCCATGCATTTCTTCGCATGGGCGAGGAATTGCGCCTCGCCTTCCTTCATGCTGATCGAATTGACGATCGGCTTGCCGGGGACGCATTTGAGGCCCGCTTCGATCACGCTCCATTTCGAGCTGTCGATCATCACGGGCACGCGCGCGATATCGGGCTCGGCCGCGATCAGCTTCAGGAAGGTCGTCATCGCATATTCGGCGTCGAGCAGGCCCTCGTCCATGTTGACGTCGACGATCTGCGCGCCGTTCTCGACCTGCTGCCGCGCGACCTCGACCGCCGCGGTATAGTCGTCGGCGAGGATCAGCTTCTTGAACGCCGCCGAGCCGGTGACGTTGGTGCGCTCGCCGATGTTGACGAAGGTGGAGGAGGCGGAACTATTCTCGGTCATCGGGCTCTTTCAAGCCCCTCCCCTTCAGGGGAGGGGTTGGGGTGGGGGTCGCGAGGTTGCGCAGACTTCGATGCCCACCCCGCTGAGACTAGGCAGTAAGCTGCCAAGTCTCGCTGCCCCTCCCCTGAAGGGGAGGGGCGAATTTGATTATGCCGCCATCGTAAAGGGTTCCAGCCCCGCGAGCCGCGTCCGCACCGGTACCTCGGGCAGCGCGCGCGCAGGCAGGCCTTCGACCGCCTTGGCGATCGCGGCGATATGCGCCGGGGTCGAGCCGCAGCAGCCACCGAGGATGTTGACCTGGCCATGACCCGCCCATTCGCCGACCAGCCCGGCGGTGGTATCGGGTAGCTCGTCATATTCGCCGAGCTCGTTGGGCAGCCCCGCATTGGGATAGACCATGATCAGCGTGTCGGCGATCTCGCTGAGCGTCTTGACGTGCGGGCGCAGCTGCGTCGCGCCGAAGGAGCAGTTGAGCCCGATCGTCAGCGGTCGCGCATGGCGCACCGCGTGCCAGAAGGCCTCGACCGTATGCCCCGACAGGTTGCGGCCCGACAGGTCGGTCAGCGTCATCGACAACATGATCGGCAGGTCGCGGCCCAGCGCGTCGCCCGCCTCGATTGCCGCCATGATCCCCGCCTTGGCGTTGAGCGTATCGAAGATCGTCTCGATCAGGATGAAGTCCACCCCGCCCTCGACCAGCGCGTCGATCTGTTCGCGGTACACCTCTTTCAGATAGTCGAAGTCGATCTCGCGAAAGCCGGGGTCGTTGACGTCGGGCGACAGCGACAGCGTCTTGTTGGTCGGCCCGATCGCGCCGGCGACGAAGCGCGGGCGGCCATCCTTGGCCTGGAACTCGTCGGCGATGCGCCGCGCCAGCTTCGCGCTTTCGACATTGATGTCGCGCACCAGATGTTCGGCACCATAATCGGCCTGGCTGATGCGGTTGGCGCTGAAGGTGTTGGTCTCGGCAATGTCGGCGCCCGCCGCGAAATAGGCGCGGTGGATGCTCTCGGGCACGTCGGGCCGGGTCAGCGCGAGGATGTCGTTGTTGCCCTTCTGGTCGTGCGACAGCCCCAGCGTGCCGGCATAGTCGCCTTCCGACAATTTCCAGTTCTGGATCTCGGTCCCGAAGGCGCCGTCGGTGATCAGGATGCGCTCCTTCGCAGCGGCGAGCAGGGCTTCGCGGGCGCTCATCGTCGAACTGGCGGTCACGCGGCTTTCTCCGTCGCGGGTGCCGCCGGGCGAACCCCCAGCATATGGCAGATCGCATAGCTGAGTTCGGCGCGGTTGAGCGTGTAGAAATGGAAGTCGCGGACACCGCCGGCATAGAGCCGGCGGCAAAGCTCGGCGGCGGTTGTCGCGGCGACGAGCTGGCGCGCGGCGGGCAGGTCGTCGAGCCCGTCGAAGAGTTGCGCCAGCCAGCGCGGCACGTCGGTGCCGCACATCGCCGACATGCGGATGATCGCGCCGAAATTGCTGACCGGCATGATCCCGGGCAGGATCGGCGCGGTGATCCCCGCCGCCGCCGCCGCATCGCGGAAGCGGAAGAAGGTGTCAGGTTCGAAGAAGAATTGCGACACCGCGCGCGTCGCCCCGGCGTCGAGCTTGCGCTTGAGATTGTCGATGTCCGCCGCTGCGCTCAGCGCCTCGGGATGCGTCTCCGGATTGGCGGCGACCGAGATTTCGAACGGCGCGATCTCCAGCAGCCCCGACACCAGTTCGGCGGCGCAGCTATAGCCGTCGGGCCGCGCCTGGAACTTCTCGCCCTGCACCGGCGGATCGCCGCGCAGCGCGACGATGTGGCGCACCCCCGCATCCCAATAAGCCTGCGCGACCTCGGCGATCTCGTCGCGGCTCGCATCGACGCAGGTCAGGTGCGCGGCGGCGGGGATGCTCGTTTCCTGGACGATGCGCGCGACCGTCGCGTGGGTGCGCTCGCGCGTCGAACCGCCCGCGCCATAGGTCACCGACACGAAGTTCGGGCCGAGCGGTTCGAGCGTGCGGATCGATTCCCACAAGGTCTCGCCCATCTTCTCGGTCTTGGGCGGGAAGAATTCGAAGCTGATGCCGATGTCACCGGCGAGCCCCGCGAACAGCGGCGAGGCGGCGGCGCGGCGCGCCTCCGACTGCGAGGGAAGGGAAGTCGTCGTCATGCCGCAAGCCTTTTGCGTTGCCCGTCCTCGCGGACGGGGGATTGATCTTCGTCGCTGCGGCGGCGGCCGAGCCAGAGCTTGACCGCGAGGTCGCCGCCTTCGAGCGTTTGCGCCGTTTCGAGCACCATGCCCGCCGAGGCGAACCAGCCGCGGATCTGCGCGTCGGAGAAACCGAGGCGCGCGTGCGCCGCAACCGTGCGCATTTCCTCGTCCTCGTGCGGCGCAAAATCGACGATCAGCAGATGCCCGCCGCCGCGCAGCACGCGGCTCGCCTCGGCAATCACCCGGTCGGGTTCGTGCGCAAAGTGCAAGGCCTGATGGATGACGATGCTGTCGATGCTGGCATCGGCCAGCGGCAGATTGAGGAAATCGCCCTGCACCAGGTCGATCGGCACCGGCTGGTCGGCGAGCTTGGCGCGCGCGATGCGCAGCATTTCGGGGCTGCGGTCGAGCGCGGTGATGCGGCGCACCGTCGGCGCGAAGATTTCGGCCATGCGGCCGGTGCCCGTGCCGATGTCGAGCAGATGGCCGAGCCGGCGGCCCGCCACCATCGCCAGCATCGCCGCCTCGACCTCGCTCTCGGCGACGTGGCGCGAGCGGATCTTGTCCCATTCGGCGGCGTGGTCGGCGAAATAGCGTTCAGCGACCGCCGCGCGTTCGGTGCGGATCGCGGCGAGCCGCTGGGCGTCGTAGCCGATGATCAAGGCTTCGCGCGGCGAGAACGGCCATAATTCGGCGCGGGCCAGGATTTGGCCGACCGGGCCGTCCTCGGCAATGCGCAGGAACACCCAGCTGCCCTCGCGGCGGCGTTCGATGATCCCGGCGTCGGCGAGGATGCGGACGTGGCGCGACACGCGCGGCTGGCTTTGCTCGAGCACGACCGCGAGCTCGCCGATCGCCAGCTCCATTTCGCGCAGCAGGGCGACGACTCGCAAGCGGGTCGGGTCGGCCAGCGCACGGAAAATGTCGAGCAACTCGGTCATGATGGGACATATAAAGATTTCTTTATATCCAGTCAACCGGACCGCACGCTGCTTTTCCACAGCTTTCGCCCAGATGAACGGGCGCAGCGTCGCAATTGCGCTGGGCGGCGCAAAAACCCCGTTGCGCGGTTTTTTGCGAAACTGTAGCGGTGAGGGCGGTTGGCAATTCGCCGGATTATCCGGAATGCTACCGATCAGTTCAATCGAGAGGGGTATTCCCATATGAAAAAGACCATCACTCTGTCGCTCGTCCTCGCCGCCTCGCTGGGCCTCGCCGCTTGCGGCGAAAAGAAGGCTGACGAAGCCGCGACCACCGAAGCGACCGCCGAGCCCGAAGCCGCTGCCGACGGCGCGATGGACGCCGCTGCCGGCGCCGCCGACGCTGCTGCGACCGCGACCGATGCTGCTGCCGGTGCCGCCGACGCGGCTGCCGCTGGCGACACCGCCGCCGCGACCGACAAGGCCACCGAAGCTGCCGACGCCGCCAAGGCTGCTGCCGGCGAAGCCAAGACCGCCGTCGAAGAAGCCAAGAAGTAAGCTTCTTCCCGGTTTTCGGCCGGAGGAAAAAGGGGGTCGCCGGTTTCAGCCGACGGCCCCTTTTTCGTTCTGGAACAACTCGGCGCGGGGGCGGGGCCGTTGACGGTTGCCAATCGCGCCGACGGGGGTTAGTCCTCTGCCGCAGGGGCCGGATGCCGGTCACCTTTGGCATTCGAAAGGATAATTCATGCGCAAATTCATCATCGCTTCGGTCGCCGCGGCTGCTTTCAGCCTGACCGCCTGCTCGGAAAAGACCCAGGACGCTGCGGAAGCGACCGCGGACTCGGCCGCTGACGACGCCGCCGCTGCGGGCGATGCCGCTGCCGAAGCGACCGCCGAAGCCGCCGACGCCACCGCCGAAGCCGCCAAGGACGCCGGCAACGCCGTCGAAGGCACCGTGAACGCCGCCGGCGACGCCGCCGCTGCCGCGGGCGACAAGATCGAAGCCGAAACCGCCAAGGCCGAAGCCAACGACGAGAAGAAGTAAGTCGTCGGCGCACCTTGGGTGCACTGAACAGGGGCTCCATTCCGAAAGAATGGAGCCCTTTTTCGTCGGGAGACCGCGCATGAACCGGACCCTTTTGCTCCTCCCCGCCGTCGCCGCGCTCATGCTGGGGGCGTGCAGCCGCACCGACAACGAGCCGGGCCCCGGTGGAGTGACCGTCGCCGAGGCCAAGGCGCTCGACGATGCCGCCGAAATGCTCGAAAGCCGCGACGCCGTGCCGCCCGCCGAGGCCGAAGCGGCGGCAAAGGAAAGCACCGGCGAATAGCGCTTCCCCTGCGCCAGGCGAAGGCGTAGACCGCTGCCGTCCCGCAACTGGCGCTGACGATGGAGACCCATCAGGGAGCGGGATTTCGCCGACCGGCGAACGAGCCGCGCGCCTGGACGTCCCTTCCTGCCGACAGGAGTGCGCCATGACCGACCCCGCCGCAACCCAGATCGTCTTCCTGCTGTTCCCGGGCATCACCCAGCTCGACTTCACCGCGCCCGCGCAGGCGCTGTGCCGGATGCCCGGCGCGTTGCTCGCGGGCGCCGCGAAGTCACTCGATCCGATCGCCACCGACAGCGGCTTTTCGATCCTGCCGACGCATGATTTTGCGTCGTCTCCGCAGGCCGACATATTGTGCATCCCCGGCGGCCATGGTGTCGCCGAAGCGCTGCACGATGCCGCCACGATCGATTTTATCGCGCGGCAGGCGGCGGGCGCGACGTGGGTGACGAGCGTGTGCACCGGCGCCTTCCTGCTTGGCCGCGCCGGGCTGTTGACGGGCAAGCGCGCGACGACGCATTGGGGCTATACGCATCTGCTGCCGCTGGTCGGCGCGACCTACGAGCATGCGCGGATCGTCGAGGACGGGACGATCGTGACCAGCGGTGGGGTGACCTCGGGGCTCGATTTCGCGCTGACGCTGATCGCGAGCATCCGCGGCGACGCGGCGGCGCAGGCGATTCAGCTCGCGATCGAATATGACCCCGCGCCGCCTTTCGTCGGCGGCCATCCCGACCATGCCCCTGCGGCGGTGACCGAAGGGCTGAAGGCGCGCGTCTATGACGGGGCGGCGGCGCGGATGGCGGCGGCGCTGACCGCGCCCTAGCCGCAGTCGGTCAGCGCGATCTCGAACAGTTTCGACCAATATTTGCCCGTGACGAACAGGCGCTTGGCCTTCGCGTCCCAGGCGATGCCGTTGAGCACCGCGTCGCGGTCGTTGCCGCCAGCCTGGTCGCGCAGGCCGTCCAGATCGACGATATATTTGACCGCGCCGCTGTCGGGATCGATGCGCACGATCGCCTCAGTCATCCAGACATTGGCCCAGATTTCGCCGTCGATCGTCTCGAGCTCGTTGAGCATCGGCAGTGGGGTGTTCGACAGGCGGACCGTCAGCTTCTTTTGCTCGGTCATCGTCGCGGGGTCGAAGAAGCGCAGCTCGGGCGTGCCGTCGCTGAGCACCAGGCTGTCGCCGACCATCGTCACGCCCCAGCCTTCGCCGGCGTAACGGAAATCGCCGACCGGCTTCAGGTCCTTGATCCGCCAGCGGTGGCCGATGCCGCGCTGCCAGGTGACCCCGATGATCTGATCCTTCCAGCGCGTGCTGCCCTCGCCGAACTGGTCGGCGGGCAATTTCGTCTCGGCGAGCGCCTTTCCCGTCGCGAGGTCGAGCCGTGCAATGCGCGAGCTGCCATATTGGCCCGTGGTCTCATAGAGATGCCCGCCGTGCCAGAAGAGCCCCTGGGTGAAGCTGTTCGTGTCGTGCGGATAGCTCTGGACGACGCGATAACCGCAGCGTGGGACGGGTGCCGGGGGCGCGGGCTCGGCGGCGGGCGCGGCGAGCAGGGCGGCGAAGGCGAGGGCGAAGCTCATACCTTTTCCCCCTGCATGGGCGCCGATGAACTGCCCATGGCCGGAAGCGCGCTGCGCATCGCCTCGAGCCGCGCATAGGTTGCGAGCAGCGGCGCCGCGGCGCCGCGCAGGGCGTCGGAGGCCGCGCGCTGCTTCGCTTCGCTGTCGCCGGTGAAGGCCTGGCCAGGCGCCTTCGAATAGCGGCCGCCCGCCGCGACGATCCGGTCGAGCGCCGCGGGATCGGGCGCGACCCCGAAGTGCGGCAGGATCGCATCGGCCAGCGCCCCCGGCAGCTCGCGATAATTGAGGAGCAGGCACTGCGCGTCGACCGCGTCGGCGGCGGCGCGGCAGATGCGGTCGAGGATCCAGGCGGCATAATCGCCCGCCGCTGCGCCCTCGGCGGGGTCGATGCCATAGGTTTCGAGCGGCAGCACCCCGGGGCGGACGTGCATGCCCGGCCGGCGCTGCTGCGAGACGAGCACCTCGATCGGGTCGCGGTAGAGGAAAACCCACGGCACGTCGGGCCATAGGGTGCGGAGCAGCGGCAGCACGAAGCTGTGCCACGCGTCGAGCTTAAGGAAGCGGTGGCGCACGCCCTCGCCGCGGTCGCGGGTCAGCGCGCCTGCCAGCGCGCGGATCATCGCGGGCGGCACCTGCCCGTGCCCGGCGAGCTGGATCATGGTGTCGAGCACCGGCGGCTCGGACACGACGATATGCTGCGGCACCGTGCCCAGCATCTGCCCGACGAGCGTCGAGCCGCAGCGCGACATATGGAAGACGAGGCCGTCCGGCGGCGGCGCGTCGGCGAAGGCCTCGATCGCGGCGAGCGGCGTCGCGCAGCGCATCAGCCGGTTGAACGGCAGCACGCGCACCTTGCGCCATGTTTCCTCGAAAAAGGGATCGGTCAGCGGCAGGCCTGCGAAATGCAGCCATTCGACGACGACCGCGCCCTGATAGCCCTTGAGCTCGACGGGCAGCCAGTGGCGCGGCGGCGCCTCGGCGAGCCGCAGCGCGGGCAAATCCTGCTCCATCTGCGGCGTCGCGGCGCGCGCCAGCCCGGCGGCGAAGGTCTGGCACGGTATCGCCAGGCCCAGCCCGTCGGCATAGGCAGTGATCGCGTCGAGGAAGGTTTCGACCTCGACGATCGGGGCGAGGCGAAGCTGCGCCGCCTCGTCGGCGAGCAGCGCGGCGCGGAGGCGGTCGATCGGCGAAGCGGGCGTCATTGGCCGCTTCATGCCCGCCATTCGGCTGCGGGGAAACAGAAAAAGGGCCGGGAGATCGCTCTCCCGGCCCTTCCTGTGACTTGGCCGTTCGGCAAGCCGGCGTGGACTTTAGAAGTCCATGCCGCCCATGCCGCCCATGCCGCCGCCGCCCATGGGCATGGCGGGCTTGTCTTCGGGCGTTTCGGCGATGCCGGCTTCGGTGGTGATCAGCAGACCGGCAACCGAGGCGGCGTCCTGCAGCGCGATGCGCACGACCTTGGTCGGGTCGATGACACCGGCCTTGACCAGGTCTTCATAGACGTCGGTCGAGGCGTTGAAGCCGAAGTTGCTGTCGTTCTGGTCGAACAGCTTGCCCGCGACGACACCGCCGTCGAAGCCTGCGTTCTCCGCGATCTGGCGAACCGGAGCCTGCAGCGCGCGACGGATGATGTCGATGCCGCGGGTCTGGTCTTCGTTGATGCCCGACAGGCCTTCGAGCGCCTTCGTCGCGTACAGCAGCGCGGTACCGCCGCCGGGGACGATGCCTTCTTCGACCGCAGCGCGGGTCGCGTGGAGGGCGTCGTCGACGCGATCCTTGCGTTCCTTCACTTCGACTTCCGAAGCGCCGCCGACCTTGATCACGGCAACACCGCCGGCGAGCTTCGCCAGACGTTCCTGCAGCTTTTCCTTGTCGTAATCCGACGTGGTCGTTTCGATCTGGGCACGAATCTGTTCGACGCGGCCCTTGATCGCATCATGGTCGCCAGCACCATCGACGATGGTGGTGTTGTCCTTGTCGATCGTGACGCGCTTGGCCTGGCCGAGCATGTTCAGCGTGACCGACTCGAGCTTGATGCCCAGGTCTTCGCTGATCATTTCACCGGCGGTGAGGATCGCGATGTCCTGCAGCATCGCCTTGCGGCGATCGCCGAAGCCCGGCGCCTTGACGGCCGCGACCTTCAGGCCGCCGCGCAGACGGTTGACCACCAGCGTCGCGAGCGCTTCGCCTTCGATGTCCTCGGCGATGATCAGGAGCGGACGGCCCGACTGCACCACGGCTTCGAGGATCGGCAGCATCGACTGGAGGTTCGACAGCTTCTTCTCGAAGATCAGGATATAGGGATCCGACAGCTCTACGAGCATCTTTTCGGGGTTGGTGATGAAATAGGGGCTCAGGTAACCGCGGTCGAACTGCATGCCTTCGACGACATCGAGTTCGAAATCGAGGCCCTTGGCTTCCTCGACCGTGATCACGCCTTCCTTGCCGACCTTGTCCATGGCTTCGGCGATCTTTTCGCCGACTTCCTTGTCGCCGTTGGCCGAGATGATGCCGACCTGAGCGATTTCAGACGTGCCCGAAACCGGCTTCGACTGCGCCTTGATCGTTTCGACGACCTTGCTGACCGCGAGGTCGATGCCGCGCTTCAAGTCCATCGGGTTCATGCCGGCAGCAACCGACTTCATGCCTTCGCGCACGATCGCCTGGGCGAGAACGGTCGCGGTGGTGGTGCCGTCGCCGGCCTTGTCGTTCGCCTTCGATGCGACTTCGCGCAGCATCTGGGCGCCCATATTCTCGAACTTGTCCTTGAGTTCGATTTCCTTGGCGACGGTGACGCCGTCCTTGGTGATGCGGGGGGCGCCGAAGCTCTTGTCGATCACGACGTTGCGGCCCTTGGGGCCGAGGGTGACCTTCACCGCGTCGGCGAGGGTGTCGACACCGCGAAGAATGCGTTCGCGCGCGTCGCGCGAGAATTTGACGTCTTTAGCAGCCATGTGCTTGTTCCTTTTAAAGGCGCAGAAAACTGCGCAACTTCACACTGAATTCGATGGAAACGCTCAGGCGATGACGCCGAGGATGTCCGATTCCTTCATGATCAGCAGCTCTTCGCCGTCGACCTTGACCTCGGTGCCCGACCATTTGCCGAACAGGATGCGGTCGCCGGCCTTGACGTCGAGCGGGGTGACCTTGCCGTCGTCGGCGCGGGTGCCGGTGCCGACGGAGACGACTTCGCCTTCCTGCGGCTTTTCCTTGGCGGTGTCGGGGATGATGATCCCGCCGGCCGTCTTTTCTTCGGCTTCGATACGGCGGACGAGCACGCGGTCGTGCAGCGGACGAAATTGCATGGGTTATCCCTCCAGAGATGCAAATGATGTCGTTCTTAGCACTCGCTGAGCGAGAGTGCTAACAGACGGCCATATGGGTGGGAGTCCAGAGGCCGTCAAGCACGCCGCTGCAAGTTTTTTGCGTCAGGCCGGTAAGAGCCCGAGACGGCTGCGCATCCGCCAGCGCAACATGAGAAGACCCGCCACCAGGACAAGGCCCACGGCGAGGCCGATCCACACCCCGACCCCGGCCCAAGGCGTCCAGAAGCCCAAGTAGATGGCGGTACCGTACCCGCCGATCCAGTAGCCGCAGATGGCGATGATCATCGGGGTGCGCGTGTCCTGAAGCCCGCGCAGCGCGCCCGCGGCGACGGCCTGTGCACCGTCGAACAGCTGGAAGGCGGCGGCGACGACGAGGAACTGCATCGCGAAACCGACGAGCGCGGCGTTCTTCGCGGCGTCGACGTCGACATAGATCGACAGGACGAGCGACGGGAACAGCCAAATGGTGAGCGCGGTAAAGGCCATGAAGCCGATGCCGAGCACCATCGCCGCGGTCCCCGCGTGCGCGATGCCGCGATGGTCGCGCGCGCCATAGGCAAGCCCGACTCGGATCGTCGCCGCCTGCGCGACCCCGAAAGGAATCTGGAAGGCGAGCGCCGCGACCTGCAGCGCGATGGTGTGCCCCGCGAGTTCGGCCTCGCCGATGCGCCCCATCAGGAAGGCGGCGCCGGTGAACAGCCCTGCCTCGGCCAGGATGGTCAGCGCGATCGGGGTGCCGATGCGCAGCATCTCGAAAAAACGCGTCCATTCGGCGCGCCACCATTTGCCGAACAGATGGTAGCGCCGCAGCCGCCGGTCGGTCTGGATGATCACGACATAGGCGAGCAGCATCAGCGTGCTGGTCATGACGCTCGACAGCGCCGATCCCTCGAGGCCCAATGCAGGCATGCCGAGGTTGCCGAACACGAGCGCCCAATTGCCGAGCGCGTTGACCCCGAGCGCGCAGAAGGTGATCGCGGTCGCGATCTTGGGCCGGCCGAGCGCCGAGACGAAGATGCGCAGCACCGCGGCGGCGATCATCGGGAACATGCCCCACAAGAGGATCAGGAGGAAATCGGCGGCGCGCGCCGAGGTTTCGGGCGGCTGACCGGTCGCGAGCATGATCGGCCCGCCCAGCGCGCAGACGCCCATGAAGACCAGCGAGACGAGCGCGCTCAGCCACAGCGCCATGCGCACCGACCGCCGCACCTCGCGCACTGCATGCTTGCGGCGCCCCAGTTCGGCGGCGACGAGCGGCGCGACCGCGCCGACCAGCCCGGTGCCGGTCCACAGCAGCAGCCCGAAGATCGAGACGCCGAGTGACGAGGCGGCGAGCGCCGCATCGCCGAGCCGCGCCACGAAAATCACGTCGATCGCATGGACCAGCATCTGGAGCAGGTTCGCCGCCGCCAGCGGCCAGGCGAGCGCCAGCGTCGCGCGAAACTCGGCGCCGAGACCCTGCGGCACATCCGCGGTCAGGGGGGTGGTCGTCTGCAACACAGCCGGCCCGGATAGGCGCGTACGGTTATGGGTTCAATCGGGGGATTGGGTTGCGCAACGTTTCGTTCGCAGGGGGTGGCATAATGGCAACAGGGCGGCCGTGGTGTCGGGCCTCAGGCGGGTAGTTCCCGCCCTGCAAAGGAAGTTTCGTGACGCCGACGGTCGGCGGACGCGCCACGCCCCAGCGCGTCATTTGCTCCACAATAGCGCCATTTCGACCGCGAAGGCGACAAAGGTCAGCGTCAGGCCGACGACGAACAAGCGATAAGCATAAGCAAGATAGCGATATTTGCGCCGCGCGAGCACGATCCCGTTCTGATAGGTGTCGCGCAGCATCGTTTCGTACAAATCTTCCTCGGTGCGCAGCCGCGCCTTGACCGCATCGATGAACTCATCCTCCTCCATCTGCGCAAAGCGGCCGAAGAAGAGGATGTTGCTGTGGTCCTTGCCGTCCTTGTAGACGATCGGCGGCGCTTTTCCGACGCGGGGCAGCACCGCCGAGATCGCGAGCAGCGCCGACAGGAAGGAAAAGGTGGCGAGGATCGCGAGCGGGATCGCTAGCGCGCCCGCCCCGGCGCGCGCCTGGCCGATCGCGAGGGTGAAGACGACGAAGGTCGCGCCCATCAGGATGGACGCTTTCTGGTCGGCCATTTGCGACAGGTTCATCGTCAATTGCTGGTTGGTGCGCACCAGATGGACCGCGTTCGGCGGGAAGCTGATCGGCGGCGGTGCCGGTTTTTCGCTGTCCATAGTACCCCTTCCCTGCCGACACGGCGACGGGCGACCCTGTAACGGGAATGACATGAAGTCCCGCGGGCGGCAAGATGCTGCCCGAATCCCGCCGCATTCGCTTGCCAAGCGGAGATCATAGCGGCATTCCCGCGCGCAACTTTCTATCTTCAAGGGACGCAGCCAATGAGCAGCCTCACGGACCAGATTCACGGCCTGATTGCGCCGTTCAACAAGAAGGGCGTCGAACTGACCGACGCCACGACCTTTGCCGGCGACCTCGAATGGGACAGCCTGACGGTGATGGATTTCGTCGCCGAGGTCGAGGACACCTTCGACATCATCATCAGCATGAACATGCAGGCCGAGATCGAGACCGTCGGCCAGCTGATCGCCGCGGTCGAAAAGCTGCAGGGCTGAGCCACGCATGACCGATCTTTTCAGCAAGTTCGACCCGCTGATCCAGCAGCGCGAGGATCTGCTCGCGACCGGGGTGACCGACCCGTTCAGCCTGGTGATGGAGCGCGTGGTCTCGCCGACCGTCGCGATCTGCAACGGGCGCGAGACGATCCTGCTCGGCACCTATAATTATATGGGCATGACCTTCGACGCGGATGTCATTGCCGCGGGCAAAGATGCGCTCGACAAATTCGGCAGCGGCACCACCGGCAGCCGCGTCCTCAACGGCACCTATCAGGGGCACAAGGAGTGCGAGGACGCGCTCAAGGAATTCTACGCCATGGACCATGCCATGGTGTTCTCGACCGGATATCAGGCGAACCTCGGCATCATCAGCACGATCGCGGGCAAGGGCGACTATGTCATCCTCGACATCGACAGCCATGCCTCGATCTATGACGGCTGCGCGATGGGCAACGCCGAAATCGTCGCCTTCCGCCACAACGACGTCGAGGCGCTGGAGAAAAGGCTGAAGCGCCTGCCCCCCGAAGCGGGCAAGCTCGTTGTGCTCGAGGGCGTCTATTCGATGCTCGGCGACATCGCGCCGCTCAAGGAGATGATCCGCGTCTCCAAGGAGAATGGCGCGATGGTGCTGGTCGACGAGGCGCATTCGATGGGCTTCATCGGCGAGCACGGCCGCGGCGTCGCCGAGGCGCAGGGCGTCATCGACGATGTCGACTTCATCATAGGAACCTTTTCGAAGAGCGTCGGCACCGTCGGCGGCTTCTGCGTTTCGAACCATCCGAAGTTCGAGATTTTGCGCCTCGTCTGCCGTCCGTACGTCTTCACCGCTTCGCTGCCGCCGAGCGTCGTCGCGACCGCGGCGACGAGCATCCGCAAGCTGATGCACGGTTCGAACAAGCGCGCGCATCTGTGGGAAAATTCGAAGGACCTGCACAAGGGCCTCCGCGACCTGGGCTTCACGCTCGGCACCGATGAGCCGCAATCGGCGATCATCGCGGTCATCATGCCCGACCTCGAACGCGGCGCGATGATGTGGGAAGCGCTGCTTGAGGAAGGGCTTTACGTCAATCTCGCGCGCCCGCCGGCGACCCCCGCCGGCATGACGTTGCTGCGCTGCTCGCTCTGCGCCGAGCATTCGAGCGAGCAGGTCGGCGAAATCCTGGGCCGCTTCGAGCGCGCGGGCAAGCGCGTCGGCATTATCGGCTGAAGCGAGCGTAGCCGCCGACGGACGGACTCCTTTTCGGGGCGAGCCGATTTGGCGGACGCGCCGCGATTCGTTCGCCGCTTTCCCGCGCGGCGCGATTCCGGTACAACGGCCGCGTGTTCGAGGCGGATTATGATAGCGAAAACGACAATCGGCGGGAGCGGCTGCGCTTCTGGCTGACGGTCGGCGTCGGCGCGATCCTGACCGGCGTCGTCGCGGCGCTGGTGCTGCTGCTCATGCGCGCCAACGACAATTACGACCGCTCTCTGGGCTGGCAGGCGCACAGCCTGGACGTCATTTCGCAAACGCGCTCGCTCGACGCCTCGCTTGCGCGGGCCGAGGCGGCGCTCGGGCGTTTCGCCGTCGGATTGCAGAAGGAGGACGGCCGCGTCTATCAGCAGCAATGGGGCGTCGCGCGCCAATATCTGACGTTGCTGACACGCAAAGTGCGCGACAATCCCGAGCAGGCTGAACTGGTTGCTAGACTGACCACCGAATTCGACCGCCGCGGCGCGCAGCTCGGCGATGCCGCGCTCAGCGCCAATTACCGACAGACCGTCGCGGCGATCTCGAAATATAATGCCGCGGGGCACGACGAGGCGCTGATCCGCATCGACCGGATCCTGAGCGACCTGATCCGCAACGAACGCGCGATCCTGACCCAACGCAACCAGATCGCGGCGTCGGACCGCGACAGCCTCAATCAGGCGATATTGCTCTTCTCGCTGCTCGGCGCGGTCGCGGCGCTGATCGCGATTATCGCGACCTTCTCGCTCGTCCGCGCCGAGGGCGAGCGCCGCCTCGCGCGCCGCGAGCAGCTTGCCGAAAGCGACCGAGCGTCGCTGCTCGAAGCGGCGGTCGCCGAGCGCACCGCCGAACTGGCGCGCGCCAACGTCGCGCTGCGCGGCGAGATGGCCGACCGCGCGGCCGCCGAGGCGCAGCTGCGCCAGGCACAGAAGATGGAGGCGGTCGGCCAGCTGACCGGCGGCATCGCACACGACTTCAACAATATGCTCGCGGTCGTCGTCGGCGGGCTCGAACTGGCGCAGCGGCTGGTAGTCGATGCCCCCGAAAAGGCGCAGCGGCATTTGAGCAATGCGATGGACGGCGCTAACCGCGCCGCCGACCTGACGCGGCGCCTGCTCGCCTTCGCGCGCTCCGAACCCGCGCGGCCCGAAATGATCGTCGTCGACGAGAGCATCGCCTCCTTCGCCGAGCTGATCGAGCGCACGATTGGCGACCGCATCGCGCTGACGCTCGACCTGCGCGCCGCGGGACTCGCCGCGTGGCTCGACCGCCAGCAGTTCGAAAATGCGCTGCTCAACCTCGCGGTCAACGCGCGCGACGCGATGGACGGCCATGGCGCGCTGACGATCCGCACGCTGCGCGACGAGCAGACGGAGGCCGGCGCACTCGCGGTGCAGGTGATCGACACCGGCTGCGGCATGGCGCCCGAGGTGCTCGAGCGCGTCTTCGACCCCTTCTACACGACCAAGCCCGCGGGGCAGGGCACCGGGCTCGGCATGAGCCAGGTCTTCGCCTTCTGCCGCCAGTCGGGGGGCGAGGTACAGATCGCGTCGACCGAGGGCGAGGGGACGCGCGTCGCGATGCTGCTGCCCGTCGCGCGCCCGGTCGAGGCGGCAGAGCCCGAACTCGTCGCCCCGGTCGCCGAGCCCGAGGCGGCGAGCCAGGCGCTGCACATCCTGGTCGTCGAGGACGATCTGCGCGTGCTCGCGGCGACGGTCGATGCGGTCGAGGAACTCGGCCACCGCACCATCGCGTGCAGCGATCCGCGCGCCGCCGCGGCGCTGGTCGAGACGCAGGAATTCGACCTGATCCTCTCCGACGTGCTGATGCCCGAGCTCACCGGGCCCGAGATGGTCGCGGGGCTGAAGGCGCGCTGGCCCGACATTGCAGTGCTGTTCGTCACCGGCTTCGCGGGCGACGCGAGCGAGATCGCGAGCTTCGGCGACCATGACGTGCTGCGGAAGCCCTTCACGCTGACCCAGCTCGAGCAGGCGATAAGGCGCAGCACCGAACCGCGGACGGCGGAGAAGATCGCGGCGTTCGGTTAGGGCGGCGTTTTGGGGGTGCTCCAGACTGCCCCCTTATTTCCGTTTGTGTCGAGCGAAGTCGAGACACGTGAAGGCCGGCGCTTTCCAAGCGTGTCTCGACTTCGCTCGACACGAACGGGTTTTATAGGGCGGCTTGTCCATTGACGCCCGAAAACGGCCGAACCGCATCTGCTATATCAATGCGCGCAGAGACGCAGAGACCGCAGAGAGGAAAGGCCATCCTCTCCGCGGTCTCTGCGTCTCTGCGCGAATATTATATAGCCTGCGGCAGTTCCCGCCCGATACCCGCCCTATTTGATAGCCCCGCTCTTCATCAGCCGCGGCACGAGCGTTAGCGCCGCGACCAGCGGCCATTTTCGCTGCCAGGGCTTGATCTCGATCTTCGTGCCCGCGTGGCGATTGATCTTCCACGCGAGATAATCGATCCCGCCGGCATAGGTCAGGCTGGCCTTGGCGAGGCGGACGATGCTGAGCGCCTTGCCCTCGAGGCGGCGGCGCGGCCAGCCGCCGCTGCTGGCATTGGCCGGGATCGCGGCGATCGCGGGCGGGCCGAAGCGGCGGTAGCGATCGGGATCGGCGTCGACAACCGACTGCGCGCGGCCACTGCGCTCGGCGCGGAGCTCGGCCGAGTAAGTCAGCGAAAAGGCGCGGCGCCACCAGTCGAGGACATCCTCGCCCTCGACGCGGCCAGCGGCCGCGAGGAGCGTTGGCGTGGCGCGCGCAACCGCGGCGATGGCGCGGTCGGTGGCGGTGTCGTCGACGCTCCACACCAGCCGCGAGGGCTGGGCAAAGCGCGCCCAGACCGACACGTTGCGGGTCTCGGGGCCGTTGAGCCGGTCGAAGTCGGCCTCGCTCAGCACGGCATATTTGGCGATAAGCCCCTCGTGCTGGAAGGGGAAGACATTGGGCGGGATCAGCCGGTTCGCCGCCGCCATCCAGCGCCGGTCATAGGCGTCGCCATAGTCCGAGACGATCAGGTAGAAATCGAGCATCAGCCCGTCGAGTTCGCTTTCGCGCAGGCAGCTGCCGTAGAAAAGGACCGCGCGCGCCGAGCCGGGATATTGCGCCGCGATCGCCGCGGCCATCGCCTTGGCGCGCGGATCGACCGGGGTGGAAAGTTCGGCGCGGACCAGATCGGCCAGGCTGTCGGACATGGTGGTGCCTTCAGGCGGCAAGGCGCAGGAAGGGCACCGGCTGGGTCGAGGTGAGCACGATCGGCTTGCCGCCGATCGACTCGAAAATCTCGCCGTCGAGGATGACGTTCGAGCGCCGGCCCTCGATGCGGATCTCGTCGCCCTGCTCGAAATGCACGCCGTCGAGCGGGCGCTGGCCGAGCGTACCGCGCCACGCGCCGCCGAGCATGCGGAACAGCGCGCCGACGCTGGTGTCGGTCGCGAGCAATTTCATATGGCCGTTGGTGCCATGCGCTTCGCTGGTGCGGATGCTGAGCAGCAGTTTCTCGAGCGTGGTGACGATCAGCAGCGAGAATTTGCCCTTGAACTCGCCCTGGCGGATCAGCGACACGGTCATCGCCTCGGGCTTGGGCGGCAGCCGCCCGCCGCCGAGGCCGAGCACCATCGCGAAGAGGCCGAGCATCGCCGCGAGGAAATGCGATACGCCGTTGGGCAAGCCGAGCGGATAGATGCGGTTGCGGCAATAGAGCATCACGTCGGCGAGATAGGCGCCGCCGAGGAACATGCCGAGCACCGGCCGTGCTTCGCCGCCGCTGTCGAGCGAGATCAGCTGGCGCTGGATCACATGATCCTCGAGCCGGCCGGCTTCGACCAGTTCGATCACGCGTTCGAGCGCCTTCAGCGGGTCGCCCTCGGCGCCGAGATCGAGCGCGATCAAATTGGTCTTGCCGTTGGGCAGCACCGCGACCGGCGGCGGCGTGCCGTCGAAATGGCCGCCCGAATAAAGCTCGGTCAGCGCCGCCTGGACGGTGCCGTCGCCGCCGTTGATCACGACGATGCGCGGGCTGACCATCGCGATGGTGCGGATCGCCTCGCCGATCTGGGCGACGTCCTCGACCTCGTAATGAAAGATATCGGGATGCGCGGCGCAATATTCCCGGACGCGCGGCAACAGGGCACGGTTGCCCGTCGAGCGCGGATTGGAAAGGAGCGCGACGCTGGCCATATACCCTTACATATATTTCATGGTGATCGAGATCGTTTTCGGCGCATCGCCGACCGCAAAGGCGGTCTTCTTGTAGCTCGGCTTGCCGAGGTTGAAGATGTTGATGCTGGGGTTGTTCGACATGCCGCCGCCGTCCGAGGACAGGTCGGTCTTGCCGTTCCCGTTGACGTCGTGGCGCACCGCGATGCCATAGCTGCCCGAAGCGGGCAGCGGCACGCAGACGGTGATCGACCCGGCGCGCGCCGGCACTTCGATACGATTGATCCAGCGGCCCTTCGCCAGCCAATCCGAGGCATTCGCGCGATAACTCTGCACGCGCACCTTGCCCGACCCGGCCTTCAGGCCGTTGATCTGGACCAGCGTCGACGGGCCGCTCCGGCATTTCGACAGATCGTTCGACAAGACCTGTCCTTCCGCATTGGCAGGCACGGAGGCCGCCAGCAGAATGAAACAGAGTGAAGTCGACACAAATTTCGACATGACGCATTAGCTCCCAGTGGCTATAGCCATGCCAGCCAAGCCGGCATGGGTCCCTGTCGCCCTTGCTTCGGCATATCGGAATCATTTGCGGCCAAATCATGGTAATAGGGCGACGAAAGCTTGAATAGATTGCCCGCCATCGACCGCTACATATCGCGGCTCATCTTCTTCCCCATGCTCGGCACGCTGGTTTTGTCGGCGATGCTGCTCGTGCTCGAGAAGATGCTCCGCTTGTTCGATTTCGTCGCGACCGAGGGCGGCCCGGTCAGCGTCGTGTGGCGCATGCTGGCGAATTTGATCCCCGAATATCTCTCGCTCGGCATCCCGATCGGGCTGATGCTGGGCATCTTGCTGGCCTTTCGCCGCCTCGCGACGTCGAGCGAACTCGACGTCCTGAAGGGCGTCGGCATGAGCTTCGGGCGACTGCTGCGCGTGCCCTATGCCTATGCGATCGCGCTTGCGCTGCTCAACCTTGCGATCGTCGGCTTCATCCAGCCCTATGCGCGCTACGCCTATGAAGGGCTGCAGTTCGAACTGCGCTCGGGCGCGCTCGGGGCGTCGATCAAGGTCGGCGAATTCACCAACCTCGGCGAGCGGATGACGCTGCGCATCGAGGAAAGCGCGAACGAGGGGCGCACGCTGCGCGGCATCTTCGTGCGCGGCGAGCAGAAGGACGGGCAGGCAGTGTCGGCGACCGCGGCCGGGGGCCAGTTCCTCGCCACCGACGACCCCGACACGATCATCCTGCGACTGACCAAGGGCGTGCTGATCCACGAATCGCCCAAATTCGCGGTGCCGCGCGTCCTGACCTTCGACAATCACGACCTGCCGATCCCGCTGCCCAAGATCGATGCCTTTCGCACCCGCGGCGGCGCCGACCGCGAAAAGACGATTCCCGAACTGTTCGTGGCGGGCAAGGACAGCAGCGAACCGTTGAAGACCCGCCTCGAATCGCGGGCGAATTTCCATTTCCGGATCGTCGAGGTCGCCTCGATGTTCCTGATTCCGCTGATCGCGATCGCGCTCGCCATCCCGCCCAAGAGGTCCACCTCGTCGCTCGGCATCTTCCTGTCGATCGTGCTGCTGGTGACCCAGCACAAGATCAACGAATATGCCGAGGATATGGGCGCGCGCGGCACCGTCGATCCGCTGATCGCCCTGTGGGTGCCCTTCCTGCTGTTCGCGGCGCTGGCGGTGTGGATGTATTACCAGACCGCGCATGTGCCGGGCGGGCAGCCGATCGGCGCGCTCGAACGCGTCGCGGCCAAGGCCGGGCAGAAGATCCGCGGATTCGCCAAGATGTTCCAGCGCAAGCCGTTGGCGGCGCTGCAGGCGGCCGAATGATGCACGCGCTCGCTTTTTTCCCCTCGCGCACGATGGCTCTCTATGTCGGGCGGCTGTTCCTCGTCCGCACCTTCGCGATCCTGTTCGCGCTGGTGCTGATCCTCCAGACGCTCGACCTGCTCGGCGAGAGCGGCAAGATCCTGGCGGTGGCGGGCAATGGCGATGCCGAGGTGTGGCGCTATGTGGGGCTCCGCATCCCGCAGATCATCGAGACCTTCCTGCCCTTTTCGGTGCTGCTGGGCACCATCCTGACGCTCGCGACCTTGAACCAGAACAGCGAGGTCATCGCAATGAAGGGCGCGGGCATGTCGGCGCACCAGGTGCTGGCGCCCTTGTTCCTGGCGGCGTTCCTGGTGGCAGGGATCAGCTTTGCCTTCAACGAACGCATCGTCGCGCGCGCTACCGCCTCGCTCGCGGCGTGGCAGAAGGTGCAATATGCGCAGGTGCCGCCCGATAACGGCGTGCGCAGCAACATCTGGGTGCGCGCGGGCGACGACCTGATCAACGCGACGACGGTCGAGACCGGTGGGCCGGTGGTGCGGCTGACCGGGGTCAAGATCTACGAACGCACCGGCGGAGTGCTGTCGTCGATCCTGTCGGCCGACAGCGCGCGCGCGGTCGACGGCGGCTGGGAACTCACCAATGCGCGGCGCTTCATCCGCCGCTCGGGCACGACCCAGCCGCTGGGCACGATCGTCGCGGCCAAGGGCGTTGCCCCCGACCAGTTCACCCTGGCGCAGGTCAAGGGCGACCAACTGCCCTTCCTCCAACTCAAGAGCGCGATCGACGAACTCGAAGCCGCGGGCCGCCCGGTCAGCGCGCTCAAGGGCGTGCTCTGGCACAAGATTTCAGGGCCGCTGTCGGCGATCCTGATGCCGCTGCTCGGCGCGGTCGCGGCGTTCGGCCTCGCGCGGTCGGGCAAGCTCTTCGTGCGCGCCATTCTGGGCATGGCGCTGGGCTTCGCCTATTTCGTCGCCGACAATTTTGCGCTCGCGATGGGCGATCTCGGCGCCTACTCGCCTTTCCTCGCGGCGTGGGGGCCCTTCATCCTCTTCGCGCTGATCGGCGAGATGATCCTCATACGCACCGAGGAATAGGCGCGCGTTAACCCGCGCCGCCGCACCCGTCCGCTTTCGGGACGAGGCGCAAATTAACCAGCCTTGCAAACGACTGGCGCGCCGCGCTGCCCTATAAGTCCCGCATGGTCCGTATCCGCCCCAGCCTCGTCGCCGCGCTGCTCATCGCCGCCGCGGTCATTGCCGCCCCCGCACCCGCCCAGACCGGCGGCGCCCCCTACAGCATCGACGGCCGCGGCTTCTCGCGCCTGCAGGATGCAGTGGACTTCATAGGGGAAGGCCAGGGGACGATCACCATCGCGCCGGGCTATCACCGCGACTGCGCGGTGCAGACCGCGGGGCGCATTGCCTTTGTCGCTGCGGCGCCGGGGCAGGCGATCTTCGACGGCGTGACCTGCGAGGGCAAGGCGGCGCTGGTGCTGCGCGGCGCGGGCGCGAAGGTCGACGGCATCGTTTTCCAGAATATGCGCGTCCCCGACGGCAATGGCGCGGGCATCCGGCTCGAGACGAGCGACCTTGAGGTCGCGAACAGCATGTTCCGCAACAGCGAGGAAGGCATTCTGACGGCCGACGATCCCGAGGCGACGCTGACGATCGACCGCTCGACCTTCTCGCGCCTCGGCCGCTGCGACCGCGGGCTGAGTTGCGCGCACAGCGTCTACACCGGAATCTACGGCCGCGTGATCGTCACCCGCACCCGGTTCGAAAAGGGCAGCGGCGGCCATTATCTGAAGTCGCGCGGGATTATGGTCGATGTGCGCGACAACAGCTTCGACGACACGCAGGGCACCGGCACCAATTATATGATCGATCTGCCCTCGGGCTCGGTAGGGCAGATCGCGGGCAATATGTTTGTGCAGGGCCGCGACAAGGAAAATTATTCGGCGTTGATCGCAGTGGCTGCCGAGGAGCGCAAGAATCCTTCGCGCGGACTGGTAATCCAAGGCAATCGCGCGAGCCTGCCTGCGGGCATGGACCGCAAGTCGGTGTTTGTCGCGGACTGGAGCGGCGAAGCGCTGGCGATCGGCGCGAACGAGCTGGGCGCGGGGCTGACGCGCTTCGAGAAGCGCTCCAACTAAAACGCCCTCTCCACCCTTTGGTGTCGAGCGAAGTCGGGCCACGCTGACATCGTGCGCGCCTTCACGTGTCTCGACTTCGCTCGACACGAACGGAATAGGGGAAGGTCTAGGCTTCGCCGCGCGTTTCGATAAGCGAGGCAGCCAGCGCTTCGGCGGGCGATTTGCCGCCCCAAAGCACGAACTGGAACACCGGGTAGAAGCGCTCGCATTCGTCGATCGCGCTCTCGATCAGCGTCTCGGTGAGGTCGAGCGGCAGCGCGGCGTCGCTGCCGAGCAGCATGCCGTGGCGGAACAATATCGTGCCGCTGTTCGACCAGAGTTCGAAATGGCCGAGCCAGAGCTGTTCGTTGATCAGCGCCAGCGCCTCGTGCGCGACGGCGCGCTTGTCCTCGACGACGCGGATGTCGGGAAAGGCGAGCAGCTGGATGACGCCGTCGTCGGCGCGCCACACGGCGCGCAGCTCATAGGTCGTCCAGCTGCCCTGCGCGGTCGCGACGATCTCGTCCTCGCCGACCATCTCGTGCGGCCAGTCGTGCGCGGCGAAATAGGACGCCAGCATTTCCATCGGCGCGGCGTCCTGGCCGTCTTCGTCGTCGTAGATATCGTCGCTCATGCGCGCGCCTTTAGCGGGAAACGCGCAAGGTGGCGAGTCGCTGCGTCAGGCCTTGGGCTTGCGCAGCGATGCAGGCCTCGCCGCGGGCTTGCCGGCGGGAGTCTTGACCGCCGCGGCCTTCGGTGCCGCGGCGCCCTCCAGCTTGTCGAGGCGGGCCTTGAGCGCTTCGGCCTCGGCACGCGCGGTCGCGGCCATTTGCTTCACCGCCTCGAATTCCTCGCGGCTGACGAAATCCATACGGCCGACGAATTCCTTCGCGCGCTCGCGCATCGCGGCCTCGGCCTCGCGGCCGGCGCCGGCGACGGTGCCCGCGACGCCGTTGATCATCTTGGCCAGATCGTCGAAAAAGCGGTTTTCGCTCTGCATGTTCGTCACTTCCTTTGTGGGGCGAGCCCCAAAAACCCTTGCCGTCACCTTATCTGGGTGCTCGCCGCGGCGGGGGCAAGGGTTTCGGCATCGGGATTGCGCTGGTCGATCTGGAAATTGAGGATCGCGGCGAAGCTGAGCCAGACCATATAGGGCACGAGCAGCCACGCCGCGGCCCTGCGGATCGGCGCGAAGGCGAAGGCGGTGGCGATCGTCATCAGCAGGATGAAGACGATCAGGTAGAAGGCGGTGGTGACTTGGTGCGCACCAAAGAAGAGCGGGGACCAGCCGAAATTGGCAATCAGCTGGACGAAGAAGAGCGTCAAGGCCATCCCGCGCCCCTTCGCGCCGCGCGCGTGGAGCACCATCGCAAGCGACAGGCCGAGCAGAACGTAGAGGATTGGCCACACAGTGCCGAACACCCATCCCGGCGGCGTGATCGCGGGCAGGTCGAGCGACGCGAACCAGCGATTGTTGTAACCGCTGTTGGAGAGCAAGCCCGACAGGCTGCCGAGCAGGACGATCGCGGGGACGGTGAACAGCGCCCAGCGGAGATAGGACATGCGTAGCTGGCCCGGCGTAGCGATCTCGGTCATGTCCGCAATATTCCCCACCTGCGAATCCGTTGCATTCGTGTCGCGATTGTGCGGCGCAGCGTCAAGCGGCTGCTTTGGTCGCCGCGATCAGGAATTCGACATTGCCCTCGGGCCCGGTGATCGGACTTTCGACCAGGTCGGCGACTGCCCAGCCTTCGCCCTCCAGCCATATGCGCACCGTGCCGCAGACGCGTTCGTGCACTGCGGGGTCGCGCACTACGCCCTTCTTCCCGACCTCGCCGCGTTCGGCCTCGAACTGCGGCTTGATCAGCGCGACCATGCGTGCGCCGGGTTTCGCGAAGGACATCGGGACCGGCAGCACCTTCGACAGCGCGATGAAGCTCGCGTCGCAGACGATCAGGTCGATCGGTTCGGGAATATGCGCGGGCGTCAGGATGCGCGCGCTCGTCTGTTCGTGGACGATCACGCGCGCATCCTGCCGCAGCTTCCACGCGAGCTGGTTGGTGCCCGAATCTACCGCGTAGACGCAGCGCACGCCGCGGCTCAGCAGCACGTCGGTAAAACCGCCCGTCGAAGACCCGACATCGATCGCGACCGCGCCGGTGACGTCCCAGCCGAGACGTATGAGCGCATGGTCGAGCTTAATCCCGCCGCGCGAGACCCAGGGATGGTCGCGGCCCTTGACGCTGATGTCGGCGTCCTCGGGAAGCTGCTGCCCCGCCTTGTCGATCTTGCGGTCGCCCGTGAAGGCGAGCCCGGCAAGGATCAGCGCCTGCGCGCGCGTCCGGCTCTCGGCGAGGCCGCGGTCGACGAGCAGCTGGTCGGCGCGGAGCTTCGCCATCAGCGCGCGGCCAGCTCGGTGAGCATCGAGGGGGTCAGGATCTGCGGCAGGATTTCGGGGCTGGCGGCGCCGGGCGCGTACCAGAGGTAGAGCGGCACGCTGTTGCGGCCATGCTCGGCGAGGGTGCGGGTGATCATCGGATCGCCATTGGTCCAGTCGCCGACGAGGGTGACGACGCCCTTTTTCTCGAACGCCTGCTGAACGGCTTCGCGGTTGATCGCACCGGCCTCGTTGGCCTTGCACGACAGGCACCAGTCGGCGGTGAAATAGACGAAGACGGGCTTGCCGGTGGCGCGCGCACGCGCCAGTGCGGCGTCGGAATAGGGCGGCGACGACGCGTCCGGCGCCCCGGTGTCGTATCGATGCGCTGCAGCCAGGTCGGCGTTGGCGCGCACGGCGACGAGTGCGATCACGATAATCGCCGCGATAACTCCCCATGACCGCGCCTTGCCCGCCTGCAACCGGCCATAGAGCAGGGCGAGGACAATCATGGATAGCGTCAGGATCAAAGCATAGGTCAGCCCCCAGAAACCTGCCTGACGCCAAAGCAACCAGACCAGTGCCGTCGCCGTGAGCCCCATCGGCAGTGCCATCCATTTGCGGAAGGTCGCCATCCAAGCACCGGGCTTGGGCAGGCGGTTGCGGAGCGCGGGGATGAAGCCGACGGCGAGGAAGGGCAGGGCGAGCCCCAGCCCCAGGCCGCCGAAGATCGGTAGTGCGGCCCAGGCCGGCAGCACCAGCGTCGCGCCGAGCGCAGCGCCGAGCAAAGGGCCGCTGCACGGGGTCGCGACGAAAGCGGCGAGCGCCCCAGTCCAGAAGCCGCCTGCCGCGCCGCCCTGACCGGCGAGCTTCTGTCCGCCGCCAAAGGACGGCAGTTCATAAGTGCCGAGCAGGTTGAGGGTGATCGCGACCGCGAGCAGCAGCAGGATGAGGACGCTCAGCGGATGCTGCAACTGAAACGCCCAGCCGACCTGCTCGCCCGCCGCGCGTAGCGCCAGCAGCCCGCCGCCGAGCGCGAGGCTGACGAGCACCGCGCCTGCGGTAAAAGCGAGCGCTTCGACCTTCGCTTCGCGGGCATTGCCGCCCGAACGCGCGAGGCTGAGCGCCTTGAGGCTCAGGATCGGGAAAACGCACGGCATCAGGTTGAGGATCAGCCCGCCGAGGATCGCGCCGCCGAGCGCGGTCCAGAAGAGCGCGAGGTCGACGCCCTTGGCGGGCGGGGTCAGCGGTTCGCCTGCTGCGCGCACCGCGCCGGGCTCGAACTTGACCGCGAGACCGCGGCCGTCGGCCAGCTTGAGCAGCGCGGCCACCGGACCCGCGGCCTCGCCGTTCGCGCGCGTCTCGACGACCACCCAGTCGCCGTTGCGGCTGATCGCCTGCGGCGCGGCATAGTCGATCAACTCGGGGGTTTCGAGGAACAGGTGCGGCGCCTCGATCGCGACGCCGCGGGGCAGCGGGATTTCGAAGCGCACGGTGTCGCCGCGCCGCTGCCACGCGCCTGTGCGGTCGAGCGGCTGCGGCAGGCGTGCGCGCCAGCCGTCGAACTGTGCGCGCGTCGCCGGGGCGACCGCGCCGTCGCCGGCGGTCAGCTTGACCGAGATCACCGCCTTTTCGGGCACGCAGATCTTGTCGGTACAGGCGAGCCACTCGGCGACCCCCGAGAGCGTCAGGTCGGTCCCCGGCGCTACGCTCTTGTCGACGCTGACATCGGCGAGCAGCGCATAGGGATGCTCATAGACATGGTTCATCATGCCGAAGAGCGTCAGCGCCTCGGGCACCGGATAGCGGAAGGGCGCGACGGTGACGCCCTCGGGCGCGTTCCATTCGACGCTCATCCCGAACCCGGCGTCGCCGCCGTTGATCCAATAGCCGTGCCAGCCCTTGGCCGGGGTCATGGCGAGTGCGAGCGTGGAGGTCTGGCCGGGCGCGGGCGCCGCCGATTCGGCGACCAGCTGCGGCGTGATGTTCACGGACTGCGCGCGCGCGGGGGCGAACGACAAGGCCATCAGTGCCAATATCGCCAGCAGGCCGCGCCAAAGGCCTGTCACAAAAGCGTCCCTACCGCGATCCATGCCCGAGCCATGTCCATCCATCGTTCAAGGCTTGCCATATAGGCGGCTTTCGTCGAGAGGACAGCCCGCGCTGACGCGCCCTGCATCGGAGACGACGCCCGTGACGATCAAACGCCTCACTCTTGCCCTCGCCGCCACCCTGTCGCTGACCGCTACCGGCGCCGCGCTGGCGCAGCCGGCGGCCGCGCCCGCGCCGAAGGTCACGGCGCAGACCCCGGCGCCCAAGCTGATCGTGATGATCGCGGTCGACCAGTTTTCGGCCGACCTGTTCGCCGAATATCGCGAGCATTTTACCGGCGGGCTCGCGCGGCTTTCCTCGGGCGCGGTCTTCCCGTCGGGCTATCAGTCGCACGGCGCGACCGAGACCTGCCCCGGCCATTCGACGATCCTGACCGGCAGCCACCCCGCGCGCACGGGCATCGTCGCCAATCATTATTTCGACCTGTCGGCCGGCCGCGAGGACAAGCGCATCTATTGCGCCGAGGACGAGAGCGTCGCGGGCACCAGCTCGGGCAATGGCAAATATGCGGCGTCGGTGAAGCATCTGCTCGTCCCGACGCTCGGCGACCTGATGAAGGCGCGCGATCCCAGGGCGCAGGTCGTGTCGGTGTCCGGCAAGGACCGCTCGGCGATCATGATGGGCGGGCACCAGGCTGACGAACTGATGTGGCTCGACCCCAAAGGCCTCACCTCGTACCGCGGCACGACGCTGTCGCCGACCGCAACGCAGGCTGGCGCCGCCATCGCCGCCGCAATCGCGCAGCCACGCCCGGCGCTGACGCTGCCCGCCGATTGCGCCGCGCATGACATCGCCATCCCCTTCGGCGCCAAGGGCGCGACCGTCGGCACCGGCCGGATGGCGCGCGATGCCGGCGACTTCCGCCGTTTCATGGCCTCGCCCGAGGCCGATGGCGCGGTGCTGGCGACCGCGGCGGCGCTGCGCCAGGTGCGCAAGATGGGCGAGGGCAGCGGCACCGACCTGCTCATCCTCGGCCTCGCCGCGACCGACTATGTCGGCCACAGCACCGGCACCGAGGGTAGCGAGATGTGCCTGCAGATGATGGGGCTCGACCGCGAGCTCGGCGATTTCTTCGCGCGGCTCGACGCGGCGGGGATCGACTATGCCGTCGCGCTGACCGCCGACCATGGCGGCCACGACCTGCCCGAGCGCAACCGCCAGAACGCCTGGCCCGACGCGCAGCGCGTCGACCCGAAGCTCGACCCCGCCGAACTGGGCAAGGAGGTCGCGGTCAAGCTGGGGCTGCCGCAGCCGCTGCTGCTCGGCGACGGCGGCGACTATTATCTGTCCAAGGCGCTGACCCCGGCGCAGCGCAAGGCCGCGCTCGCCGAGATCCTGCCGCGGCTGCGCGCGCATCCGCAGATCGAGGCGGTGGTCACCGCCGAGGAGCTGGCGGCGCATCCGGTATCGAAGCGCTCGCCCGACGTGTGGACGCTGATGGACAAGCTTCGCGCGTCGTACAATCCGCAGCGATCGGGCGATTTCATCATCGCGCTGAAACCGCGCGTGACGCCGATCCCCGAACCCGACATGGGTTATGTCGCGACGCACGGGTCGGTGTGGGATTATGACCGGCGCGTGCCGATCCTCTTCTGGCGCAAGGGGCTGGCGGGTTTCGAACAGCCCAATGCGGTGATGACGGTCGACATCATGCCGACGCTGGCGTCGCTGATCGGCCTGCCGGTCGATGCGACCAAGATCGATGGCCGCTGCCTGGACCTGCTTTCGGGTCCGGAGAGCAGCTGCCGCTAGGGACGAAGTAGGAATCATGGCGAAGACTTTGCGGAACTTTTCCGGCCGGCTGCTGCTGGTCGGCTGCGGCAATATGGCGGGGGCGATGCTCGATCGCTGGCTGGTCGCGGGGCTCGACCCGGCGCAGGTCGCGATCGTCGATCCTTTCGCGGCGCCGCGCGAAGGCATCGCGCACTATGCCGCGCTCGCCGAATGGCAGGCGGCGGGCGGCAGCGCCGACTGGATCATGCTGGGCATGAAGCCGCAGCAGCTGGGCGAGGTCGCCGGCGAACTCGGCGCGGTGGTCGCCGACGATGTCCATCTGCTCTCGATCCTGGCGGGCGTGTCTTTGACCGACCTCGCCGCGCGCTTCCCGAATGCGCGCGCGCAGGTGCGTATCCTGCCCAACCTCGCGGCGCGGATCGGCGCCGGGGTGACGGCGTTCGCCAGCCTCGGCCGTGCCGACGCGAAGGCGATCGATGGCCTGCTGACGCCGCTGGGGCAGGTCGTGCCGCTCGATGATGATTCGACGATGGATCTGGTCACCGCCTTCACCGGCAGCGGCCCGGCCTTCGTCTTTCGCCTGATCGAGGCCTATGCCGCGGCGGGCGAACGTCTCGGCCTGCCCAGCGAGGATGCGCTGAAGCTCGCGACCGCGACCTTCGGCGGGTCGACCGCGCTGCTCGCCGACAGCGGCGAAAAGCCGGGCGTGCTGGTGGCGCAGGTCGCGAGCAAGGGCGGCACGACGCAGGCGGGGCTCGATATCCTCGACGAGGGCGGGCAGCTCGTTGCGCTGATGACCAATGTATTGCGCGCGGCGCGCGACCGCGGGCGCGAGCTCGCCGATATCGCGCGGGGCGAGGGCTAGGCCTCGCCGAGCTTGGCCACCCTCCCGCGTTCGCGCGGCGGCAGCAGCGCCTCGCTGACCTGCCAGAATCCGGTCACCGCCGCCTGGCCCGCTTGCGTATAGGCGCGGCTCATCGCGTCGCGCATCAGCGCGAAAACCGCCGCTTCGATCGCGCGTCCCTCCTCAGTGAGCCGCAATTCCTTCTGCCGCCGGTCGCGGTTGCCCGGGCGCGTCGCAAGCATCGCGCGCGCCTCGAGGTCCTTGATCACGCGCCCGAGCGATTGTTTGGTGATGCCGAGCAGCGCGAGCAGGTCGGAAATGGTGAGCCCGGGCTGGCGCGCGATGAAGTAGAGCGCGCGGTAATGCGCGCGCCCGAGCCCCTGTTCGGCGAGCCGCGCATCGACCGCTCGCCACAGCGATCCATGCGCGAAAAACAGATATTCGATGCCGCGGCGCACCTCGGCCTCGCGCAAGAAAAGAGCAGAGGCGCCGGGAACTTGTGAAAGAAAATTATCGTTCGGCATAGTCACTACCGTTGCGCGCCGCGCCCGGCTTTGGCAAGAGGCGCGCGTGATTCACCCCCGACCGAGTAGGCCTACCGCATGTCCGCATCCGCCTTCACCCACCTGCCGCACCCCAGCAAGGTCGCGGACGAGGTACGCGCGGCGGCGATCGCGGACCCCGTTTTCGGACGCGTCTTCACCGACCATATGGTCTCGATCCGCTATTCGGAGGGGAAGGGCTGGCACGATGCGCAGGTGATGCCGCGCGGCCCGCTGACGCTCGATCCCGCGACCGCAGTGCTCCATTATGCGCAGGAAATCTTCGAGGGGCTGAAGGCGTACCGGCTCGACGACGGGTCGATGGCCTTGTTTCGTGTCGAGGCAAACGCCGCGCGCTTCAACGCCAGCGCACGCCGCATGGCGATGGCCGAACTGCCCGAGGGATTGTTCATCGCCGCGGTGAAGGAAGCCGTCGCCGCGGACGCGCACTGGTTCCCGCCGGTCGATGGCGGCGCGCTGTACCTGCGCCCCTTCATGTTCGCGAGCGAGG
This sequence comes from Sphingopyxis sp. QXT-31, assembly GCF_001984035.1. NCBI lineage: Bacteria > Pseudomonadati > Pseudomonadota > Alphaproteobacteria > Sphingomonadales > Sphingopyxidaceae > Sphingopyxis > Sphingopyxis sp. QXT-31. The sequence continues at coordinate 2,476,378 of NZ_CP019449.1, read as the reverse complement.
TGTTCCTGGGCGTGAAGCCCGCGGCCGAATATCATTTCCTCGTGATCACCTCGCCTGTCGGCAATTATTTCAAGTCGGGCGCCCCCGCGATCTCGCTGTGGGTTTCGGAAGATTATACCCGCGCCGCGCCGGGCGGCACCGGCGCCGCCAAATGCGGGGGCAACTACGCCTCGAGCCTCGTCGCGCAGCGCGAGGCGATCGCCAAAGGGCACGACCAGGTCGTCTTCCTCGACGCCGCCGAGCATCGCTGGATCGAGGAACTGGGCGGCATGAACATGTTCTTCGTGTTCGACGACGGCAGCATCGTCACCCCGCCGCTGACGGGAACGATCCTGCCCGGCATCACGCGCGACGCGATCATCACGCTGGCCCGCGACGCCGGGCTGACGGTGCGCGAGGAACCCTATGCGATCGACCAGTGGCAGGCCGATGCGGAGAGCGGCAAGCTGACCGAAAGCTTCGCCTGCGGCACCGCCGCGGTGGTGACCCCGGTCGGCAGGGTGACGCGGGGGGAGAGCAGCTTCACCATCGGCGCGGGCGGGCCCGGACAGGTGACGACGAAGCTCAAGGACAAGCTGGTCGACATCCAGCGCGGCCGCGCCGCCGATCCGCACGGTTGGGTGACGCGGCTTTAAGGGCCTACACCAACTTGCCATTCATCGGGCGCGCGCTATAGACGCGCTCGCACCGGCCGTTGGGGCGTCGCCAAGCGGTAAGGCAGCGGCTTTTGATGCCGCCATGCGCAGGTTCGAATCCTGCCGCCCCAGCCAGCCGGTGACATGCATTTCGCGACATCCCGGAGTGCTCGCTCTCATTGCCAAGCTGATCGCTTGAAAACGGCGGGCGAGGTCGCTATGTGCCGTCGACGTTTTAAGACGGAGCAATTTGATCGTGGACCAGAAACAAGCAGCGCTGAATGCGACGGCCGGGGCCGCCGCCGCGCTTTATTATATCGATTTCTGATCCGCCTCTCGATTTCGAGGAGGCGAAAGGCCTCCCTGCGTCCGATGACCCTGGAAGGCCCGACCTTTCAGGGTTTTTATTGGGCGCTTTTCCCGCGCCGACGAACAAGGAGCCGGGACCATGACCCGCACGACGTTGACCATCGCTAGCACCGAACTGTGCGCCGCACCGCGCGCCGATCGCGCTTGGCGATTTGCGAGCTGACGCCCCAGGCACATCCGCCGGGGGCCGCCGAAAGGGACCCGGACACTCGAACAGCACGAGCCCGCCGGTCCCGTCCGGTGGGCTCTTTTTTGTTTCGGGCTGCCCCCGCGGTCCACACCGAATTGGCGCGCCAATGCCAATGGCCGCCTGGATCGGGATTGGCCATCCCGGTTCAGGCGGCGCCCACAATAGGCAGGAGGTTAAAATGCCTATCAAAACGCATGTGAATGTTGGAACCATCGGTCATGTCGACCATGGCAAGACGACGCTGACCGCCGCGATCACGCAGGTCCAGGCGGCCCGGCTCGGCGGCAAGGCGCTGGCGTTCGATCAGATCGACAAGGCCCCCGAGGAACGGGCCCGCGGGATCACGATCAACACCAGCCATGTGGAATATGAGTCGGAGAGCCGACACTATGCCCACATCGATTGTCCGGGTCACGCCGACTATGTGAAGAATATGATCACCGGCGCGTCGCAGATGGACGGCGCGATTCTGCTCGTCGACGCGACGCAAGGCGCGGCGAAGCAGACGATCGAGCATATCCTGCTCGCACGGCAGGTGAATGTTCGCCACATCGTCGTGTTCGTGAACAAGATGGATGCGGTTGCGGTCGAAGACCGTGCGGACATGGTCGCGCTGATCGAACTCGAGACGGGCGAGTTGCTCGCCCGTCAGGGCTATGCCGATACGCCGTTCGTCTTCGGTAGCGCGCTCGGTGCGCTCGAGGCGGTGGCGCGCGGCGATCTTGGCGATCCGTCCGTCCAGGCGATCGTCGATCTGGTCGCGGCGCTCGACGCGCATATTCCGGACCCGGTCCGGGATGTCGACAGCCCGTTCCTGATGCCGATCGAGGGCGTCCACACGATCCCGGGCCGCGGCACGGTCGTTTCCGGCCGGGTCGAGCGCGGCATCGTGCGCGTCGGCGACGCGGTGGAGATCGTCGGGGTCGACAATGAGGGCGTCGCGCTGGTCGTGACCGGCACGCAGGCCTTCCGGAAGGATGTTCCGGAGGCGCGCGCCGGCATGAACGTGGGACTGCTGCTGCGCGGTCTCAAGCGCGACGACGTCGAACGCGGACAGGTGCTGAGCGCCGTGGGTGCCATCAAGGCGCACGCGCGGGGCAAGGCGCAGGTCTTCGTGCTGTCGAAGGAGGAAGGCGGCCGGCACACGCCGTTCGCCAGCGGCTATCGGCCGCAATTCTTCTTCGGCGTGACCAATGTCACGGGCGCGATCCACACCAATGACGGCGCGGTCGTGGAGCCCGGCTCGCAGGTCGAGGTCGGCTTCGAACTGAGCCGCGCTGTCGGTATCGAACCGGGCGTGCGCTTCGCCATCCGCGAAGGCGGCAAGACCGTCGGCGCGGGGCTGGTGACCGAAGTCGCCGGGTGAAAGCGTGAGGTGACGATGCCGGGCGCCCGGCCCTCGGAGGCAGGTCCTTCGGGGGCCGGGCGTTTCCTTCAGGATATCTCCCGGCCGGAGCTGCCCACGGGCAAGCAAATCATGGGAAGCGAAGCGGTCGCGGCACCATCGGCTCCGCGTGCGGTCGGGCGGTTAGCCGCTTTCCAGACCCACAAATGAAAAAAGGCCCCGGCTATGCCGAGGCCCTTTCTCTATTTCGTTTTCGGATCAGGCTTGACCGCCACCGCTACCGGTGCCGCCGCCGCCCATCCAACGCCAAAACCAACCCATCGGACGTCTCCTAGATGCAACTGCATGACTGCCCATGCAGAGCAGTTAACGGAGCGTATACCCTAACAGGCGTGGTAAATCGAGTCTTAACTAACTTTGGTACCATTTTGGTAACGATTAGGCGGTGCGGCTGTGGGGTGCGGCGCTGATCGAGGCGGCGAGTTCGGAAAATAGTTGCGGTTTGCCAAGATGATAGCCTTGGCCAACATCGCAGCCGAGTTCTTCGAGCAACGCCATTGTGGGGGCATCCTCGATACCCTCGGCGACCGCGACGGCGCCCAGTCGGTGCGCCAGATCGATGGTGGACTTAACCACTTCGAAGTTGCGCTGCGAATCGCGCATGGTCATCACGAATCGCTTGTCGATCTTGATTTCGTCTGCCTCGATCTCGGTCAGATATTCGAGGTTCGACTGGCCGGTGCCATAATCGTCGATCGACAGGCGGATGCCCGCGCGGCGAAGTTGTGCGAGGGTCTGGCGCGCCTGGCGGCTGTTTTCGATCTGGGCCGTTTCGGTGATTTCGATCGTCAGCATCTCGGGCGGGAGATGATGCGCGGTGAGCATCACGCGGATCGTGCCGACCAGGTCGGCATGGTCGAGCAGCGTCGCCGACAGGTTCACTGACATATGGATCTTGAGCCCGCGTTCCTGCAGCTGTGCCGCGGAACGGATCGCCTGGTCCATAACGAACAGCGTGAGGCGGTAGATGTCCTGGCTCTTTTCGGCCTGGACGATGAACTCGTCGGGCGGGATCGGGCCGCGCGTCGGGTGCGTCCAGCGCGCGAGCGCCTCGACCCCGACGAGCGCGCGGGTGCGGATGTCGTATTGCGGCTGGAAGGCGACCCAGATGTCGCCGCCGGTGAGCGCGTCCTCGAGCTGCGAGTGGAAGGAGAGCTGCCAGCCCGCGTCTTCCTTTTGCCGCGGCGAATATTTGGTCCAGAGGGCTCGGGTGCGGATCGCACGCTCGGCCGCCACGAGCGCCGCAGCGAGGCGCTGCGCGTTCGAGCCCTCGAACTCGTCGTTGACCCCGAAGGCGATCGCGACGTCGACGCGCAGCTCGCCGATCGTTAGCGGCGCGTTGAACAGCGCGGCGAGACCCGCGAGATGCCCCTCGATCTGGCTGTGCTGATAATAGGGCACGAGCCAGGCGAAGGTACCGTCGAGATCGTGGTGGAGCTGGGTGCCGTGGCAGGCCAATGTTAGCCGGCGCGCGACCTGGTCGACGAGCTGCTGGCTGCCCTGGCCGGGAAGGAACGCCGCCAGATCCTCGAAGTTGACCAGTTTCGCGGCGATGACCGTCGCGCTGCCGAAAGCGGCCTGTGCGCGCAGCGCCTCGAAATTGGGTAGGCCCGAGACGGGATTCTCGCGCTGCGCCGAGGCGCGGCGGCGTTTGCGCGACACATTGGCGCTGACCGCGGCGACGAAGAAGAGCGCGGCGCCGATCGAGCTGGTCACAAGCAGGGTCGCGAGCAGCACCTTGCCGACGACCGCGATCCCGACCGCAGCGATCGCGGTCGGCGCGTACCAGCGCTGGAAGCGCGGCAGCAGCGCGACGAAGAGGGTGAGTGCCATCAGCGCAAGCGCGGGCATCCAGCCGATATCGACCGGATTGCCGCGCTTCAGCGTCTCGCCGCCGATCAGATGGATATAGGCCCCGGGCACGAGGTCGTGGCCGGGGAGATAATGCGCGTCCTGGAAGGTGGACGCCGTGGGCGCGAAGATGACGTCCTTGCCCCTGAGCTGTGCCGCGCCCACGCGTCCCGCGAGCAGGTCGGCGGCGCCATATTGCGGGATGCTGCCGGTGTCGTAGGAGAAGTCGAGGCGGAACATCTTCGGCTCGGGCGAACTCTTGTTCGCCAGCAGCGAAGCGAAACTCGGCAGCTTGCGGCCGTCGGCGAGGTAGGTGATCGGGACGTTCCAGACCTGCCAGAATTCATAATCCCAGGCGATGCTGGCAAGTTGCGCCTGTTCGCCGAAGGCGGGATTGGGGAAGATCGAACGGCTGCGGTCGGTGCCGGGCATCGACTTGGTCGCGACCGCGAGCACCGCGCGATTGCCCAGTTTGCGCACCGCTTCGGTCAGTTTCGAGAAATCGGGGTCGGATTCGCGGCGGTCGAAATAGAAATCGAGGAAGACGCGCTTCGCGCCGGCCTTGTCGATCGCGCTCACGACCTCGCCATATTGGGTCATTGAAAATTCGCCGCCCGGCGTCTGGCCGAGCGTGCGGTCGTCGAGCGCGACGATGACGATATCGCCCGAAACCGGCCGGTCGCCGAGCCGGCTGGTCGCCATCGCGATCATCCGGTCGGGAACCTCGCCCGCGCCCGAAATGCCCACGATGATGCTGAGCAGCAGCGCAAGCCCGAGTGTGCGCCAGCTGACGATCATCCTGTTGACTATCAATGGCACGCGCGCACGTCTCCAGCGGTTACCGTGCGTGCCTAGTGTGCGATGGTTATCATCGCGTTAATCATGAAGAAAAGCTTGCGGTTTTCCGGGCGCTCAGCCGAGCGCCGGAAGCGCCGCATCGCCCGCCAGCGCGGATGGCGCCAGGCCGGTGGCGGCCGGAACGATCTGCTGGAGGTAGAACCGCGTCGAGGCGATCTTGGCTTCGAGGAAGGCGGCGTCGCCATTGCCTTCGTCGAGTGCGGTCTTGGCCGCCTTATGCTGGAGCGCCATCAGCCAGCCGCAGGTCGCGGTCGAAAGCATGGTGAGATAGGGATAGCTGCCCGCAAGACGGTCGCCGGTATTCGCGCTGACCAGCCAGTCGGTGACTGCGCGGCACGAGTCGACGAGTTGCTGCAACTCGGGGAAATCCGCCGCACCCTGCGCGATATCGTCGATGAGTGCGCGGACGAGGTCGCCTCCTGCCATGCCGAGCTTGCGTCCGACCAGATCCGCCGCCTGAATGCCGTTGGTGCCCTCATAGATCGGGGCGATGCGCGCGTCGCGATAATGCTGCGCGGCGCCGGTTTCCTCAATGAAGCCCATGCCGCCATGGACCTGGATGCCGAGGCTGGCGACCTCGCAGCCGATGTCGGTGGCGTGCGCCTTGGCCAGCGGGATCAGGATTTCGGCGCGCATCGCGGCGGCCTCGTCGCCCAATTTGCCGAAGTCGGTCTGCGCCGACGCATAATAGATGAGCGCGCGCGCGGCCTCGGTCTGGGCGCGCATCCGCCACAGCATGCGGCGGACGTCAGGGTGCCGGTCGATCGTCACCGGATTGCGGTCGGGCGAGCCCGCGAGTGCCGACTGGACGCGCTCGGCGGCGAAGCTTTGCGCCTGCTGCGTCGCGCGCTCGGCGATCTGTACGCCCTGGCAGCCGACCATCAGGCGGGCGTTGTTCATCATCACGAACATCGCGCGCATGCCGCCCATTTCGTCGCCCACTATTTCGCCTAGGCAGTCTTCTCCCTCCCCATAGACCATCACCGCGGTCGGAGAGCCGTGGATGCCGAGCTTGTGCTCGATCGACGCGCAATGGACGCCGTTCGAGATCGTCGGATTGCCAGCGGCGTCGAGGCGGTATTTGGGGACGAGGAACAGCGAGATGCCGCGCGTTCCCTCGGGCGCGCCGGGGGTGCGCGCGAGGACGAGGTGGACGATATTGTCGGTGAGGTCGTGCTCGCCGAAGGTGATGAAGATCTTCTGCCCCTTGATCCGGTACAGGCCGGCGTTCTCGCCCTCGGTCAGTTTTTCGGCGGTCGAGCGCAGCGCGCCGACGTCGCTGCCCGCGGCGGGCTCGGTCAGGTTCATCGTGCCGTTCCACGCACCCGACACGAGCTTGGGGAGCCACGTCTGCCGCTGTTCCTCGGTGCCATAGGCCATCAGCGCGTGGATCGCGCCGGGGGTGAGGATGTTGCAGAGGGTGAAGCCCATGTCGGCGGTGCCGAGCGCCTCGATGATCACCGTCGCGAGGGTGAAGGGCAGTCCTTGGCCGCCATATTCGACGGGGCCGTCGATGCTGCCCCAGCCGGCATCGACGAACGCCTGATACGCTTCCTTGAAGCCCGGAGGCATGGTGACCTTGCCGTCTTGCCACTTGGGGTTGTTCACGTCGCCGACGCGGTTGAGCGGCGCATAGACCTCGGCCGCGAATTCGCCGATGCCGGTGACGATCGCCTCGACCATGTCGGGGGTCGCATCGGCGAAACGCTCATGCTGCGCCATCGCGTCGACGCGCGCGATATGGTTCAGGACAAAAAGCTGTTCGGTGGTCGGCGGCGTATAGGTCAAGGCACGGCTCCCCTTTTAGGGATGATTCCACAGGTGGCGGCGCTATAGCGCGGCATGGCCGAGGGTCAAACAACACCGCTTTTCGCGACCGATACCCGCGCTTTCTCGGCGGAGGCAATCGCGCGCGCCGGGGGGCTCGTCGGGGAGGGGTGGCCGGTCGCGGTGCCGACCGAGACGGTCTACGGGCTTGCCGCCGATGCGCGCAATGCGGCGGCGGTGGCGCGCATCTATGCCGCCAAGGGCCGGCCCGATTTCAACCCGCTGATCGTGCATGTGCCGGGGCTGGAAGCGGCGGAAAAGCTGGGGGTTTTCGGCGCGGTCGAACGCGCGCTGGCGACGCATTTCTGGCCCGGGCCGCTGACCCTGGTGGTGCCGCGGACCGCCGATTGCCCGGTGGCGAGCATCGCGACGGCGGGGCTCGATACGATCGCACTGCGTGTGCCGGGGCATCGTGCGATGCAGGCCTTGATGGCGGAGAGCGGCGCGCCACTGGCGGCGCCGAGCGCCAATGCGAGCGGCGGGGTGAGCCCGACCAAGGCGGAGCATGTGCTCGCGACCTTGGACGGGCGGATCGCGCTGGTGATCGACGATGGGCCGACGAGCGCGGGGGTCGAATCGACGATCGTGCGGGTGAAGGACGATGCCGTGGAGGTGCTGCGACCGGGGCCGGTGACGGCTGATATGCTGGCCGAGGCTTCGGGGTTGCTGGTGGCCGGGGTCGCAGGATCGGAGATCGTCGCGCCGGGGATGCTCGCGAGCCATTATGCGCCGGGCAAGCCGGTGCGGCTGGGCGCGACGGGTTTTGCGCCGGACGAATATGGAATCGGCTTCGGCCGGGTCTTGGGCGATTACCAGCTGAGCGCCGCGGGCGACCTGACCGAGGCGGCGGCGCGGCTGTTCGATGCGCTGCACGCGGGGGCGGCGAGCGCAAAGACCAAGATCGCGGTCGCCGCGATCCCGCAAGATGGGCTGGGCGCTGCTATCAACGACCGGCTGATGCGCGCGGCGGTGTGATCTCCCCTCCCGCAGGCGGGAGGGGTCAGGGGTGGGCCAGCCGCGTTGCGAATGCCCACCCGGCTGCGACTAGCGAACAAGTTCGCAAGTCTCGCTGCCCCTCCCGCTTGCGGGAGGGGAGAAGATCAGGCCGCTGCCGGCTCGACGGGATCGTCGTGCGGCACCTTGCGCGCCACGATCAGGCAGGCGGCGACGATCAGGACGGCGCCAGCGATCGTCGGCAGGGTGACGGGCTCGGCGAAGAAGATCCAGCCGAAGAGCATCGCCCAGAGGAAGCCGGTATATTCGGTCGTGGCGAGGATCTGCGTCTCGGCGCGGGCATAGGCCCAGCTCAGCAGCAGCAGCGAGGTGGTCGCGAGGATTGCGGCGCCGAGGATGTGCGGGGCATGGTCGAAGCTCGGCACCACCGCGAACCACGGCGCGCCGAGCGCGAGGATCGCGGCAACGAAGAAATTCTGGAAAAAGGCGATCTCGAGCGGCTCGGCCATCTTCGCCTGCCGGCGCGCGAGAATCAGGTTGTAGGCGTAAAAGACCGCCGACAGGAACACCGCGCCGACCGCCCAAAGGGCGTCGGGTTCGTAATCGCTGCCGCCGATCTTGCCCGCAACGATGACGAGCACCCCGCCGAGCCCGAGCAGCGAGGCGGCGACCGAGCGCGGGCCGATCTTCTCACCGAGGAAGATCGCCGCCATGTAGAGCGCCATCAGCGGCGCGACGAAGGCGAGCGCGATCGCCTCGGCGATCGGCAGCCGCGCGAGCGCCCAGAAGAAGCAGAGCGCCATGGCGGCGACGAACAGCGAGCGCCAGGCGTGGATCTGCATGGTGGCGCGGTCGGGCCAGACCGGGCACAGCGACAAATAGATCGCACCGCTGACGAGCGTGCCGCAGCCGGTGCGCCAGAGGACCGCGTTATACGCGCCGAGCTCGATCGACAGCCCCTTCATCAGCACGTCCATCGCCGAAAAGGTCGCGATGCCCGCGCAGGCGATCAGGAAGGGGAGCAGGGGCGAGGGCGAATCGGGGCGCATGGCGGGGGCTGTAGCGGAGCGCTTCGGGCTTGCACATCCGCGCCGGCGCGCGCAGCATCGCCGCGGGTCTTTGGGGAGAGACGGAGCGATGACCAAGCCGAGCAAATTCGCGCATGTCGTCTATCAGACGCGGCGTTATGACGAGATGATCGCCTGGTATCAGAAGGTGTTCCATGCCGAGGTGGTGCACCGGGACCCGGCGCTCGCTTTCCTGACCTATGACGACGAGCATCACCGTTTCGCCTTCGCCAATCTCGAGCTTTTGAAGCCCGGCGGCGACGGCGGTCGCGGCGATGTCGGGGTCAATCATGTCGCCTATACGTTTGCGAGCGCGGGCGATCTGCTCGCGACGTACAAGAGGCTGAAGGCCGCGGGCATCACGCCCTATTGGCCGATCCACCACGGTATCGCGCTGTCGATGTATTATCAGGACCCCGACGGAAACCGGATGGAGTTTCAGGTCGACCATGGCAGCGTCGCCGACGGCGTCGCCTATATGAAGAGCGAGCTGTTCGGGAGCAATCCGATCGGGGTCGAATATGACCCCGATGTGCTGCTCGCTCGGTACGAGGCGGGAGCGAGCGAGGCCGAATTGATGGCGATCCCCGACGGGCCGCCGTCGGGAATTCCGGTGGCGCATGGGATGACGTGAGCAAATATTATCTGGAGTAATTGAAATTGGGTGAGGAGTTCAAAAGCCGGTTTCCCGGAGCATTTGATGTAGGTGAGGTGCTTTTTGAGCTGGCTCAAGGCTGTTATGCCTTCGAAGCCTTCACATATGCGGCTGCTTCCAAAGATGCCGAAATTGCAATCCCGGCGTTGCCCGTCGGAGCTGGAGCGTCCGGGACCCTTTCCCGGGTCGATGGTTCCGAACACATTTTCGACTTGCGATACTATTTTGAGTTAGGAAAAGATCATGCGTTTACGCGGGATGGAATCGCAAGATCGTGGTATTGCGGCGTGCTTATTTCGGCAGGCGATCTGCTGGCGGCGCATCAGTACTTCGATCACCAACCAGAATTTGAACTCTTATATCATGTGCGAAATGCGGTGGCCCATGGCAACCGCTTTCACATAACCGAAGCGGGCAAAAAGCGGCTGGAAAAATATCCCGCATATCTGCGCTTCTACGATGGATCTGATAGATTCCAACTCTCGCCAGATTTAGATCATCAGCGCATCCTGTTCGATTTTATGCAGGCTGGCGATGTCGCGGATTTGTTGTCGCTAGTTGGCGAGCGCCTGAGGGATCTCGAACGAGGAATTCTTGGGCCCGGAGTAAACACTTCGATCTTCGGTTGAATGACATGGCACCCGATTGCGGGATAATCACCGAAAAGTCGCCATCCCCGCGCCGTCGATCGCCAGCCTTTGCCCCGAGCAATAAGGGTTGCCGTCGCTGACGAACCATAGCACCGCCGCGGCGACGTCGCTCGGTTCGGCGACGCGGCCGAAGGGCATCTTGCTCGCGAGGTGGTGGATGTCGTCCTGGCCGGTGATCGCGCGCGACAGGCGTTCGCCCATGTCGCTGACGGTGAGCGCGGGGGCGACGATGTTGACGCGAACGCCGTTTTTGAGTTCCTCCTTGGCGAGCGCCATCGCCAGCGCTTCGCCCGCGACCTTGCCCATCGTGTAGGGAGCGCTGAACGGCGCGTGCTGGGTCGATGCGATGCTGGAGATGACGATCACGTCGCTGCGTGCGTGCTGGCGCAGCTGCGGCAAGCAGAGGCGCGACAGGCGATGCGGGCCGATGGCGTGGACGGCGAGCAGTTTCTCGACCTCAGCCGCGTCGGTGTCGGCGACGCCGCGGCCGCGGCTGGCGATGCCGGCGTTGTTGATCAGGATCGACACGGGGCCGAAGTCGGCTTCGATCGCGGCGACCATCGCGGCGCAGGCCTCCTCGTCGGTGACCGAGGCCTGGTACGCTTTCGCCTTGCGGCCCATCGCCTGGATCGCGGCGACGGTTTCGGCGGCGGCGCCTTCGTCGCGGGTGTAGTTGACCGCGATGTCGGCGCCCGCTTCGGCGAGCGCCAGCGCGATGCCGCGGCCGATGCCGCGCGAGGCGCCGGTGACGAGCGCGGTGCGCGCCGCAAGGTTCATCTCGGCCATGTTGCTCTCCCTATTTTGTCAGTTCGGTCTGGATCTCATTCACGCTGCGCTTGGCGGCGTTCCGCCATTGCGGCGCGGTCTTGCGGTTGAGGACCTGGCCGCGCGCGTCGAGGATCGCGACGGTCGGCGTGCCCTTGATCTTCCTGAAGCCGAAGCGCGCCGGCACTTGGGGGTTCTTGCCCCGGCCGACCTGCGGCATGCCGATGTCGACGAAGACGATATGGTAGCGCGGCGCAAGCGTCGCGGCGAGGTCGGGGCTGATCACGGCATTGGCGAACCAGGCGCTGTCGTGGCAGTCGTTCGAGCCCATCACGAGCAGCACGCGCTTGCCCGACTGGCGCGTGGCAGCGAGCGCGGCATCGACCGCGGCCATCGCATCCGCTTTGGGGTCGAAGGCGGTGCTTTCATAGGGCGCGGCGACGCCGGGGATGCTGCGGAGCGGGGCGTCTTCGCTCGCCGACACGGGGGTGAGCGGCAGGAGCAGGGCGGCGAAGGCGAGGGCGATCTGGCGCGTCATGGCGCGACGATAGGTTTTACATGACGTTTCCGTCAACGTCAGTTAGCCTTCGCGCCATGAGCTGGGAAAAAGAAGTCGAGGAACTCGGGCAGCGCCGCGCGATGGCCGAGAAGATGGGTGGCGCGGAAAAGGTCGCGCGCCAGCATGGGCGCGGCAAGATGGACGCGCGGGCGCGGCTCGCGGCGATCGTCGATCCGGGCAGCTTTCGCGAGATCGGCAAGATCGCGGGGCGCGGCAGTTACGGCCCCGACGGCGAGCTCGAGGATCTGGCGGCGAGCAATTTCATTTTCGGGCGCGCCAATATCGACGGGCGGCCGGTGGTTGCGAGCGCCGACGATTTCACCGTGCGTGGCGGCGCGGCCGATGCGGCGCTGCACCGCAAGTTCGTGCAGTGCGAGGCGATGGCGCATGAATATCGCCTGCCGCTGATCCGCATGATCGACGGCACCGGCGGCGGCGGGTCGGTCAAGACGCTGGAGGATATGGGTTATACCTATATCCCCGCGGTGCCCGGCTGGGACCGGATCATCGCCAATCTCGACACGGTGCCGGTGGTCGCGCTGGCGCTGGGACCGACCGCGGGGCTGGGCGCGGCGCGCGTGGTGGCGAGCCATTACAGCATCATGGTGCGCGGGCTGTCGCAATTGTTCGCGGCGGGGCCGGCGGTCGCGGCGGCGATCGGCGATACGCTGGGTCGCGAGGAGCTGGGCGGAGTCGATGTGCACACGCGCAACGGCGTGGTCGATGACGAGGTGGCGTCGGAGGCCGAGGCGTTCGCGGCGGCGCGGCGGTTTTTGTCTTACCTGCCGTCGTCGATCCACGAGCGTGCGGCGCGGACAGAATGCAGCGATCCCGTGGACCGGCGTGAGGAGAGCCTGCTGTCGGTCGTGCCGCGCGAGGCGAAGCAGGTCTATGCGATGCGGCGCATCGCGAGTGCGGTGTTCGATTCCGGCAGCTTTTTCGAGATGGGCGCACGCTGGGGGCGGGCGGTGATCACCGCCTTCGCGCGGCTCGATGGTTATCCGGTGGCGGTGCTGGCGAGCGATCCCTCCTACCTCGGCGGGTCGTGGGATGCGAAGACGAGCGAGAAGGCCGAGCGATTCGTCAAGTTGGCCGACCAGTTCCGGCTGCCGATCGTGCATCTGGTCGACAACCCCGGCTTCATGATCGGCGGCGAGGCCGAACGGACGGGAACGATTCGGTATGGGGTGCAGGCGATGAACGCGATCTATCGCGCGTCGGTGCCGCTGGCGTCGGTGGTGGTGCGGCGCGCCTATGGCATCGCAGGGAGCGCGATGTCGAACGCCGAACGCTTCCAGTACCGCTTCGCTTGGCCTTCGGGCGACTGGGGCAGCCTGCCGATCGAGGGCGGGGTCGAGGTGGCGTACAAGAGCGAGCTCGAGGCGGCGGAGAATCCGGCGGCGCATCTGGAGGCGATCCGGGCGCGGCTCAATCGTGTGCGCTCGCCGTTCCGCACGGCCGAGAAATATGGGGTCGAGGACATCATCGACCCCAGGGACACGCGGCCGTTGCTGTGCGAGTTTGCGGAATTGGCGTGGCGCGTGCTGCGCCAATAGGGCCGGGATTGTCCCGTCTTTCGTTTTTACTCAACGGTTCATCGAATAGCGCTGGCCGAATCGTAGTAATGGGATCATTTTGTCTTCTGTTTTTGTTTGCGGCGCGTTGTGCGGAGGACCGTAACGCGTGATGTCGCCGCTTTCGTGGTGGGAGACGGATGATGGCGCGCGACGGCAAGCGGAATATCGGGACGAGCGGCGCCGACGATCTGACCGCGAACCCGCCGCCGGGGTCGCCGCTGGAGCCGGTGCCGACCGGCGAGATCCTGATCGGCCATGGCGGCAACGACATCCTGCGCGGCAATTCGGGCGAAGATGTGCTGTTCGGCGATACGGTGTTTGCGCGCAACGCGGCGCTGCAGGGCGTCCGCGACCATGCGATCATCTACAGCGGCAACGGTTATACCGAGAGCGCGCTGCAGCAGAGCAACCACGATCTGTTGATCATCAATTCGGCGAGGGTGATCATCAATGCCGGCCCGAACCATAGCGAGACGCTGTGGACCGCGGCGCAGATCGCCAATATCGGATCGAACGGCAAGCTGGTGATCGGCTATCTCGACCTGACCAAGATCAACGATTATGTCGGCTTCTGGAACGAGAGCTGGACGTCGAACGGCCTTGCGACCGGGACGCTGACGGGCGCCGCGCCGAGCTGGCTCGGCGCGATCGACACCGCCGACACTCGCCTGATCAACCTCGACGACCCCAATTGGGTCGCCGGGGTGACCCCGTTGTTCAAGGCGCGGATCGCCGAGATGATCGGACAGGGGTTCGACGGCATCTTCTTCGACGATGTCGTGCGCTATTTCGTCGATCAGAATGTGCCGCTGTCGCAGAATAATGCGCGCGAAGTGCGCGACCTGATCATCGACCTTGCCGAATATGCGCGCGACCTGGTCCGCTCGACGCAGGGCGCGGCTGCGGCCGACCGCTTTGCGATCATCGTCAACGGGGCGCCGTCGATCGTCATCGATTCGTTGTCGGACCCGGCAACCGCAGCGCGCTACTACAACGCCATCGACGCCATCCTCGCCGAAAATTATCTTTCGACGAACAATCAGAACGGCATCAGCCGGGCGCTCGCCGATTTCGCGTCGCAGGGCATATTGACGCTGTCCGCCGATACCGGGATCGCGGCGGGCGCGGCGCAGACGGCGCTCGAGCAGCGCGGCGAAGCGAACGGCTTTATCCCGACGACGGTATCCGGCCCGAACTATGACGGCGACACGACGCGCTACACGCCGATACTGGGTGCCCAGAACGGCAACGACACGCTTTTCGGTGGCGGCGGCAACGACCGGCTCGCCGGCGGGCTCGGCAACGACATGATGCACGGCGGTGCCGGCAACGACATCTATTATTTCAACGACAGCGGCGACCTGGCGTTCGAGGACGCCAATGGCGGCACCGACGAGGTGGTGGCGACGGTCGGCGCCTATCTGCACGCCAATGTCGAGAATCTGACGCTGTCGGTCCGCGCGGGCAACATCTTCGGGGTCGGCAACGCGCTCGGGAATATCATCACCGGCAACGAAGGGCAGAATCTGCTGATCGCCGGTGGTGGCAACGATACGGTCCGCGGCGGCGGCGCGCGCGATTCGATCTTTGGCGAGGGCGGCGACGACCAATTGTTCGGCGATGCGGGGATCGACTATATCGTCGGCGGGCTCGGCAACGACATGATCGACGGCGGCATCGACGCCGACGAGATCTATGGCGAGGACGGCAACGACACGCTGATTGGCGGCGCGGGATTTTCGACCGACATCCTGGTCGGCGGGGTCGGCAACGACATATTGCGCGGCGACAGCGGGCTCGGCGACTACGATCTGCTTTACGGCAATGCGGGGGACGACAGCTTTTACGTCGATACCCCCGACGATCTGGTGTTCGAACAGGCGGGGCAGGGTACCGACACGGTCTACGCCAACATCAACGGCGCGGGCTATTATCTCTATGACAATATTGAAAATCTGACGCTGGCGGGGACGACGCCATTCGGGGTCGGCAACGCACTCGCCAATATGATTACCGGCAACGCATCGGCCAATTACCTGCTCGGCGGGGGCGGCAACGACCGGCTGAACGGCAAGGGCGGCGCCGACGTCCTGTTCGGCGAGGCCGGAGCCGATGTCTTCATATTCGAGCGCGGCACGGGCGGCGATGTGATCGGCGATTTTCAGCGCGGGACCGACGATATCGACCTCAGCGCCTTCGGCTTCACCAGCTTCGCGCAGCTGCAGGCGCGCTTCGTCCAAGACGGATCGGTGGGCGGCATCGTGCTGGGCAATGGCGATGTGATCGTGCTGCACAATGTTCAGATGAGCCAGCTGGCCGCGACCGACTTCATTCTTTGAGCGCGCTGCCGCGCCGCGCGGCGGAGCGGCCTTGCGCGATGCCGGACTGCTTCGCTAGGCTGGCGTCAGCGAGCAGCGGACAGGGGGCTTATGACCGGCGGACGCCACTATGGCATGGACTGGCTGCGGATCGCGGCATTCGGCCTGCTGATCTTCTATCATATCGGCATGTATTTCGTGCCGTGGGGCTGGCATGTGAAGATCGCCGAGCCGCTCGACTGGGTCGCGCTGCCGATGCTCGCGACGAACAGCTGGCGGCTGGCGTTGCTCTTCCTCGTGCCGGGTTATGCGAGCGCGGCCTTGTTCGCGAAGCTCGGCGGGCCGGGCGGGTTCGCGCGGTCGCGGAGCGCGCGGCTGCTGATCCCTTTGGTGTTTGCCGTGGTCGTCATCATCCCGCCGCAGCCGTGGATCGACCTTGCCGGCCAGCACGGTTATCCGCACGGTTTCCTGCATTTCTGGCTGCACGATTATTTCGGCTTCCAGTTCATCGATGGCATCGCGCTGCCGACGTGGCAGCATCTGTGGTTCGTCGTGTACCTGTGGGTCTATACGATGCTCGCGGCGTTGCTGCTGGCGATCGTGCCCGGGGCGGCGCGCGCGAAAGTCGCCGACGGCGCGGCGCGGCTGCTGGGCGGATGGCGGCTGCTCGTGCTGCCCGCGCTGTGGTGGGTGGCGATCTATCTGGCCTTTCCCGACCATGACGAGACGCATGGCCTGTTCGACGACGGGCCGTCGCATCTCCATTATCTGGCGGCTTTCGGTGTGGGCTGGCTGCTGCGGGTGCGGCCCGTGCTGTTCGAGGCGGTGGCGCGCTGGTGGAAGGTCGCGCTGGTGCTGGGCTTGCTCGCCTTCCTGCCCGTCGCTTGGATCGAGTGGACGTGGCCGGGCGACACCCGAGCGCCGCAGTGGGTGTTCCTGCCCTATCATGTCGCGCGCCACCTCAACGGCTGGCTGATCATCATCGCGCTGCTGGGCATCGCCGACGCCAAGTGGAACCGCGACCATCCGCGGCGCGCGATGCTCGCCGAGGCGGTCTTTCCCTTCTACATCGTCCACCAGACGATCATCGTCGTCGTCGGCTGGTGGCTGCTGCAGGGACAGGTCGCGGCGCTGCCCTCCTTCCTGATCCTGGTCGCCGCGACGGTAACGGGATGCTGGCTTTTCTACTGGATCGGGCGCAGCATCGACTGGCTGCGGCCGCTGATCGGACTGCAGCGTCGATAGGGGAGAGCGACATGGGTACGGTAAAGGGCATCATGGCCATGATCGGGATCGCAGCGATCCTGATGGGTGGCCTCTGGATCTTGCAGGGACTCGACATCGTGCGCTGGCCGGCGAGCAGCTTCATGCTGGGCGATACGACCTGGACGCGCAACGGCGTCGTGCTCGCGGTGGTCGGCGTCGTGCTGATCTGGTTCGCGCGCAAAAAGCCGTGAGCGCGTATCGACTACAATTGTAGTTGATCTGTATTGTAACTCTGATACACCTCCCCCCGAACCGGGTTGGATTGGAGAGAAGAATGATTCGTTCGCAGCGCCTTTTGCCGCTCCTGCTCGCCGCGGCGATGCCGCTTGCCGCCATGCCTGTCCACGCCGAGGAAGCGGCGGCGGCGCCCGATGTGAAGAGCGATGCCGTTGCCGAAGCCTATGCCGTGCTGCTGGCGCGCGACTATGTCTATCCCGAGACGGGGCAGCGTTATGCCGCGGCGATCCGCGCGGCGATCAAGGCGGGGCGCTATGCCTCGCTGTCGGGCGACGCGCTGGCGAAGGCGATCGACGAGGACGTCAACGCGGTATCGCCCGACGGCCATTTGCGCGTGCGCCCGCCCGCGGGCAGCACCCCCGCCGCGGCGGTGCCGGGCGGCGCTCCGCCCCGCCCGCGCTCGCCCAACCTGCCCGCGATCGAGCAGCCGGGATGGATCGCGCCGGGCATCGCCTATATCCGCTTCAACCTGTTCCCGCAGGACGAAGCGGTGACCGCGGCGGCGGCGAAATTCATGGCCGATCATGCCGATGCCAAGGCGATCATCTTCGACATCCGCACGCATCGCGGCGGCGGGATGGACCAGATGGACGTCATGTTCCCCTGGCTGTTCGCCGAGCCGACGCGGCTGGTGACGATGGCGACGCGCGAGTCGGTCGATGCGCAGGGCGGATCGCCGATCGCGGGGCTCGCCTCGATGCGCGCCGCCAAGGGCGACGCGGGCATGGTGACGCGCGAGCATTGGGCGACGCCGAACGCCGACACGCGGCTGCGCGATGCCAAAATCTATGTGCTGACATCGGGCGCGAGCGGCTCGGCGGCCGAGCATTTCGCGCTGGCGATGAAGCATACGAAGCGCGGCACGCTGGTCGGCGACGCGACCGGCGGCGCCAATCATTTCGGCTATGGCGAGGAACTGGGCGGCGGCTTTCAGGCCTTCATCCCCGTCGGGCGCACCTATGACCCGGTGACCGGCAAGGATTGGGAGGGCGACGGCGTCGCCCCAGACGTCGCGGTGCCGGCGGCCGATGCGCTGGTGCGCGTGCTCACGGACCTGGGCGTGGCGGCAGACGAGGCGAAGCGTCTGTCCGATGCGCATGTGCCCGGAGCGCCGATGGAACGGCGGCGTCCGCGGTCGGCACCGGCCCCGGCCACCGGCGGCTGACCTGGCCGCGGCATTGACGGCCGCGGTTCACCGATAGCGAAGGATCGCGGGTTCGGGTCGCGAAGGCGATCGCCCGCGACGAAAACGCGTCGGTGCGCCGCCGGTGCCCGTCGTTACGCCGTTCGTCGGTTGGTCGGTACCCAAGGTGTATTGGTAGAATAATACGCATGCGCGCGACGCATTCGCCCTATTGCTGCATCCAATCGCACGCTTGTCGACGTCTAATCGCCGACAACTGCCGCCAAAGGGAGGAATATCATGACGCGTCAGGCTCTGCTGCGGAATACCAGCTATCTCTTCGCCGCCCTGGGCCTCGCCGTGGCGGGCACTGCACTGGTCGTGCCGGTCGAACCGGTACGGGCACAGGTCGCCGCGGCCGATCCTGGCCGTCCGGCCGCCGACAAGGCGCAGGACGCCCAGCGCAAGCCAGCGATGATGGTACGCTTCGCGCGCATCAAGCGCGGCCATCGGGTGATCGAAATATTGCCCGGCGGCGGTTATTTCACGCGCGTGTTTTCGAACGCTGTCGGCCGCTTCGGCAAGGTGATCGCCGTCGAGCCGAGCAGCAGCGGCGCGATGCAGGCGCTCGCGCGCGAGCCAGGCCGCAGCAACGTCGCGCTGTTGAGCGGATCGTTCGACAGCATCGGCCCGGCGGGTAAGGCCGACGTCGTCTGGACGTCGCGCAACTATCACGACATAAAAGGCGCGAAGGCGCCGACGGACGCCGCGGAGCGGCTGAATAGGGCTGCGTTCGCGGCGCTGAAGCCCGGCGGCTATTATGTCGTGCTGGACCATAGCGCCGCCGCAGGATCGGGAACGCGCGATTGTGACACGCTGCACCGCATCGACGCCGAGGCGGTGAAGGCCGAGGTGCTCGCGGCGGGTTTCGTGCTCGACGGCGAAAGCCCGCTGCTCGCGAACAAGGCCGATACGCGCACGGTCGCGGTGTTCGACCGGTCGATCCAGGGCAAGACCGACCAATTCGTGCTGCGGTTCAAGAAGCCGGGGTGACCCGAATAGCCCGTCCCGCTTGCGGGAGGGGCCTTATTGACCCGCGAGCGCGGTGAGCGCGTCGCCGTCGACACGCATCACGGTCCATTCGTCCATCAGTTTCGCGCCCAGGCTCTGGTAGAAGCCGATCGACGGCGTGTTCCAGTCGAGCACCCACCATTCGAGGCGCGCGCAGTCGCGTTCGACGCAGAGCTTCGCGAGATGCGCGAGCAGCGCCTTGCCCAGTCCCGAGCCGCGCGCGGCGTGGCGGACGAACAGATCTTCGAGATAGATGCCGGGCTTGCCCTCGAAGGTCGAGAAATTGTGGAAGAAGAGCGCGAAGCCCTGCGGCGCGCCGTCGATCTCGCCGATCACGACCTCGGCATAGGGCCGCGCGCCGAACAGGCGGTCGCCCAGTGTCGCGTCGTCGAAGCGGACCTCGTGCGCGAGCTTTTCATAGTCGGCGAGGTCGCGGATGAACTGCGCGATCAGCGGCAGGTCGGCGGGCGTGGCGGAACGGATCGCGAGGGTCATTTCGGCCTTTCGGAAAGGGGCGCAGAGGGAGCCGCTTCGGCCGGCGGCGGCGGGACATCGGCCGCCCAATGCGGCGGCAGGGCGTGACCGGCGGTGCGGCGGTAGCGCGCGTGGGCGCAGACGACCTGATCGTCGGTCAGATCGTCGCGCGCCAGGTCGATGGGCACGTTCCCAAAGCGGGCGCAGCGCCGCCGGTAGGCCGCGTCGTCGGCGGTAAGCCGGACGATCTCCGCCGAGAGCCGGGCCTTGGCCTTGTCGACCGCGGCGGGGTCGTGCGCTGGCGCCTGCGCGGCCAGCAGCAGCGCGGCGAGCGCGAGCCAGGTCATGAGGACCGCACCTGCCGGGCGCGGTCGAAGCGGTTATAGGCGGTGAAGAGCGCGGCGCCCACCGGCGAGGCCATCAGCCCGACGACGATCGAGTCGAAGACCATCAGCGCCCAGACCGCGGCGCCGGGGGCGCCGAGCGCCCATTTGTGGTTGAGGCCGTGGAGGAGGAAGAGCGGTCCGAAGAGGATCGGCAGCAGCAGCGCGAGCAGCAGGATCCATGGCCAGCTGCGCAGGATCAGCGCCTTGAGCGGGGTCGCGCGGTCGCCGAACAGCCCTGCGATCATCATGAAGAGGAAGGGAAAGGACAGCAGGCTGGCGAGGACGATGAGGGCGAGCGGCGCCTCGTTTCCGGTCAGCGGCTTGACCAGTTCGGTCAGCGAGCCGATCGCCATGAACAGGACGAAGCCGAGCAGCAGGCGCGCCCAGGCGAGGCGGCGGATGTCGTACCAGCGGCCGCCGTGCGTGCGGCACCACCAGAAGCGCGCCGAGGCGAGGAAGGTAAGCGACAGGCCCGCGATCTTAACATAGCCGAAACCCATGCGCAGCGGGTCGGCCGCGAGCGTGCGGAAGCTGTCGGCGCTGGCGAACATGCCGAGGTGAATCTCGGCAACATGCTGCGCGAACTCGGGGATCACGACGAGCGCGGCGACCGCGGGGCCGAGCCAGAAGAGGCTGAAGGTGCGGGTCAGATAGTCGCCGATGGCGGAGAAGATGGTGCGGAAGAAGGCGGCGAGGCGAGCGGGCCCCGCTTGCTCGCCGCGCGGCGCTTGCTGGCTTTCGCTGTTCATAATCCCCTCCGCAACCCCATGACTCCCGTGGCTAATTCAGGCGAGGGGGCTTGGCTAGGGGAAAGCGTTGCGGTTAGCGCCGGTCGTGGTCGATGCCGGTGATCTTCCCGACCTCGAGCTCGTCGATGCGCAGCTTGCGAATGCGCGCCGTACCGATGCGCAGGCGACCGATGGCGAGTGCGCCGACCGCGAAGGCACCCAGCGCGAACGCGCCGATCGCGAGTGCGGCGACATGGCCGGCGCCGAGGGTAGCGGCACCCGTTGCCGAAGCGCCGGTGGCGGCCGCCTTGCGGGCGACCGGGGGTTCGACGACGATGTCGCTCTTCGTCTTCACGCGGCCTTGCCGTGGAGCGTGTCCATGCTCACCGCGCTGCCCGCCTCGATCTCGGCGGCCTTGGCTTCGACGAGTTTCACGACATGCGCGATCATGTCGGCGTCGGCGACATGATGGTCGGTGACGCCCGAGAGATAGACCATATGCTTGCCATTGCCGCCGCCGGTGATGCCGATGTCGGTCTCGCGCGCCTCGCCGGGGCCGTTCACGACACAGCCGAGGACCGAGAGCGACATCGGGGTCTTGATGTGGCTCAGCGCTTCCTCGAGCGCCTGGACGGTGCGGATGACGTCGAAGCCCTGCCGCGCGCAGCTGGGGCAGGAGACGACGCGGACGCCGCGGGTGCGCAGGCCCAGCGATTTCAATATCTCGTAGCCGACGCGGATTTCCTCTTCGGGCTCGGCCGAGAGGCTGACGCGGATCGTGTCGCCGATGCCGGCCCAGAGCAGGTTGCCGATGCCGAGCGCCGATTTGACGGTGCCGCCGATCAGCCCGCCCGCTTCGGTAATGCCGAGGTGCAGCGGGCAGTCGACCGCGTCGGCGAGCTGCATATAGGAGGCGACCGCGAGGAAGACGTCGCTGGCCTTCACCGCGACCTTATAGTCGTGGAAGTCGTGATCCTGGAGCAGCTTGATATGGTCGAGCGCGCTTTCGGTCAGCGCCTCGGGGCAGGGCTCGCCATATTTTTCGAGCAGATCCTTTTCGAGGCTGCCGGCGTTGACGCCGATGCGGATCGCGCAGCCATTGGCCTTGGCGGCACGCACGACCTCGCCGACGCGCTCCGACGAGCCGATGTTGCCGGGGTTGATGCGCAGGCACGCGGCGCCGGCGTCGGCGGCTTCGAGCGCGCGCTTATAGTGGAAATGGATGTCGGCAATGATCGGGATGCGTGCGGCGCGGACGATCTTGGGCAGCGCGGCGGTCGAATCGGTGTCGGGGCAGGAGACGCGGATCAGGTCGGCGCCCGCCTCCTCGCAGCGGCGGATCTGGTCGATCGTCGCCACGGGATCGCTGGTCAGCGTGTTGGTCATCGTCTGGACGCTGATCGGCGCGCCGCCGCCGACGGGGACGTTGCCGACCATGATCTGACGCGATGTGCGCCGCGCAATGTCGCGCCAGGGGCGCAGGCCGGGGTTATGGTCGCTCATCGCTTCGTCCTTGGGAGAGGGTGAGCGTCCTTTAGAGCAGGATTGTGTCCAGATGAAGCCCTCAGCCGGCGTGACCGGTTTCGGGCGGTCGTGGACAAGCCGCCCTATAAATCCCGTTTGTGTCGAGCGAAGTCGAGACACCCATCGGGAGCGCATGCCTTAGGGTGTCTCGACTTCGCTCGACACGAACGGAAATGGAGGATGGTCTGGCACCCCCCAAACCCGCCACTCGCCCACTAGCGGTTGCCTCCCGTCGCGCACCGCGCCAAGGTCGCGCTCCCCCAAAACCCCGAGGATATTCGATGCTTCGCCTGCTTGCCGTGCCCATGCTGCTGATCGCCGTTCCCGCCGCCGCGCAGGATGTCGCCGATCCGCCCGCGGGGTCGCTGTCGGTGTCGGGCGGCGTCGATCTGGTGTCCGACTATCGCTTTCGCGGGATTTCGCGGTCGGGCGACGATGTCGCGGTGCAGCCGACGGTCGCGGTCAGCCACGACAGCGGTTTCTACCTCGGTGCGTGGGGGTCGAATGTCGACGGCGGGGCGGCCACTGGCGATGTCGAGGCGCAGCTTTACGGCGGGTACGAGGCCGAGATCGCGTCGGGGACGCGGCTCGACCTGGGGCTCACCTATTATTGGTATCCGGGCGGCGACAAGGCGTTCGGGCCGAGCGACTATGGCGAGGCCGCCGCGCGGCTTTCGTACATGCTGGGGCCGGTCGAGGCGACGGGGACACTTGCTTATGCCTGGGACCAGGCGGCGCTGGGATCGGACGACAGCCTGTATCTCGGCCTCGGGCTGTCGTCGGGGATTCCGAACACGCCGGTCACGCTGACCGCGGGGGTGGGCTATAGCGACGGGTCGCTCGCGCCGGGCGACGGCGATTATCTCGACTGGTCGATCGGCGCGCGCGCGAGTTTCGACCGCTTCACGCTGGGGCTGAAATATGTCGACACCGACATCGGCAAGACCGGGGTGAAGGCCGTCGATAGCCTGTACGACCCGACGATCGTTGCATCGGTTGGTTTCGCCTTCTGATCGCGCAATATTGTTTCGAGTGAAACCGGTTTTGCGCAAGGTAATTGTTGCATAATTGTCACAGTGCCCAATTTATGGGCAGGGGACGCCATTTTTTCTGTTGTGCGCCGCAGCAACTTCGCCAAAAGGGAGCCTCGCATGAAAAGGCTGGCCCGACACAGAGGCCGGCCATCACGCAGCAGGCAGGGACGATCCATTTTCCTTTCTAGGGGATCAGTCCATGAAGAAACTCTCCCGCGCGTGCCTCGGCATGCTCCTCGCCGCCGTCGCGATGCCGTCCACCGCTTTCGCCCAGGATGCCGAGGAAGATAGCGACGGCATCACGATCACCGGTGGTGCCACTGTCGTCAGCGACTATCGTTTCCGCGGTTTCAGCCAGTCGAACGAAGAAGCCGCGATTCAGGGCACTTTCACCATCGCGCACGACAGCGGCTTCTACCTCGGCACCTGGGGGTCGAGCATCGGCTTCAACAACGGCACCGAGATCGACGTCTATGGCGGTTTCGCGAAGGAAATCGCGCCCGGCCTGACCGGCGACATCGGCGCGACCGTCTATCTCTATCCGGGCGTCGACAACACGACCGTGGTCGAGCCCTATGTCGCGCTGACCGGCACGATCGGTCCGGCGTCGGTCAAGGGCGGCCTCGCCTGGGCGCCGGGCGGCCAGGATTCGCTCGGCGATGCGAGCGCCATCTATGCCTATACCGACATCGGCGTCGCGATTCCCGACACCCCGATCAAGTTGAAGGGCCACCTCGGCTATGCCAAGAGCGACAGTTTCCTCGGCGGGCTGGACGGCGAGGTATTCGACTATTCGGTCGGGGTTGATTTCACCTGGAAGGTGCTGACCTTCGGCATTTCCTACGTCAACACCGATGCGCCCAAGACTCTCGGCTATAAGGAAGCCGTGGGGGCCGACGGTGCGGTGCTCTTTTCGCTCGGCGCAGCTTTCTGACGCCGTGCCCGGAGGCGGCCTCTGGGGGGAGGCCGCCTCCCTTTCTTGCGTTCTCGGTGGGAGGGGGCTGGCGTTTTGTCGGCCTTTTTCTTTTGAATGACTGGTTTCGGGCGTTAGCTGACGTTCTTAATCCTCCCCGCTTGCGGGTAGGGGGACCGCCCGCGAAGCGGGTGGTGGAGGGGGCTCTCTGCCTGACGCACCGCGCAAGGACGAGAGCCCCCTCCGTCAGCGCTTCGCGCTGCCACCTCCCCACAAGTGGGGAGGATCGTCTCGTTTCCACCCCAAAACAGCTGCAGCGCCTAGCGCTTCTTCGCGCTCAGCGCATCGCGCGCGCCGCGTAGGCCGAGGAACTGTTCCGCCAGCATCCAGTCCTGGCGGGCGAGCTTGGGATCCGAGAGGCTTATCGCCTTCGCCTGATCGAGCAGGGCGGCGGCCTTGTCCGCGGCGTCGCCCGTCAGCAGGGGGTAGGATTTGCCCAGCGCATAGACTTCCCAACCGAAGGGGACATGCCGATATGTGTCGACATAGGTGTCGCCGCCGGCGCGGATGACGTTGACGTCGTTCGAGATATTCTGGTCGACGGGCGAGAGCTTGTCGATGCCCGCCACATAATTCTCGGCGATCTCCTTCGCTTCGGCCGGGCCGACCTCGGGCAGCAAGGCGAGCGTCGCCATTGCCGAGACCGAGGGCGCTTCGGTGCGCAGACTGTTATCGGGGTAATCCGCCCAGTTGACCCCGGGTTTGGGGCGGCGCTTCTTGAGCCATTCGACCGCGCGGGCGCGCGCGGCCTTGGCGCGCGCCTGCAAGGCCGGGTCGGCCTTCAGCGCAGGGTCGATGTCGCGGAGCGCGATGACCGCGAGCGCGGTGATATAGGTCGCGGCATTGTCGGGGCGGTCGGCGGCGTCCATCGTGCTCGACCACCAGCCCTCGCGGTTCTGCGCGGCGAGCAAAGCGTCGACGACGGATGCAGGCGGCGCGCGGTTCATCACGCCATAGGCGGTGAGCGTCCAGGTCGAGACGATGGTAAAGGGCGCACCCTCGACCATCACGCAGCGACAGTCACCGCCGAGGAATTTGGTCACCGCGGCCTCGAAGCGCGCGAGCTCCTCGGCGCTCGGCGATTTTTCGACCGCGATGAGCTGCGCGAGCGCCCAGAAGACCTTGCCGTTGCTGGTGGTCTCGACGTCGTTAAGCGCGCTGACGAGCGCGTTGGCCATCACGGGTTCGGTGGCCTTGACGGTTCGGTCGAAGCTCGCGGCGGTAGAGGCATGGTCGAAGGCGGGCGCGCTGTTCGCGAGATACCAGCCGCCCCCGCCGACCGCGGCGATGGCGAGCGCCGCGGCGGCGCCGAGCGCGAGCGGGGAGAAGTGGCGCTTCTTCGGACCCGCGGGGCGGATGTCGTCGGCGGTGGGGGCGGCGGTCGTCTTGTTGAGCCGGCGGTCGATCGCGACGAGCACGCGCTGCCAGGCGGGGTGCGCCTCGCTGCCGTCGAAGCCCGACATGTCGAGGACGTTGACATTGTAGAATTCGGCGGGAAGCGCCTCGGGATCGATCTTTTCGAGCGCGATGGCGACGAGCGAGCCGCGGTCGAGCCCGATGCGGCTTTCGATGCGCACCCAGCGGCGCTGGATCGCGGCGGGGGTCCAGCAGCCGAGCACGACCTTCGCGCCCTTGACGGCGCGGTCGATGACGTCGGGAAATTCGGCGCCCGCGTCGATCCCCTCGGCATCGAAGAAGACATGGTGGCCGCGCGCGAGCAGCAGGTCGCGCAGCTGTATCGCCCGGTCGGCGTCGACCCGGCTGTAGCTGATAAAAATGTCATAGGGACGCATCGCCGACGCGTCCGCCCCCTCTGCAGTCATGGCCGTCGCAACCTTCTGTCCCTTTTGTGTCGCGATCCTGCGCCAGCGATAGCAGCCCCGCAGCGCATCGCAAGCCGCTTGACGGCATCGACGAACCGTTTATTTCTGGCGACGAGTTGAGCGAGAGGAGTTTCCCCCATGCCGTCGCCGTCTTCCCCTGCATCCCCGACCGTGCCGCCCGTTCCGCCCTCGCCGTGGGGCGAGGCCGAGAAGCGTGAGCGCAGCCCCGGAATGAAACTGGTCATCGCGGTGCTGATCGCGGTTGCGCTGATGGTGCCTCTGCTGATGGTCTATGGCCTGCTGTGGGATCGCCAGCAGCAGGCCGAGACCGCGCAGCAGTCGATCGGGCAGGGCTGGGGCGGGCAGCAGACGATCGCCGGGCCGGTGATCGTCATCCCCTATCGCGCGACCGAAGAGCAGACGGTGACCGAGAATGGCCGCGACGTGACGCGGACGGTCGAGACGATCCGCAGCCTGTACCTGTCGCCCGAGGCGAACAAGGCCGACGTCGTGATCAAGCCCGAGAAGCGCAAGAAAGCGATTTACGAGACGGTCGTTTATGAAAGTCAGATATCGGGGAGTGCGAATTTCGTGCTGCCCGCCGATATCGCGCGCTACGGCGTCGCGCGCGAGGCGCTGTTGCTCGACCGTGCCGAGGTGCGGCTGGGGGTCAGCGACGCGCGCGGGCTGGTCGACGGTAACAGCCTGGCGGTGAACGGCACCGCGGTGCCGCTGAAACCGGGCAAGGGGCTGCTCTCGACGAATAATTCGGGGGCCTTCGCCTTCGTCGACTGGACCGGCGCCGCGCCGATGAAGGTCGATTACCGGATCGGGGTGCGCGGGCTGGGCGATTTCCGGCTGGTCCCGCGCGGGGTCGATACGCGCTGGACGGTGAAGTCGAGCTGGCCGAACCCGAGCTTCGGCGGCGATTTCCTGCCGGTGAAGCGCGTGATCGGCGGCGACGGGTTCAGCGCGACCTATGCGATCTCGAACCTGGCGCTGGGGCAGGCGCAATTGCTGACGGGCGACCTGGCGGCGCCGCAGGTCAGTTATGGCGGTGGCGGCGAGCCGCGCTATGCCGACATCGCGGTCGAAACCGCGGTGGCTGAAGCGTCGCCGTCCGAAGCGTCGGGCGGCACCGCCAAGGCGATCGCGATCAGCCTGATCGAGCCCGTCGACCTCTACAGCCAGGTCGACCGGAGCATTAAATATGGCTTCCTGTTCATCGGCTTTACCTTCGTCGCTTTCCTGATGTTCGACGTGATCGGCGGGGCGCGCGTCGCGGCGGCCGAATATCTACTGACAGGGGTGGCGCTGGTGCTGTTCTTCGTGCTGCTGCTGGCCTTCGCCGAGGTGATCGGCTTTACGCCGGCCTATCTGCTGGCGTCGGCGGGGATCATTGGACTTTTGACCTTCTACAGCGCGGCGGTGCTCAAGAGCTGGAAGAGGGCGCGCTTCCTGGCGGCGATGCTCGTCGGGCTTTATGCCTTGCTCTATGTGCTGCTGAACCTCGAGGCCTATTCGCTCCTGATCGGGTCGGTGCTGATGTTCTTCGCGCTGGCAGGCGTGATGTACATGACGCGGAATATCGACTGGGGCGGGGTCGGGAAGAAGGGGGAGGTGGCGGCCTGAAAGATCCTCCCTGCCGCGTAGCGGTGGGGAGGGGGACCGCGCCCGTAGGGCGTGGTGGAGGGGCTGTAGCGTCGCTGCCCCCCCACCACCGCTTCGCGGCGGTCCCCCTCCCCATGGCTTCGCCACAGGGAGGACCACTCACCGCCAGCGTAGATTGTCGCGCGACAGGTCGGCGAGGGTCTTCGCCCCCATCAGCTTCATGCCGCGCTCGATTTCGGCGCGGAGCAGGGCGATGGCGCGGGTGACGCCTTCCTCGCCCGCGGCGGCGAGCGCGTAGAGGTAGAGGCGGCCGCCCGAGCACGCTTTGGCGCCGACCGACAAGGCTTTGAGCACATGGGTGCCGCGGGTGATGCCGCCGTCGCAGATCACCTCGATCCGGTCGCCGACGGCGTCGACGATCTCGGCGAGCGCGTCGAAGGGCGCGCGGCTGCCGTCGAGCTGGCGGCCGCCGTGGTTGGAGACCATGATCGCGGTCGCGCCGATGTCGACCGCGCGGCGCGCATCCTCGACCGCGACGATGCCCTTGAGGCAGAAGGGGCCATCCCACTTCTTGCGGATCGCCTCGGCGCGGTTCCAGTCGAGGCTCTGGTCGAGCATCGAGGTGAAATATTCGGCGACCGATTTGGGGACGCTCGAGCCTTCGGAGACATGCGTCGCGAGATTGGGCAGGCTGAATTTCTCGCGGAGGACATAATTTAGCCCCCAGCCGGGCTTGATCGCATAGCTCAGCATATTGCCCGGCGTGAAGCGCGGGGGCGAGGTGAAGCCCGAGCGCAGGCAGCGTTCGCGGTTGCCGCCGACGATCGTGTCGACGGTGAGCGCGACGGCGTCGAACCTGGCGGCACGCGCGGCGTCGAGCATCGCCTGGTTGAGGCCCTCGTCGTGGTGGACGTAGAGTTGGAACAGTTTCGGGCCGCTCGTCAGCGCCCCCGCTTCGGCCAGGCTGATCGTAGCGAGGCTGGAGATCCCAGCAACGGTGCCCGCGTTCGCGGCTGCGCGGAGGACGGCGCGCTCGCCCTGCCAGTGGAAGAGGCGCTGGAGCGCGGTCGGCGAGAGGAAAAGCGGCATCGCCACCTCGCGCCCGAAGAGCGTGGTGCGCATGTCGACGCTCTGCACCCCGGCGAGCACGCGCGGGACGAGGTCGCAATCGTCGAAGGCGGCGCGGTTGCGGCGGCGGGTGACCTCGTCGTCGGCGGCGCCGTCGATATAGTCGAACACCGGCCAGGGCAGGCGCCGCTTCGCGAGGGCGCGGAAGTCTTCGATATTGTGGCAGTCGGTGAGTTTCATGCCTTCCCTATTCCGTTCGCATCGAGCGAAGTCGAGATGCCGTGAAGGCGTGCTCTGCCGATGGGTGTCTCGACTTCGCTCGACACGAACGGGAATGGAGGTTCGCGCCGGGCATCAAAACACCGTGCGCGCCGCCACGGCGCCCTTACTTCCGAAGCTGAAGCGCGGTTCGACGGACAGATTCGCGTCGAGGATATGCGCGGCGACGCGCTTGCCCACCGCGGGGCCGTTCTTGAAGCCGTGGCCCGAGCCGCCGCCGACGAGCCAGACGTGCGGCTGGCCCGGGAAGCGGTCGATCAGATAGTCGCCGGTCGAGCTGTTCTCGTACTGGCAGACGCGTCCGCCGATCAGCGGCGCGGTCGCGAGGCCGGGGAAGCGGCGCGCGACATAGGCGCGCGCCTCGGCGATGCCCGCGGGGCTGAGCGCGCGGTCCTGCGTGTCGGGGTCGACCACCGGGCCGTGCGCGTCGATCGCGATCTTGAACCCCGCGCCTTCCAGGTCGGGGATGCCATAGACGATGCGGCCGTTGTTGAAATCGGCCCAGACGGGGAGGTTCGGCGGAGCGAAGCGCGTGTCGCCCTGCGTCGCGCCGAAATGATAGACCTCCTGCCGCGTCGCGACGATCTTGTTCATCAATTGCTGGGGGAAAAGCTCGGCGAGCCACGGCCCGCAGCAATAGACGAGATGGTCGGCGGTGCCGCCGTCGGGCAAGGTGTGGCGCTGGATCTTCTTCGAGAGAAGCGGCGCGGGCATGACCACGGGTTCGACCTTGATCTGCGCGTCGGCGATCACCTCCTGCACGCTGCGGCCCGCGATCAGCGCGCCGGTCTCGGTCTCGAGGATGCCCGTCTCGCCCTGGTAGAACTGGATCTGGCGGTATTTGTTCTGGAGCCAGCTCACGTCGCCATGTTCGTGGCCGACGCGGTTCGCCTGGAGCCAGGCGAGCGACTGCTGGGTGTAGGCGTCGCCCGATGGTGCGAACCAGAGCACGCCGGTGTTGTGGAAGATCGGGGCGCTGGCGCTGTCGGAGAGGGTCTTCCAATAGGGCAAGGATTCGCGCGCCATCTCCGAATAGATGGTGTCGGCGCCGTAGCCCATGCGGATGACGCGGCTCTCACCGCCCGACGAGGAACGGACGTGGCCCGCGCCATAGGCGTCGAAGAGGCGCACCGACTTGCCCGCGCGGAGCAGGTGCCACGCGGTCCAGGCGCCGAACACGCCCGCGCCGATCACCGCGACGTCGACATGCTGGACGGTGGGCTTGGCGGGTTTGCGCTTCTTCGATTTGCGCTCCTTGCGCTCGGCCGCCGCGGCGGCACTGGCGACGGGGAGCGCGGCGAGGCCGGCGAGGAGCGTGCGGCGGGTGGTCATGCGGTCGCCCATGCGATGAGCGCGCGGCCGCTGCCGCCGAGCGCGGCGAGGCCGGCCGCGTCGTCCAGCAGCCAGCATTCGCCGGGTTGCCAAGGCTGGCCGTCGACCCGGCCGCTACCCTCGACCGGTATGAACCAGACGGGGCCATAAGCGCCGAGTTCGGGGAGGGCGGCGAAATCCTCGCTATGCGCGTCGACGAGGCCGAATTTCGGACCGGCGACGAGGCCGTCGATGCCGACCGCGATCGGGATTCGAGGATTCGGGGTCAGATAAGGGCCCGCCTCGGCGCACGCCATCGCTTCGTCGAGGTGGAGTTCGCGCGGGCGGCCATAGTCGTAGAGGCGGTAGGTGATGTCGGCATATTGCTGGACCTCGATCAGCGACAGGCCGCCCCCGATCGCGTGGATCGTGCCGGGGGTGACGTGGAAATGATCGCCGGGGGCGATGGGTTTCCAGTCGATCAGATCCTCGATGCTGCCGTCGAGCGCGGCGGCGCGGAGCTGGTCGGGCGACACGCGCTGTGCGAGGCCGAGGCCGATCACCGCGTCGTCGGCGGCGTCGAGGATGACCCACGCCTCCTCCTTGCCCTGCCGCGCGCCGACCGCATGCGCCTGGGCGTCGTCGGGGTGGACCTGCACGGACAAGGCTTCGGAAGTGAAGAGATATTTGACGAGCAGCGCGGGCTCGGCGCTGCCCGCGGGCAGCTCGAACCAGATCTCGCCGATCCGCTCGCCCCCCGCGTCGAACAGCGGGCCGATGTCGGTGCGGCCCCATGGCTTGGCGACGCGGCGCGGGGTGAGGCGGATTGCGGTCATGATACTACTCCTTGCGTTTGTAGTATCGATAACCCCCGATCCACGTCTCGAGTGGCACCATCCGGCGAATTTCGTCGGGGCCGGCGAGCATGGGGTCGGTTTCGACGATCAGGAAGTCGGCGCGCATGCCGGGCATCAGCGTGCCGATGCGGTCCTCGGCGAAGCCCGCATAGGCCGCGGTGCGCGTGAAGCCGTCGAGCGCGGTCTCACGGTTCACGGCTTCCTCGGGGCGCCAGCCGCCGAAGGGCTGGCCAGCGGCGTCGGTGCGCGAGATGGCGGCGGCGATGCCGGCGAAGGGGTTGGCGCTTTCGACCGGAACGTCGGAGCCGAAGGCGAGGCGCGTACCCGCGGCCGACAGGCTGCGCCAGGCATAGGCGCCCTTCAGCCGCTCGGGGCCGAGGCGGGCCTCGGCCATCAGGCGGTCGCTGGTCTGGTGGACGGGCTGCATCGAGGCGATGACCTTCGATTGCCCGAAGCGCGGAATGTCGACGGGATCGATCACCTGCGCATGTTCGATGCGCCAGCGGCGCTCGCCGGGGAGGTCGCGGCTGAGGTCCTCGATCGCCGAGAGCGCCTCGGCATTGGCGGCGTCGCCGATCGCGTGGATCGCGACCTGGAACTTGTCCATCGAGGCGCGGACCATCTTGTTGCGGAGCTGCGCGGGGGTGAGGAGGGGGAGGCCCTTCTGCCCCGGCGCATCGCTGTAGGGCGCCTTGAGCCAGGCGCCGCGCGAGCCCAGGGCGCCGTCGAGATAGAGCTTCACCCCGACCATGCGCAGACGGTCTTCGTAGAGCCAGGGGGTCGGCTCGCCGCCCGCGATCAGCGCCATATTGTCGATGTCGCCGCCGTAGCTGATGATCCGCACCGCGAGCTGTTTCTTGTCGCCGGCGCGGCGATAGGCCTGCCACTCCTCGATCGTCGTGCCCATGTCGGCGATCGTCGTGATGCCCTGTTCGAGCAATTTCTGCTGCGCCAGATAGAGCGCGCGGTCGACGTCGCGGGCGAGCGGTTTGGGCTTGGCCTTGTCCACGAGGCTCATCGCGGCGTCGACGAAGACGCCGCTCGGCTTGCCCGCGGCCATTTCGATGCGGCCGCCTTCGGGCGACTTGCTGGCCGCGGTGACCTTGGCGGCGGTCATCGCGGCGGTGTTGGCCCAGCCGGCGTGGCCGTCGACGCGTTCGAGCCAGACGGCGCGGTCGGGAACCACGGCGTCGAGGTCGGCGGCGGTCGGAAAGCGGCCGAGGTCCCATTTCTCTTGGTTCCAGCCGCGCCCGATGATCCACGGCATTTCGGGATTTTCGGCGGCATATTTGCGGATCGCAGCCTGCGCCTCCTCGAGCGAATTGGTGTCGCTGAGATCGAGCAGCATCAGCGAAAAGCCGAGCCCCATGACATGGCCGTGCGCGTCGATTAGGCCGGGGATCAGCGTCCTGCCCTTGCCGTCTTCCTTGAAGTCGGGGCGCTCGGGGCGCTTGTCCTTGCGGTCGAGCAATTGTTTGACCTTGCCGTCGCTGCCGATGACGAGGCCGGTGAAGCGGACGAGCTTGCCGTCCGCGTCGAGCGTGATGCCGTTGACATTATCGACGAGCGTGTCGGCGTGCGCGGGGGCGGCGATGGCCAGCGCCAGCGCGGTCAGGGCGAGGCGCTTCACTTGGGCAGCCGGGTCACGAGCGAGCTGGTGTCGCGGCGGCCGTTGCCGAGTTTCTGCACGTCGGCATAATATTGGTCGACCATCGCCGCCAATGGGAGGGTCGCGCCGTTGACGCGCGCTTCGTCGATCGCAAGGCCGAGGTCCTTGCGCATCCAGTCGACCGCGAAGCCGAAGTCGAATTCGTCCTTCGCCATCGTGCCCCAGCGGTTGAGCATCTGCCAGCTCGCCGCCGCGCCGCCCGAGACGGCCTCGAACACCTTGTCGGTGTCGAGCCGCGACGCTTGCGCGAAGCGCAGCGCTTCGGAGAGCCCCTGGAGCACGCCGGCGATCGCGATCTGGTTGACCATCTTGGTCGTCTGTCCGGCGCCGGGGCCGCCGATGTGGACCATGCGTCCGGCATAGGCCTGCATGATCGGCGCCGCGGCCTCGAACGCCGCCTTCCGCCCGCCGCACATGATCGACAGCGTGCCGTTCTGCGCCCCCGCCTCGCCGCCCGAGACCGGCGCGTCGACGACGAGCAGGCCGGGCTCCTCGGCCTCGACCGAGAGCTGGCGCGCGATGCGCGCCGAGACGGTGGTGTGGTCGATGAACAAGGCGCCGCGCTTCATCGCGCGGAAGGCCCCGTAGCGGCCGAGCGTGACCTGCGCGAGATCGTCGTCGTTGCCGACGCAGGTGATGACGACATCGGCGCCGTCGGCGGCCTCGGCGGGTGCCGCGACGGCGCGGCCGCCATGCTTTTCGACCCAGGCGTCGCTCTTGGCGCGGGTGCGGTTGTAGACGGTGAGGTCGTGCCCCGCTTTCGCGAGATGGCCGGCCATCGGCCCGCCCATGACGCCGATGCCGAGGAAGCTGATGCGCAATTTCTGTTCGCTCATATGGGGTCCATACCCATGGTTGTTGTCGAGAACCACCCCTCCCTGCGAGGGAGGGGCAAGGGATGGGTGAAGCGGCGGGCGGGCTCGATGCCGGACCGCCGCTTTTCCTGCGCCTTGGTCCGACCCACCCCCAACCCCTCCCTTGCAGGGAGGGGAGCATGACGGTAGGGCCGCCGCCTATGACCGATCAACTCACCCTGACCCCCGCCGCCGAGCTTCCGGCGATCACATTGGACGATGTGCGTGCGGCGGCGGGGCGAATTGAGGGCGCGGTCGTGCGGACGCCGACGCTGCATTCGCAGACGCTGTCCGAGCTGGTCGGCGCCGAGGTGTGGCTGAAGTTCGAGAATCTCCAGTTCACCGCGGCCTATAAGGAGCGCGGCGCGCTCAATGCGCTGCTGCTGCTCGACGACGAGGCGAAGGCGCGCGGCGCGATCGCGGCGTCGGCGGGCAATCATGCACAGGGGCTGGCCTATCATGGCAAGCGGCTCGGCGTGCCGGTCACGATCGTGATGCCGAGCACGACGCCGCAGGTAAAGGTGTCGCAGACCGCGAGCCATGGCGCGACGATCGTGCTGCACGGCGAGAGTTTCGACGATGCTTATGCGCATGCGCGCGTGCTGGAAAAGGAACGCGCGCTGACCTTCGTGCATCCCTTCGACCATCCGCATGTCGCGGCGGGGCAGGGGACGGTCGCGCTCGAAATGCTCGAGGATGTGCCCGAGCTTGATACCTTGATCGTGCCGATCGGCGGCGGCGGGCTGCTCGCGGGCATGGGCACCTCGGCGCGCGGGATCAAGAACGACATGCGCCTCGTCGGCGTGCAGGCCGAGCTTTATCCGTCGATGTACGCCGAGCTGAACGGCGTCGACATGGCGTGCGAGGGCGATACGCTGGCCGAGGGCATCGCGGTGAAGGAGCCGGGTTCGTACACCCGCAAGTTGGTCGCCGAACTCAACGACGATATCGTGCTGGTCGCCGAGCGCCATCTGGAGCGCGCGGTGAGCCTGTTGCTGCAGATCGAGAAGACCGTGGTCGAGGGCGCGGGGGCGGCGGGCCTCGCGGCGATGCTCGCGCATCCCGAGGAGTTCAAGGGGCGGAAGGTCGGGCTGGTGCTGACCGGGGGCAATATCGATACACGGCTGCTCGCCAACGTGCTGCTGCGCGACCTTGCGCGCTCGGGGCGCATCGCGCGGCTGCGCATTCGGCTGCAGGACCGGCCGGGCGCGCTGTTCAAGGTGATGAAGCTGTTCGACGAGAAGCAGGTCAACATCATCGAAATCTATCACCAGCGCATCTTCACCACGCTGCCGGCGAAGGGCCTGATTACCGACATCGAATGCGAAGCGCGCGACCGCGAGCATCTCGACAGCCTGGTCGCAGCCTTGCGTGAGGCGGGGTATATGGTGACGACTGTCGAGTTGGCGTGATTTTCCCCCCTCCCGCTCGCGGGAGGGGCAGCGAGGCTTGGCAGCTTGCTGTCTAGCTGTAGCGGGGTGGGCAGTCCCGCCGCGGTTCTTGCCCACCCCGTCGCGACTAGCGAACAAGTTCGCAAGTCTCACTGCCCCTCCCGCTTGCGGGAGGGGATTGCTATGGTGCCGCGATGAAATCCTTTGCTCTCGCCCTCACCGCTACCCCCGACAGCATCGACGAGCTTGGCCATGTCAATAATGCGGTGTGGGTCCAGTGGATCCAGCAGGTCGCTACCGGACATTGGGCGGCGGCGGCGCCGCAGGCGCATAAGGATGCCTATATCTGGGTCGTGGTGCGGCACGAGATCGATTATCTGCGCGCGCTGGGGCCCGGCGAGACAGTGACCGCGCGGACGTGGGTCGCCGACAAGCCGCAGGGGGCGAAGTTCGACCGGTTCATGGAGTTCACCGGCGCCGACGGGCGTGTGCATGTGCGGGCGCGGACGGTATGGGCGCTGCTCGACAAGGCGAGCGGCCGGCCGCTGCGCGTGACGGCGGAGGTGGTGGCGCCCTTCACGGGCGCGGCATGAGCGGCGGTTGGCGCGCGATGCGCGCGGACGACCTGCCCGCGGTGGTGGCGATTGCGGATGCGGTGCATGGCGAATTTACCGAGCCGCTGGCGGTCTATGCCGAGCGGCTGGCGCTCTATCCCGACGGATGCCGGGTGTTCGAGGTCGATGATGTGGTCGCCGGGCTGTTGGTGACGCATCCGTGGCACGACGGCGCGGTGCCTAAAATCGGGGCGCTGCTCGGGGCGCTGCCCGCGGCGGCCGGCATCTATTATTTCCATGACATCGCCTTGCTGCCTGCGGCGCGGGGTATGGGAGCGGGCGCGGCGGCGGCGGCTTTCGTGCTGGCGCAGGCGAAGGCGGCTGGGTGCCGCGAGGTCCGGCTGGTCGCGGTGAACGGGGCCGACAGCTATTGGGCGGCGCAAGGGTACGACTATGCAGCGCCGGGGGGCGAGGGGCCTTATGGCGCGGGCTCGTTCTTGATGCGGCGCGCGGTGTGAGCCTGGTCATCCGGCCGGCGGATGCGGGTGATCGCGCCGCGATCTGGGCGATCATCGGCCCGGTGATTGGCGCGGGCGAGACCTATACGCTGGCGCGCGACATGAGCGAGGCCGAGGCGCTCGCTTACTGGTTCGGGGCGGACAAGGCGGTGTTTGTCGCGGAGGAGGGCGGGGTCGTGCTCGGCACCTATTATCTGCGCGCCAATCAAGCGGGCGGCGGGGCGCATGTCGCGAACTGCGGCTATATGACTGGTGCCGCGGCGACGGGGCGCGGGGTGGCGCAGGCGATGGCGCTGCATAGCTTTGACGAAGCAAAGGCGCGCGGGTTTCGGGCGATGCAGTTCAACTTCGTCGTGGCGAGCAACGAGCGCGCGGTGCGGCTGTGGGAGTCGTTGGGCTTCGCGGTCGTCGGGCGGCTGCCGGGCGCGTTCGAGCATCCCGCGCTGGGCTTCGTCGATGCGCTGGTGATGGTCAGGACGCTGTAGCCCGGCGCGTCAGAAGCCGAAGTCGGCGCCGGTCAGCGTGCCGAGGTCGACGTTCTGGAGCACGAGGAAGCGGCCGGTGCTATATTCGATCACCGTGTCCGCGCCCTGCTGGTACATGTGCGACTGGAGCGACGCATAGTTTGCGTATCCGCCGATCTGCACCTTGTCGATGCCGCGCTCGAAATCGAGGATATGGTCGATGTTCTGGCCATAGGTGTTGATGACAAAGCGGTCAGCCCCGGCGCCGCCGACCATGATATCGTTGCCGTCCATGCCGTCGATGATGTCGTTGCCCGCGCCGCCGACGATGACGTCGTTGCCGCCATAGCCGTAGAGCGTATCGTTGCCGTCCTCGCCATAGATGCCGTTGGCGGCGTTGTTGCCGTGAATCTGGTCGTTGCCGCGGCCGCCGAGCAGCGCGACGCCGATGCTGTGGTCGTTGTTCCAGCGCGCGTCGATCAGATTGTCGAGCTCGTTGCCGACGCCGAAGCTGGTCTTGCCCTCGATGTAGAGATTTTCGGTGTTGGCATAGAGATAATAGCCCGCCCCGTTGATGTTGGCGTAGACCGAATCGGTGCCGCCGTTCGCCGCCTCGAAGGTCAGGTCGTCTGGGGTGTCGACGAAATAGCGGTCGTCGCCGGCGCCGCCGTCCATCAGGTCGTAGTCGCCCTTGCCGCTCTGGCCGACGAGCGTGTCGTTGCCTGCGCCGCCAACGAGGATGTCGGTTGCGAAGTCGTTGCCGGCATAGAGCTGGTCGTCGCCGTCCTCGCCGTAGAGCGCGTCGGCGCCGTCGCCGCCGTTCAATATGTCGTTGCCGATCCCGCCCGCGAGATAATCGACCCCGGCGCCGCCGTTCAGGCTGTCGTTGCCGCTTTCGCCGAAGATGGTGTCGTTGCCGGCCTCGCCCAGGATCAGGTCGTCGCCGCCGCCGCCGAGCAGCAGCTCGTTGCCGGCGCCCGCCCAGATATAGTTGTTGAGCGCATTGCCGACGATGAAGGTCACGCCGGTCTGCCCCCCCTGGACCCAGATATCCTCGATATTCGCATGGGCATACCAGCCGCCGCCGTTGATCCGCAGCACCGCGAGATCATGGCCCTCGCCGGTGTTTTCGAACGCGATGTCGCCCGAATGGTCGATGCCATAGACGTCGTCCCCGATGCCGCCGTACAGTGCGTCGGCCGACGCGGGGTCGGATGCGTAATAGGATTGGTCGAGCACGTCGTTGCCCGCGCCGCCGATGAGCACGTCGGTGCCGATCCCGCCGCTCAGATAGTCGTTGCCCGCCTCGCCGAACACGATGTCGTTGCCTGCGCCGGTCACCACCGAATCATTGCCCGCACCCGCCAGCACCGTCATGTTGCCGGTGGGGGTGATCACGCCGCCGAGCTCGCCGTCGGTCTGGATGCTGTTGTCGAGCTCGTTGCCGACGATCGTCGCCGAGCTGCGTACGCCGTTGACGGTGCGCGTGCCGAGGACCCCGTCGAGCCGCTCGACATTGGCAGGCATGTAGAAGGTGGTGCCGCTGCCCGGGGTGTCGCGATACATCAGGATGATGCGATCGGTGCCTTCGCCGGGGCTTTCGAAGATCCGGTTCTGGTCGGAAAAGCGGACATAATAGATGTCGTCGCCGGTGCCGCCGTACATATGAGTGGTGCGCGCGCCGGTGCCGCCGGTCGGACCCGTCGTTTCGGCGATCAGCGTGTCGTTGCCCGCGCCGCCGTAGAGATAGTTCACGAAGCGCCCGTCGGCGGGCAGGCCGACGCTGGCAAAATCATAATTGGCGGGCAGTTCGAGGCTGCCCTCGAGATAGTCGTTGCCGTCGCCGCCGTAGAGGATGTCGTTGCCGAGTTCGGCGAACAGCCGGTCGTTGCCGCCCTCGCCGTAGAGGGTGTCGTCGCCCAGGCCGCCGTAGACATCGTCGTTGCCGTCGCCGGCGCGGACGATGTCCTTGCCGGGGCCGGTCGCGATCTCCTCGTCTTCGGCCGAGCCCGTGATCGTGTCGGGCCCGTCGGTGCCGAGAATCTGTTTTTTCGATAGGATCACCACAAGGCCCCCGCTGGTTTTCGACGCCCGAGGCTAGGTGCGGGGGTAAATCCCAGCAATCCCAATGTTTTTTAGGGGGTGGCGGCCGCCCGTTCGCGGAGCGGGCGGTCTTCGAGCGCTTGCAGCGTTTTCAGCAGGACGGCGTGGGTGTTGCCGGTCTCTTCGAAGAGGCGTTCGTACACGCCCGAAATCCCGGCGGTATAGGCGTCGAGCAGCGCCATTTGCGCGGCGCCCTTGGCGGTCAGGCGGAACAGCTTGCGGCGTGCGTCGGCGGGGTCGGGGTGCTGGGTGATGAGCCCGAGGCGGAGCAGCGCGGGGCATTTCTGGACGACGAGCTGGTGCGACTGGCCGAGCGTGCGCGCGAGCTCGGCGGCCGAGGCCTCGCCGGCCTGGCGTAGCGCGGTGAGCAGCGAGCAGGAGCGGACGGGGATGACGATGCCCGCGTCGGCGAACAGGTCGCGCGTCTGTTCCTCGATGCGCGTGCTCAGCGCCTCGGCGAGGCGGCCGAGGAAGCTGATGTCGTCGAGGTCGGCGGCGCTGTCAGGGGAGGCGGGCATAGGTCTGGATCGTTCCGTCGCGGTTGATGCGGTCGAGCGCGACGATCTTGCCGCCTTTGCGGACGATACGGAAGCGGAAGTCGCGCACCCCCTCGATGGCGAGCAGGCCGCCGCCGAGCGGTTCGAGCGTCAGGCGGAGACGCTCGCGCCAGGTGTAGCGCAATTTGCCCTGGGCGAGGTCGATGCGGCGGCCTTCGTAGCGGCCGGCGATGGCCTCGAGCGCGGCGGTGGTTGGCGGGGTGCGCGGGGCGAGCGTCGGCGCGAACCAGTCGGCGTCGGCCTGTTTTGCGGGGTCGGCTTTGGCGAGGTCGGCGAGCGCGAGGCGGTGCGCCGCCGCGAGCGCGTCGGCGGAGGCGATCTGATGGTCGGGGGTCACGCCCTGCCCCTCGAAGTCGCCGCGGTCGACGGGGTCGCGGATCTGGCCGATCGGGACCTGGAGGAAGAAGTCGGTGCCGACGGGCTTGCGGTCGACGGGATGCGCGCCGCCCGCGGTGCGCTCGCCGATCAGCGTCGCGCGGCCGAGCTTTTTGAGCGTATAGGCGAACCATTCGGCCGCCGAGAAGCTGGTCGAGCCGGTGAGGACATAGACGGGCCTGCCGGTCAGGCGCTTGGCGGGGAGCGCGGGGAGCACCCACTGGCCGCGTTCGACGCGGCGGCCGTCGAGATTATAGTAATAATCGAACAGCTCCTGATCCTTGTCGCCGGGGAAGAGCTGGCTCGCGAGCAGCTGCGCCATTTCGAGGTGCCCGCCATTGTTGTAGCGCAGGTCGTAGATCACCGCGTCGCCGTTCTCGACGAAGCGCATCGCCGCCGCCGCCGCGTCATAGCCGAACTCGGGGTTCGCGAAATAGGCGAGATCGACATAGGCGATATGGCCGTCGAGATAGCGCAGCCCCGCGAAGCCGAAATTGCTGCGCGCCTCGCCCTGCCGTTCCTGCTCGCGCAGCGCGGCGGCGCGTGTGGGGTCCTGTTTCGCGGCGTAGCCCGCGACCCAGTCGGGATCGACCCCGACCGAGAAATGCAGGTCATTGCTGGCGGCGATCAGGTCGTCGGTGAGTTCGTTCGCGAGGGTGCGGCGGTCGGGCGCGGCGTCGTAATCGCCGGCGTCGAGGCGGCGTCGCAAGGTCGCGGCGATGGTCCTGGCCTTGTCGGGAAAGACATAATTGGCCTCGAGCGCCTGGCCGAGCTGTTCGACTACGGCGCGCTTTTCGGCAGGGGTGAGCGGGGTCTCGCTCGCGGCGGCGGGGGATGCCATCCAGACGAGAGCAGTGGTGAGCAGGAGGGGCCAGCGGGTCATGGGGGGAGCTCCGAATCAATCTATACAATATATTGCGCAATATATTGTATATCGATGCGAGGCAAGCGCGCGGAACGATCTTCATCGCGGGCGGGTTGTCGAGGGGCGGCAGGCGGGGCGCGAGACGAGGAGCGAAACGCATGGAAACCCAATTGCTGCACCGCGGCCGGCTGATCGACCATATCCAGCTGGTCGTCGCCGACCTGAAGGCCAGCCGCGCCTTTTACGAGGCGGTCTTCGACGTGCTGAAGATGCCGATCGGCGGCGAGGCCGAGGATTATTTCTGGGTCGACGAGCTGTTCGTGTCGTCGAAGGACAGCCAGGCCGCGACGGGCGAGCTGACCGGGCGGCACCATCTGGCGTTTCAGGCCGCCGATCGCGCGATGGTAGATGCCTTTTACGCGGCGGGGCTCGCCGCGGGCGGCACCGACCATGGCGCGCCGGGCGAGCGGCCCTATCATCCCGGCTATTACGCCGCCTTTCTGCTCGACCCCGACGGTAACAATATCGAGGCGGTCTATCACGGCGCGCACGAGCGGAGCGCGCCGTCGGTCGAGATCAGATTTTAGATATCGAAACGACCTCCGCCGACTGCGGTTTGCCGAGGTGAGCCGTTCCCCGGCGAAAGCCGGGGCCCAGGACTCGCAGGTCGCCTTTGCCTTCTGGGCCCCGGCTTTCGCCGGGGAACAGTGGCCCCGCCCGCGAACCCCTATTCTGCGATTGGATCCGCACAATAATCACCAAATTCCAAGCCGGGCGCCGCTCAATCGGCGGCCGGGCGCGTCCAGCCTTTCTTGTATTTCTCGAACCAGGCGAGGATCGCCGAGGCCTTGGCCGCCGATTGCGACGGGCGCGCGGCGATGCCGCCGTGGCTCGCGCCCGGAACCTTGATCAGCGCGGTGGGGACGCCGCGGAGGCGGAGCGCGGTATAATATTGCTCGGACTCGCTGACCGGGGTGCGATAATCCTCGGCGCCGACGACAACCATCGTCGGGGTCTCGACATTGCCGACGAGCGACAGCGGCGAGCGCGCCCAGAAAAGCTCGGGTTTCTCCCACGGCATCGCGCCGAGCCAGTAGCGGCCGAAGAAGGCGGGACCGTCGGCGGTGAGCGCCTGCGTCGTCCAGTTGATAACGGGCTTCTGGGTGACGGCGGCTTTGAAGCGGTTCGTTTTGCCTATTATCCAGCTGGTGAGCACGCCGCCGCCCGAACCGCCCGTGACGAATAGCGCGTCGGGGTCGGCGATGCCGAGCGCGATGGCGCGGTCGACGATGCTGATCAGGTCGAAATAATCATTGCCCGGATAGGCCTTGTCGATCTCGTTCGCGAAGGCGGCGCCATAGCTGGTCGAGCCGCGCGGGTTGGGCGAGAGCACGGCATAGCCCGCGGCGGCGTAGAGCTGGTTGTCCGTCGAGAAATGCGGGCCGTAAGCCGCAAAAGGTCCGCCGTGGATTTCGAGGATCAGCGGCACCTTGGTGCCCTCGACATAGCCGGGGGGCAGGGTCAGCCAGCCCTCGATCTCCTTGCCGTCGTGGCTGGAGCCGGTGCTGATCTTGCGGACTTCGCCGAAGGATTTCACGTCGCGGAGGCTGCGATTGAGGTCCGTCAACGT
Source organism: Sphingopyxis sp. QXT-31 (assembly GCF_001984035.1). NCBI lineage: Bacteria > Pseudomonadati > Pseudomonadota > Alphaproteobacteria > Sphingomonadales > Sphingopyxidaceae > Sphingopyxis > Sphingopyxis sp. QXT-31. Next base: position 2,433,953 of record NZ_CP019449.1, on the reverse strand, counting down.
TCGGGCTTTGCCGCCGCTCATGAGCTGGACCTCGGCGGGGCGGGTGGGGGTGCCGCCTGTGAACGCGACCGCGCCGGCGTTCGAGACGCTGAAGCTGCCGCCGGTATAGGGCCGGTCGAGCCCGCCGCCCGAGAGGCCGGTCGCGACGGTGCGGATCGCGCCGTCGAGGCCGATACGCGCGACCTTGGTTTCGCCATGATCGTCATATTGCGCGTAGAGCGCCTTGCCGCCCTCGGCCCAGAGGATCGCGTCGATGCCATAGTCCCATTTGGTTGTCAGGCTGCGCTTTCCTGAGCCATCGGGGTTCATGATGTAGAGCTGGGTGTTCTCGTATGCGCGCAGATTGTCGTCGAAGCCGAGCCAGGCGATGGTGCGGCCGTCGGGCGAGACGAGCGGGTTCGCGTCGGGACCGTTGCGGTCGGTGAGTTGGCGCACGCCGCCGCTGGCGACGTCGAGCGCGTAGATTTCGCCCTCGACCGGGTCATTCTCCCAGTCGGGCTTGCGGTTGGCGCCGAAATAGAGGGTGCGGCCGTCGCGCGACCAGCTCAAGGGCCCGCCGTCGTGATAGGGACCGAAGGTCAGCTGGCGCGGCGAGCCGCCGGTCGCGGGAACGACGAAGATCTTCTCGAAACCGGGTTCGATAGTGCCTTCGCCGTCGCCGCGATAGGCGAGCAGGTCGTGGACCTCGAGCGGCTCGGCCCATTTGGCGCCCTCGGGCTTGTTCGCCGGCGCCTTGCCGAATTTGGGGCCGTCGTCCTTGACGAGCATGGTGTAGGCGATCGAGCGGCTGTCGGGCGACCAGGCGAGGCTCGACGGGCTGGTCGGCAGGCCGGTGAGGCGCACCGCCTCGCCCCCTGCGAGCCAATGGACCCAGAGCTGCGCGCTGCCGCCCTCGGTCGAGGCATAGGCGAGGCGCTTGCCGTCGGGCGACCAGCGCGGCGAAAAGGCGCCGCCGCTGCGGCCCGCGAGCGGGGTTTCTTCGCCGGTCGCGGTGTCGATCAGCCAGATCGAGCTGACCGCGCGGTCGGTCATGATGTCGTTCGAACGGCGGACATAGGCGATGTGGCGGCCGTCGGGGCTGATCTGCGGGTCGGCGGCGATCGACAGGTCGAAGAGGTCGGCGCCGGTGAAGCGCCGCTCGGGCGCGGTGCGCGCGCTGCCGACCGCGGAGGCCGAGGTCGGGGCGGCGGGGGCGGGTGCTGCGGTCGGGGCGGCGGGCGGCGTGTCCTGCGCGGCGGCGTGGGGAGCGGCGAAGGCGAGCAGGCTCGCGCCGAGGAAGGCCAGTTTGTGCATGAAATTGCTGCCCCTTTTTTGGTGGAGGCGAGGGGTTTGGGCCTTTCGCGCGTGGTGGTCAATGGGGTGGCGGTGGGCAGGGCGCGCCTGCGGCCGCCCGTTGGCCTGGGTGGTCGAAGCGGCCCGATTCCCGGAATCGGACGAACCGCGTGCAATTGCCGTTGTGCGACCGACCGTCGCCGAATATCAGCCCATCGTGAGCCGCGGGGGCGCGCACAATGAGCGGGGAAACCATGTCGAAGAAGATGCTGACCAAGGAAATCCACGGGACGGACGCGGACGACAAGATCGTCGGGACCGACGAGGGCGACGTCATTCGCGCCGGGGCGGGCAACGACCGTGTCGATGCGGGTTTCGGTCAGGACGAGGTCGATGGCGGGGACGGCGACGACGTCCTCTATGGCGACGACGGCGACGATTCGCTGAGCGGCGGCCGGGGGACCGACACATTGGTCGGCGGGCCGGGCACTGATTCGCTCGACATCCGTTTCGATCCGTCCGAAGCGCCGTCGGCCGACCTGCTCTATGGCGGAATAGGCGACGATTTTTATGGCATCGACCATAGCGGCGATATCGTGTTCGAACAGGCGGACTCGCCCGGCCTCAGCCTCTATGGCCGCGACACGGTTTCTGTTCGCATCCAGAACGGCGGCTGGTACGCGCACGCCAATGTCGAGAATATCCGTGCTGCGTCGGACACGGTGACCTTTCTGGTCGGCAATGCGAGCGACAACGAGATCTATGGCGGCGCCGCGGACGAGCTGTTGCTCGGCGGCGCCGGAAACGACCGGATCTACGGCGGCGGCGATGGCGAGCCCTTCGGCGGCAACGACAGCATGTTCGGCGAGGACGGCAACGACTGGCTGTTCGGGGTGTTCGGCAATGACTATCTGGCCGGCGGCGCGGGGTTCGACCTGCTGTACGGCGGCGACGGCGCCGACGCGCTCTATGGCGAGGACGGCGACGACCTGCTGCATGGCGGCGAGGATTTCGTCACCGACATCATGGTCGGGGGTGCGGGGAACGACGAGCTCTACGGCGCCGGCGGCTTGGGCGACTATGACCTGATGGATGGCGGTTCGGGCGACGATATCTATCATGTCGACACGCCCGCCGACCTGACCTTCGAAGCCGCAGGCGGCGGATATGACACGGTTTACGCGAGGATCGAGGGCGCCGGCGTCTATCTTTATGCCCATGTCGACGCGCTTTACGTCTGGGGCAATACCAGCTTTGGGGTCGGCAACGAGCTGGGCAATTTCATCTCGGCGCGCGACCTGCAGGGCAATGCGGCCAGCGAGAACAATGTCGCCCTGCTCGGCGGCGCGGGTCATGACATGATCTGGGGCAACGACGTCACCAACGGCATCTATGGCGAGGACGGCAACGACAGCCTGTACGGCTATGGCGGCAACGACGTGATCGACGGCGGCACGGGGCGTGATTTCATCGACGGCGGTGCGGGCAACGACATCATGGTCGGCGGCGCGGCAGGCGACCGCTTCTACGTCAAGGCGTTGGGGGCGTCCTCGATCGACTATATCCTCGATTTCGAGGACGGCGTCGACCAGATCCAGATCCACGGCTACACCGATTTCGCGGCGCTGCAGCCGCACATCACGCAGCAGGGCGCCGATGCGGTGATCGAATATGCGACGGGGCAGTTCCTGGTGATCCAGAATCTGAATATCGCGTCGCTGTCGGGGGCCGATTTCGTCATCTGACGCCGGAGCGGGCGCGCCTGGTTTTGAGCGCAAGAAACGGGGCGCGGCGCGGTGCGGCGGGTGCCATGGCCGCGGGATGAACAACGCATCCAATGACTTCGACACCCGTATCGCGACGAGCGACTGGGAAGCCGCCGCTACGGCGCTCGATGCCCGGGGCTGGGCGGTGCTGCCGGGGCTGCTCGGCGCCGGCGAATGCGATGCGCTTGCGGCGCGCTACGATGCCGCGGCGGAGTTTCGCAGCCGGGTTACGATGGCGCGGCACGGCTTCGGGCGCGGCGAATATCGCTATTTCGCCTATCCGCTGCCGGAGCCGGTGGGGGCGCTGCGCACGGCGCTCTATCCGCGGCTCGCGCCCCTAGCCAACCGCTGGCACGCGCGGATGGGGATCGATGTCCGCTTTCCGGAGAAGCACGCCGAATTTCTCGCGCGCTGCCACGCTGCAGGGCAGGCGCGGCCGACGCCGTTGCTGCTGAACTATGGGCCGGGCGATTATAATTGCCTGCACCAGGACCTATATGGCGAGCATGTCTTTCCGCTGCAGGCGGCGGTGCTGCTGTCGGCGCCGGGGGCGGATTTCACAGGGGGCGAGTTCGTGCTGACCGAACAGCGCCCGCGCATGCAGTCGCGCGCCGCCGTCGTGCCGCTGGGCAAGGGCGACGCGGTAGTGTGCGCGGTGAACGCGCGGCCGGTGCGGGGCTCGCGGGGCGATTACCGCGTGACGATGCGCCACGGGGTGAGCGAAGTGCGGTCGGGGCAGCGGCGCGTGCTGGGCGTGATCTTTCACGACGCCGCCTGAACCGCATCAGGATGCTGACGCCGCCGCCGGGGTGCAGGCCTGTACCATTTCCCATATCTGCTGCACCGTCGATCCGCTGCCGAACTTGCGGTTGAATTCGGCCCGGCCCAGCTGGTCGAACGCCGCGGCGCCGGGGCCGGTCGTCCGGTCGACGTAGCGCGCGAGCAATTGGCCGGACACCGACCGCATGGTCAGGATCGTGCGATTTGTGGTGTTCGCCCATTGGCCCGTGCGCGATGCCTTGTCGATGAACTCGGCCGATTTCACACAGAGAGCGATTTCGGAATCGGTGACCGGGCTGGTGCCCTGAAGCGCGACGAGCATCGACGCGAAGGCGAGAAGTGAGCCAGGCATGGCAGGTCCTTTCGAGGTCGGGGATCAGCAACGCTGCACGAGCTTGCGCGCTTCCTTGAGCTGCGCGACGGGCAGCCGAATGGCGCGCGCGGGGAGCGTTCGGGTTTCGGGGTTGTCGAGCCTGATGCCCATGTCGGGCCAGTTGGTGAATTCGCGCAACCATTTGGGATCGTTGACCGCCGCGTTCCACAAGCCGGTGTTCGAATATTCGATCTCGATCGGCAGGATGTCGCGTCCGGCGACCTGAAATTTCGCCTTCATGCGCGTACCGCTCGCAGGCCTGGGCCATCCGGCGCCGCCCGAAAAGGCCACAAGCTCACGAATGCCAGCGCTGCCTGCTACCTTCATGAAGCCGAAGCTGTGTTCGCGGTTGTCCGGATCGAACTGGACGACCATGCAGCCCCTATCGCCGATCTTTGCCTGCCACCAAGGGAGCGGCAGCGACGGAATGCGTTGGAAATCCGGCTTTGTCTGTGCCGATGACGGAACCCAGGTCGCAGATAAGGCCAGACCGAGAGCGGCGGCAGACGAGAAAAGCATGCGGATCATGTGAATAGCGCTCCAGTACAAAGACATAGCGAGCGTTGGAGACATGCGCGGCGCGGCGCCATCCCCATTGGGGGGGCATAAAACGCCGCAAGAATCCAAAAGCCACAGACCGCGACAAATGTGAGAAATAACCAAATAGGTAAAAATATCTTGACATCGTTACGCTGATCTGGCACATATATCTCATCATGGAAAATTGCGAGTCGGGCCGGGGCCTCCTTTGGGGCTGCCGGCCCGATCTGTGTCTGGAGGCGATGGATGGACGAGCGCGAGGATGAGATCGGGGCGGGGTCGGTCGGGCCGCTGCAGCGGCGCAGGCCCCGCCCCAACAGTTTTACCGCCGCGAAGCGCAAGCTGTTTCTCGACGAGCTGGCGGCGAGCTGCAACGTCGAGCGGGCGCGCAAGGCGGCGGGGGTTCTGTCGCCGTGCGTGTATCGCGTGCGCCAGCGCGATCCGCTGTTTGCCGAACAATGGCAGGCCGCGCTGGAGATCGGATATGAGCGGCTGGAGATGGCGCTGCTGCGCCGCGCGATCGAAGCGGTCGAGGGGCTGACGCTCGACGCCGAAGACGAGGCGCGCCAGCCGGTCGAGAAGATGACGGTCGCCGAGGCGATGAATGTGCTGCGCCAGCATCGGCCGAGCGTCGAACGCGGCGCGGTGCGGGGTCGGCGTTCCGCGGCGCGACATGTCGCCACGCAGCAGGAGGTCGACGCGCTGTTGATCAAGCGCATCCGCATGGTGAAGCGCCGCCGGGTGCTGCGCAACCGGGACGGGTCCGCGGTCATACAATTCCCGGTGGCGGTCGCCGACCGGCGCTTGCCTTCGCCGGTGGACGAGAGCGCGTGACCAGGAGATGGGCTGCCCCGAAGTCGCGCGCGGTGAAAAAATGGACACCGCAGCGGCTGAGCGCCTGGTCGGAGGTCGTCTTTGCGCAGCTCGCGGGGTTGACCCCCCGGGAATTGCGGACGGTGATGCGTCTGATGACGGTGGCGCAACGGCGCGAACTGGCGCGGCGCTGGTACGGGCAGGCGCACGCCGGCCAGCGCGAACCGCCGGGCGACTGGCGCATCTGGCTGATCCAGGCGGGGCGCGGGTTCGGCAAGACGCGTGCGGGGGCCGAATGGGTGAGCGAGGTCGCGCGTAGCATGCCGGGGGCGCAGATCGCGCTGGTCGCGGCGACGATCGCCGACGGGCAGCGGGTGATGATCGAGGGGCCGAGCGGGCTGATCGCGGTCGCGCGCGATCATGAGGAGATACGCTGGGCGCCGGGGCGGCGCGAGCTCAGCTTCGATAGCGGTGCGGTGGCGACGCTCTATTCGGCCGAGGCGGGCGAGGAATTGCGCGGGCCCGAACATCACGCGGCCTGGTGCGACGAGCTGGCGAAATGGCGGCGCGGGACGGCGGCGTGGGACAATCTGATGCTGGGCATGCGGCTGGGCGAGCATCCGCGCGTGCTGGTCACGACGACGCCGCAGACCAACGAGGTCATGCGGCGGGTGAAGGCGGCGCCGGGGCTGGCCGAGACCTTTGGGCGGACGCGCGACAACAAGCATCTGCCGGCGAGCTTCGTCGAGGCGATGCTGGCGAGTTACGGCGGGACGCGGCTGGGGCGGCAGGAGCTGGACGGCGAGATGCTGGAGGATGCCGAGGGGGCACTGTGGACTCGCGCGCTGGTCGAGGCGTGCCGGGTCGAGGCCGATGCGATCGGCAAGCCGGTGCGCGTGGTGATCGGGGTCGATCCGCCGGCGACCTCGACCGGCGATGCGTGCGGGATCGTCGTCGCGGCCCTGCTGCGCGACGGCAAGCTGGCGGTGGTTGAGGATGCGAGCGTCGAAAAGGCCTCGCCCGCGGTGTGGGCCCAAGCCGTGGCGGCGGCGGCGGCGCGCTGGGGCGCCGAGCGCGTCGTGGCCGAGAGCAATATGGGGGGCGAGATGGTGCTGGGCACGTTGCGCGCGGCGACGGTGACGCTGCCGGTGGTCGCGGTGCACGCGAGCGTCGGCAAGGCGCGGCGCGCGGAGCCGGTGGCGCTGGCTTACGAGCGCGGCGACGTGGTGCATGCGGGGGTGTTCTCGGCGCTCGAGGACGAGCTTTGCGGCCTGAAGATCGGGGGCGGTTATGCGGGGCCGGGGCGGTCGCCCGATCGGGCGGATGCGTGCGTTTGGGCCTTGGCGGAGTTGCTTTCCAAGCAGCGCGGTGGACGGGAGCCGGGGGTGGTGAGGATCTAGTTCACGCGGAGGCGCGGAGACGCGGAGAAGAAAAGAGGAAGAGGGTTTTCGCGCAGAGGGCGCTGAGGAAGAAGAATGGCGGCTTTGCCGCCTTTGTTTTTCTCCGCGGCTCCGCGTTTCCGCGTGAACCTTTTTCTCTGCGGTCTCTGCGCCTCTGCGCGCATTTTTCCGGCTGCGGCGGCGTAAACCGCCTCGGCCCCTCCACCACCCGCTTCGCGGGCGGTCCCCCTCCCCATGGCTTCGCCACAGGGAGGATCTTGTGGGAGAATTTTATGAACTGGTTTGGGCGCAAGGCGGCGCAGGGCTCTGCGCGGCCGGCTTTGTCGCGGGTCTATGGGGCGTGGAGCGCGCCGGCGCCGCTGTCGTTCGAGGCGCAGCTGCGCGAGGGGTATCTGGCGAACCCGATCGTGCAGCGATCGGTGCGGCTGGTCGCCGAGGCGGTCGGGAGCGCGCCGGTCGAGGCGAGCGATGCGGGGCTCGCGGCGCTGGTCGCGGCGACGTCGGGCGGGCAGGGGCTGGTGGAGACGCTGGCCTCGCAGCTGCTGCTGCACGGCAACGGCTATGTGCAGATCCTGGCCGACGGGGCGGGGGCGCCGGCGGAGCTGTTCGCGCTGCGGCCCGAGCGGGTGACGGTCGAGGCGGACAGCCGCGGGTGGCCGGTTGCCTATCGGTACAGCGCGGGCGGGTCGGGGGTGACGCTGCCTGCCGAGCATGGCGCGGGGCGGACCGCGGTGGTGCATGTGAAGGCGCTGCATCCCCTCGACGATCATTATGGCGCGGGGTGCCTGGGCGCGGCGGCGGCGGCGATCGCGGCGCATAATGCGGCGACGAAGTGGAATGCGGCGCTGCTCGCCAATGCGGCACGGCCGTCGGGGGCGCTGGTGCACGATCCGGGCGACAAGGGCGTGCCGCTGTCGGCCGAGCAGGTCGAGCGGCTGCGCGAGGAGCTGGCCGAGGGTTTTGCCGGCGGGGCGAATGCGGGGCGGCCTTTGCTGCTGGAGGGCGGGCTCAAATGGCAGGCGCTGAGCCTGTCGCCCGCCGAGATGGATTTCCTGGAGCTGAAACACAGCGCGGCGCGCGAGATCGCGATGGCCTTCGGGGTGCCGCCGATGCTGCTGGGGCTGCCGGGGGACGCGACCTATGCCAATTATCGCGAGGCGAACCGGGCGTTGTGGCGGCTGACGGTGCTGCCGCTGGCGGCGAAGATTTTGGGCGCGATCGCGCAGGGGTTGCGCGGGTGGTTTCCGGGCGCGGCGCTGGGGGTCGATCTCAACAAGGTGCCGGCGCTTGTCGAGGAGCGGATGGCGCTGTGGCGCGAGGTGTCGGCGGCGGACTGGCTGACCGCGGACGAGAAGAAGGCGATGCTGGGGGTGGGGTGAGGCCGACGGGCCTTCACCGCTGCGACTAAGCCCGCGCTGCGCGCGGACAAGTCTCGCTGCCTCTCCCCCAAGGGGAGAGGCGAGAAAGGATTTCGACATGGATGAAGAAGAGGCCCTGGCGCGGTTGGTCGCGCTGGCGGGGGCGGGTGCGCCCGTCGATGCGGCGATCCTGCGCGCATTGATCGAGGAGGCGAGCGAGATGGGGGCGCGGCGGGCGCTGACGCGGCTGGGGCTCGCCGACGAGGCGGCGCGCGGCGACGTGAGCGATCTGCGCCAGCTGCTGGGCGCGTGGCGCGATGCGAAGACGAGCGCGTGGAAGGCGGCGGTCGACTGGGCCGTGCGTGGGGTTCTGGCGCTGGTCGTCGTGGGGCTGGCCGTGAAGATGGGGCTGCCGGGGTTGCTGCGGTGAGGGCGGCGGTCGGGGGAACAGGTTCACGCGGCGGCGCGGCGCCGCGAAGCGAAGAAGAGGATTCGCGCAGAGGCGCAGAGATCGCAGAGATTTTGGGCGTGAAAACGGCAGAAGCATCGGTGATCGAAGTTGCGGAGATCGGGGCGGCTTTGCCGCCTTCTTCTTTCTCTGCGTCCTCTGCGTCTCTGCGCGAAAGTTCTTCGGTCCGTTTTGCGGGATACGCCTCGGTGTTCGACCGGGTCGATCGCGGGGGCGATGTGGTGCGCGGCGGGGCCTTTGCGCGCAGCCTGGCGCGTGGGCGCGGGGTGCCCTTGTTGTGGCAGCATCGGGCGGGGGCCGTCGTCGGCGTGGTCGAGGCGCTGGCCGAGGACAGCCGGGGCCTGCGCGTCGTGGCGCGGGTGACGCATCCGACGGCGGCGGCGCTGGTCGCGCGCGGGGCGCTGACGGGATTGTCGTTCGGGTACCGGGTGACCGCGGCACGGGGCGCGAACCCGCGCGAGCTGTTGGGGCTCGACCTCATGGAAGTGAGTTTGGTGGCGGCGCCGATGCAGGCGCTGGCGCGGGTGATTGCGGTGGATCAGGTGAAGGAGTGACGGGCATGGAAGTGGATATCGAAGTGAAGGCGGATGCGCTGGAGGGCGCGTTCGATGCGGTGCTGGCGGCCGAGGCGGTCGACGAGCTCAAGGCGTCGGTGTCGGCGCTGAAGGCGCAGCTCGACGCGCAGGCGGTGGCGGCGGGACGGCTGCCGCTCGATGGGGCGAAGGCCGCCGATCCGGCGCGCGATGCCTTTGTCGAGCGCTATCTGCGGCGCGGGATCGATGCGGGGGTCGAGATGAAGAGCCTGTCGGGCGCTAGCGCCGCCGAGGGCGGCTATGCGGTGCCGCGCGAGATCGACGGGTCGATCGCCTCGACGCTGAAATCGCTGTCGCCGATCCGGCGCATCGCGACCGTCGTGCAGACGGGGACGAGCGGCTATCGCAAGCTGGTCGCGACCGGCGCCACCGAAGCCGGCTGGGTCGGCGAGACGGCAGCGCGGCCCGAGACCGACACGCGAAGCTTCGCCGAGATCGCGCCGCCGTCGGGCGAGCTTTACGCCAATCCGGCGGCGAGCCAGGCGATGCTCGACGATGCGATGTTCGATGTCGAGGCCTGGCTGGCCGACGAGATCGGGCGCGAGTTCGCGGTGGCCGAGGGCACGGCCTTCGTCGGCGGCAACGGGACCAACCGGCCCAAGGGCTTCCTGTCCTATACCGCCACGAACGAGGCCGATGCGGTGCGCGATTTCGGCGAGCTGCAATATATCGCGTCGGGGGCCGCGGGGGCGTTTGCGGCGTCGAACCCGCAGGACAAATTGGTCGACCTGGTGCACTCGCTGCGCGCGCCGTACCGCCAGGGGGCGTGCTGGGTGATGAACAGCGATACGCTGGCGCGGATCCGCAAGTTCAAGACGAGCGACGGCGCCTTTATCTGGCAGCCGGGGTTGGTCGAGGGGCAGGCGGCGAGCCTGCTTGGCTATCCGGTGGTCGAGGCCGAGGACATGCCGGCGCTGGCCGCCGACAGCCTGTCGATCGCCTTCGGCAATTTCCGCGCGGGTTACCTCGTCGCCGACCGCGGCGAGACGCGCATCCTGCGCGATCCGTTCAGCAACAAGCCCTTCGTGCATTTCTATGCAACCAAAAGGGTGGGCGGCGCGATCATCGATTCGAACGCGATCAAGCTGATGAAATTCGCCGCCAGCTGAGCTGGCGCGCGATGCGGCGCCCGGCCCGGCTCCCTCCCCTTTCGGGATTGGGCCGGGCGCATACGGACGGGTCGAAGCTCGACCCGTCCGTCTTTTTCCATCGATCATAGTCGAAAGGACGGCCGATCATGCCGAGCCTGTTTTTTGCCGACCTGGTGCGCGAGCGGTGCACGGGGACGGGGAGCGGTGCGCTGGTGCTGGGCGGGGCCTTGCCGGGGCATCGCGCGTTCGGCGCGGCGGTGCCGGGCGGGGCGAGCTTTCATTATGCGATCGCCGGGGTGACGCATGCCGGCGAATGGGAGACTGGGACCGGGCATCTCGACGCCGAGGGGCGGCTGGTGCGCGATGTCGTCGCGGCTTCGTCGAACGGCGGCGCGGCGGTGGCGTTCGCGGGCGGGATCAAGACGGTCGCGCTGACCGCGGGGGCGGGGTGGTTCTCCGCCGCCGATACGGCGTTGGCCGGTGCGGCGGCGGGCGTCGCCGCCAATGCCGCGGGGCTGGCGGCGCTCGGCACGACGGTGACGGCGCAGGGCACTGCGCTGGCGGCGACACAGGCGGCGGTCGCGGGGCATGATGGCGCGATTGCGGGCAAGCAGCCGGTCTCGACCGGGCATTCGTCGGCGAGCGCTGTCGAGGCGGCGGACAGCGTGACGGTGCGGCGCGGCAGCGGCTGGGTCAATGTGCCCGCGAGCGCGCTCGTTCACCAGCGGAGCGGCGGCGGCTTCGTCTGCGCGGGCAATCTGGGCGTGGGCGAAGAGGCGCCGGGGCAGCGGCTGGTGGTCAAGGGCAGTTCGGCGGTCGACGGCAGCGCGCCGGTGGTGATCGAGATCGCCGATACGCAGGCGGGGACCGTGGGGTGGAGCGCGAATGCGGCCTTTGCCGCGCTGAACTTTCGCTCTGCCGATGGATCGGTGAGCGGCGCCGGGGTGCGTGCGTAGATCGCGGCGACGATGCCCGTGGGGCATGGCGGGCAGACCGACCTGAAATTCAGCGTGTCGAACGCGGGGCTGCTCGACAAGGCGGCGGTGCTCGACAATGCCGGGCGGTTTCGGCCGGGTGCCGACAATGCGCAGACATTGGGGCTGAGCGGCTTTCGCTGGTCGACGGTCTATGCGGCGACGGGGACGATCAACACATCGGATGCGCGCGAGAAACGCTGGCAGGGCGGCGCGAGCGCGGCCGAGCTGCGCGCGGCGCAGCGGATCGCGGGCGTGCTGGGCTTTTTCCAGTGGGAAGATGCGATCGCGGCGAAGGGCGCCGATGACGCCCGGCGGCATTTCGGGGTGCGCGCGCAGCATGTCTGGGCGGTGATGGCCGACGAGGGGCTGGTCGATGCGATCGGGGCCGACGGGCGGCCGGGGCGCACGCCTTATGCCTTCCTCTGTTTCGACCGCTGGCAGGATGCGGACGGCGATTGGCACGACCGCTTCGGGGTGCGCAGCGACCAGTTGGCTTTGTTCCTGATCGCGGGGCTGGTCGCCGGAGCGGCGGCATGATGGGCGCGCGCGCGCTGTCGGGCGCGGCGATCGGCGATGCCGGGGTCCGCGACCTGGCGGGCGAGTGGGCCGGGCCGCGGTTGGGGGCCGTGCTGGGCGCGGGGCGCGGCGGCGGGGCCGGGGCGCAAGCGCGCGAACGGCGGGTGGTCGCGAGGAAGAGGTGAAGACGAAATCCTCCCGGAACGGGGAGGGGGACCATGCGAAGCATGGTGGAGGGGGCTGGCGTCCCGACGCGAAGTCGCGTGAGGATGCCAGCCCCCTCCGTCAGCACTTCGCGCTGCCACCTCCCACAAGTGGGGAGGATCGGATGCGGGCGGGAGAAATAAGATGTTGCTGATCAAGGATCCGGGGGCGCGGATCGATTATGCGTTCGACTGGGGCGATGCCTATCTGGACGGGCAGACCATCGAAGATGCGAGCTGGGCGGTCGAGCCCGATGTCGACGGGGGCGTGGCGGTGGCGGGCGCGAGCCACGACTTGCTGCGCTGTGCCGCGACGATCGCGGGCGGGGTCGCGGGCGGCCTGTATCGCGTGACCAACCGGGTCACGCTGAGCGACGGGCAGATCGACGAACGTTCGATCATGCTGCGGGTGGAGGAACGCTGATGATCACCGCGATCGAGAAGGGCGCGGCGCCGGTGGGCGTCGCCGAGGCGAAGGCGTGGCTGCGGCTGGGCGCGGGCCAGGACGACGCGGTGGTCGCGGGGCTGATCCGGAGCGCGGCCGATCTGTGCGAGGCCTTTACCGGGCAGATGCTGATCGCGCGCGCGGTGACCGAAGAGATGCCGGTGGCGGCGGGCTGGATCAGGCTGATCAAGCGGCCGGTGGTGGCGGTCGAGGCGGTGACGGGGCTGGTCGGCGGCGCCGAGACGGCACTGGCGGGCGATGCCTGGCGGTGCGAGATCGACCGCGATGGCGCCGCGCGGGTGCGGATCGACGCGCCGGGCGACGCGACGCATGTGCGCATGACCTATCGCGCCGGGCTGGCGAGCGAGGTCAATGGGGTTCCCGAGGCGATCCGCCAGGGGTTGGCGCGGATGATCCAGCATCTGCACGAGGCGCGGAGCGAAGCCCGGGGCGAATTCGGGTGCGCGCCGCCGGCGATCGTCGCGGCGCTGTGGCAGCCGTGGCGGCGCGTGAGGCTGGGACGATGAGCGGCGCCGAGGCAGCGATACGCGCGCGGGCGCTGCGCGTGCTGGCGGACGATGTGGTGCTGGCGGGGCTGGTGCACGGGGTGTTCGACGGCGTGCCGGCGCGGGCGAGCGCGCCCTATGTCAGTATCGGCGGGGCCGAGGGGAGCGACTGGGGGACGAAGGATGCCGCCGGGCGCGAGGTGCGCATGACGCTGGCGCTGGTCGGAGCCGGCGAGGCGGCGGGCGACGCGGCGGCGGGGCGGATCGAGGCGCTGGTGCCGGAGATGCGCGGCGGGGCGGGTGGCTGGTCGATCGTCAGCGCGCGGGTGGTGCGGACGCGCTTTGCGTTTGCGAAGGATGGAGGGTGGCGGCACGAGATTGTCGTGCGGTGCCGGTGTTTGGTGGCGTTATAGCTCCCCTCCCTGCAAGGGAGGGGTGGGTGCGAGCGAAGCGAGCGTCTGTCTTATCCCGCGGACCCACCCCCAGCTGCGACTGGCGAACAAGTTCGCAAGTCTCGCTACCCCTCCCTTTCAGTGAGGGGAGCCCGGTGTTTTGCTGCACTTTTTGCTGCAGGTCTACCGCAGCAAAATCACTCGCCCGGGAGGGTGTTGGTCGAGCTGTAGTCCTTGAATTTGTCGGTGAAGTTCGCGTGATAATCCTCGATCTGCATGTCGGCGTCGTCGGTTGCGTTCTTTTCGCTGTCGCCGGCGGCGCGGCCGAAGGCGATGACCGCGGCGCGGAAGGCGTCGCGTTCTTCCGAGCAGTTGGATTTCAGCGCCATTTCATATTCGGCCTCGCCCATCTTGGCCTCGAGCGACTTCTTCATGTCGGTGCGCAGGCATTTGGTGAAGGCGGCGCGCGCCGTGTCGACGTTCGCGGTCGAAGCGGGCGCCATGGCGGCCAAGAGTATCGATGTGAACAGCATCCTGCGACTCCCCGTTTGCGGATGTTCTTGTGAGGCAAGGAGAATAGACGATGGCAATCGAAAATGGGAGCGCATTTTTGCTCAAGATCGGCGACGGCGCGGTGCCGCCGGCCTATGCCACGGTGGCGGGGCTGCGCACGACGCAGCTGTCGGTGAACGGCGAGGCGGTGAACGTCACGACCAAGGATTCGGGCGGCTGGCGCGAGCTGTTGTCGGGCGCCGGAGTGCGTTCGGTGTCGGTGAGCGCGGCGGGCATCTTCACCGGCTCCGACGCCGAGGCGCGGCTGCGCGGCCATGCGCTGTCGGGGGCGATCGACGCCTATGAGCTGAGCTTCGAGAGCGGCGAGCGGATGCAGGGACGCTTCCTGGTGACGCGGCTCGACTATGCCGGCGATTATAATGGCGAGCGGCAATATACGCTGAACCTCGAGTCGAGCGGCGCGGTGGTGAGCCTGTGAGCGGCGGAGCAAATATGCTGCGCGGCGAAGCGGAGCTGATCGTCGCGGGCGAGGCGTTCGTGCTGCGGCCGAGCTTTGCAGCATTGGTCGAGGCCGAGGGCGAGCTGGGGCCGCTGTTCGCGCTGGTCGAGCGTGCCGCCGATGGGCGGTTGGGGCTGGGCGAACTGGCGGCCTTGTTCTGGCATTGCGTGAGCGAGCGGCCCGAAGGGCTGACGCGCGAGGCGGTCGGCGAAGCGGTGGTCGCGGCAGGGCTGGCGGCGGTGACGCCGGCGCTGCGTATATTGCTCGGGCAGATTTTGCAGGGCCGATGAGCGGCGCGTTCGGGCCGGGCGCGGTGCGGCTGGCGGGGCTGATGGCGCGGCTGGCGGGGTGGCGGCCGGGTGAATTTTGGGCGGCGACGCCGGCCGAGGCGGCGGCGGTGCTGGCGGGCTGGGTGGACGACGACGCAGCGGCGGCCGGGGTGGACCGCGACGCGCTGGCGGCGATGATGGAGGTTTTTCCCGATGGGCGATGACATCGACGAGGCGCTGGTAACGGTGCGCGCCGACACCGGCGCGTTCCGGCGCGACGTGGCAAGCCTGCGCGCCGAGCTGGAAGGATCGCTCGCGGCGGGGGCCGATGCGGCGGGGCGGCGGATCGAGAATGCGCTGACGCGTGCGATCGTGACGGGCAAGCTGGGGTTCGAGGATCTGAAGCGGCTGGCGCTGTCGGTGATGGCCGATATCGCGCGCGCGGCGATCTCCAACGCTTTCGGCGGCGGGCAGCAGGGGCGCGGTAGCGGCGGCGGGCTGCTGTCGCTGGGCGTTTCGATCGCGCAGGCGCTGTTCGGCGCACCGGGGCGCGCGACGGGCGGGCCGGTGAGCGCCGGGCGCGCGTACCGCGTCGGCGAGCGCGGACCCGAGCTGTTCGTGCCGACGGCGAGCGGGCGGATCGAGGCGGCGGGCGGCGGCGTACGCAATATCGCGATCACGGTGAATGTGCGCGGCGAGGCGGGGAGCGAGCCGGGGCGGCTGGCGCAGACCGGGCGGCAGCTGGCGCGCGCGGTGCGGCGCGCGGTGGAGGCCGAGTGATGGGCTGGGCCTTGGTGGCGGCCGAGCCGCATCAGAGGAAGGTCTGGATCAAGCGGTTCGATCCGCGTTTCTGGACGGTCGATTTTGCGCGGCCGATGATGGCGAGCGTGACGACCATGGGGCCGCAAGCGCTGCGCGTCGAGACGGTCTTCTATCGGAAGCACGATCTGGCGGGGCTGATCTGGGCGGCGGAGGATCGGTGGGATCATCCGCTGCTGGCTTATGAGACGAAGCGCGATTTCCGGCACACGCAGCTTTCGTTCCGCTGGCGGTCGGGCGGGGTGAAGCCGCTCGATGCGCTGCACGGGCCGACGCTGACGATCGAGGGGCGCGATGCCGCGGGAGAGCCGCGCGCCTGGTATGTGCGGCTGTGGAATTATGCTGTCGGTGATCCCGAGGATGCGGCGATCAGCCTCGATTTCGATGCGCTCGACGGCGGTTTTCTGCTGCCCGGCGAGGCGGATCCGGTATGGGCGGGCGATATCGACCGGATGTTCGTGTCGCTGGTGCCGCCGGGTTACGACGGTGGGGAAGGCGTGCTCGCGGACCCGGCCGAGGGCTGGGCTGAGATGAGCGAGATTGCAGTGGCAGGCTCGGGATCGGTGCTGGCGATCGGCGATGCGATGCTGCCCGAGCATCGGCTGGGGATGACCAACGGCTATGACGATTGTTACCATCTGACTCCCGCGCGGGTGGTGCGGCAGGTGATGGCGCTCGGCTATCGCGGCGACGTCGTCCATTATGTCGGGATGAGCCATTATATGCGGCTCGAGGCGTCGGGCGGGGGCTTTTATGCGAGCCTGGCGGGCGGGACGATCAATGCGCCTTGCGCGGCGTGGCACGCGGCGCTGGCGAGCGAAAGCGCGGCGGCGGGGTTGGGGCTGATCTGGTCGCTGTCCTACGAATATTTCGACGACTATTGCTGGGGCGACTGGAAGCAGCGCGACGCCGAGGGCGTGCCGGCGCTGACCGGCTGGGTGCCGCCGTCGACCTTGCTGTCGCCCGCGAATGCGAGCGCGATGGGCTATTTGCAGCTGGTCGCGCGGGCGTTCGTGGGACTCGCGGTGGCGGCGGAGCTGCCGGTGAAGTTCCAGGTCGGCGAGCCCTGGTGGTGGGTCAATGCGGGCGGCAAGATCTACGGCTATGACGCGGCGACGGGCGCGGCGCTGGGCGGGGCTAGCGTGGCGATCGCCGATGTGCGCGGGACGCTCGATGCGGGGCAGGTGGCGATGCTCGATGCTTTGGGGGCGCTGCTCGCCACGTCGACGGAGGCCTTGGTTGAAGCGGCGCGCGACGAGGCGGGGGCGGGCGATTTTACCAGCCATCTCTTGGTCTTCCTGCCGACGGTTCTCGATCCGGCGGCGCCCGAGCTGCGGCGCGCGAATGTGCCGCTCGGTTGGGGCGCGCCGGCGTTCGATGTGCTGCAGCTCGAGGATTATGACTGGGTGACGAGTGGGCGCGGGGCGGAGACCGGGCCGGCGCGCGACGCGATGGTGGCGCGGTTGGGCTATCCCATTGAGGATCAGCATTATTTTGCGGGTTTCGTGCTGCTGGCGGAGGATCGCGGCCATTGGGCGGCGATCGCCGAGGCGGCCGGGGCGAGCGCGCGCGCGGGGGTGGCGCGCACGTTCGTCTGGGCGTTGCCGCAGGTCGCGCGCGACGGGTTCGTCTGGTTCGACGGGGAGGATGAGGTGCAGGCTTATGATGCGGTGGATTTCCCGCTGGCGATCGGGCGCGAGGCGCTGTGCATCACCGAATTTTCGACGCAGATCGTGAGCTCGCCGTCGGGGCACGAGCAGCGCGCGAGCGAATGGGCCGAGGCGCGCATGCGCTATGATGCGGGTCCCGGGGTGCGGTCCGAGGCCGATGTGCGCGCGCTCGCAGACTTTTTTCGCGCGCGGCGCGGGGCGGCGCGGGCGTTCCGCTTTCGCGATCCGTTCGATCATGGGTCGGCTGCCGATGGCGGGCTGCCGGCGGCGGACGACCAGATGCTGGGGACCGGCGACGGGAGCCGGCGGCAGTTCGCGCTGGTGAAGCATTATGGCGCGGGTGACGCGGTGCAGCTGCGGCCGATCCGCCTGCCGGTCGCGGGCAGCGTGCGTGTATCCGTCGGCGGGGTCGAGACGGGGGCGTTCGAGGTGACCGGGGAGGGCGAGGTGCTGCTCGACGTAGCCCCTGCGGCGGGGATCGCGGTGCGGGCTGGGTTCCGCTTCGACGTACCGGTGCGTTTTGCCGAGGACCGGCTGGAGGTGAGCCGCGCGACCTTCCTGGCGGGCGAGATGGCCAATGTGCCGCTGGTCGAGGTGCGGGCGCCATGGTGATGTTGACCGCCGCGCCCGATTGGCTGCGCGAGGAACTGGTCACGCTTGCCTGGTGCTGGCGGCTGGCCCGGCGCGACGGGGTGGTCGTCGGGCTGACCTCGCACGACCGCGACCTCGTCATCGACGGCACCCCCTATCGCGCGGCGCCGGGGATGAAGCCTTCGGCGCTCGAGACGAGCGACAGCCTGGAGGTCGAGACGATGGACTTGGAGGGCGCGGTGTCGAGCGTGGCGATTGCCGCCGCGGACCTCGATGCCGGGCGCTGGGACGGGGCCGAACTGCTATTGATGGTGACCGACTGGCGCGCGCCCGAGGCGGAGGCGCCGATCGTGGTCGCGCGCGGCGAGCTCGGCGCGGTCGAGCGGCGCGGCGCGGCGTTCGCGGCCGAACTGCAGGGGGTGCTGCGGCGGCTCGATGGACCGGCGTGCCCGGCGACCTCGCCGTCGTGCCGTGCGGCGCTCGGCGACCGGGCGTGCCGGGTCGATCTGGCGCCTTTGACGCATGTTCGGCGCGTGGTGGCGATCGAGGGGCGGTCGGTGACGCTCGACGCGCCGGTGGCGGCGGGAAGCATGGCGTTCGGCGAATTGCTGTGGATCGAGGGCGCGGCATGCGGGCTGGCGTCGCCGGTGATCGCCGACGACGGGACGGCGCTGCAGCTGGCCGAGGTTCCGGCCGTGCTCCCCGCGCTGCCGGCGCGGGTGCGGCTGACCGAGGGGTGCGACAAGCAGCTCGCGACGTGCCGCGCACGCTTCGGCAACGCGGTGAATTTTCGCGGCGAGGCGCATCTGCCGGGCAATGATCTGCTCACGCGCTATCCGGGTGGATGAGGCGCTCGACGAACTGGTGGGCGCGCGCGCTTTTGCAGCGGCGCGAGGCATGGTCGGGGCGCGGTTCCGGGTTCAGGGGAGCGATCCGGCGATGGGGCTCGACTGCGTGGGGCTGGTGTGGGCGGCCTATGCGGCGGCGGGGGTACGGCTGGTGCGACCCGGGGACTATCCGCTGCGCGGATGGGCGCGGGGGCGGATCGAGGCGGGCCTGGTTGCGGCGGGGTTTGGGTTGGTTTGCGACGGCGCGCGGACGGGCGATGTCGCGCTGTTCGCCTTTGCGGCCGGGCAATTTCATCTGGGGCTGATCGGGCCGGCGAGCCTGGTGCACGCGCATGCCGGGCTGCGGCGGGTGGTGGAGGCGCCGCTCGAAGATGGGGTTCGCGCGGCGGCGCGGTGGCGGCTTTTTCAAGGAGCGTGAGCATGGCAACGCTGGTGCTGACGGTGGTCGGCGGGATCGTTGGCGGGCCGATCGGGGCGGCGATCGGGGCCTTTGCGGGGCAGCAGATCGACGCGCAGATATTCAAGCCCAAGGGGCGCGAGGGGCCGCGGCTCGCCGACCTCAAGGTGCAGGCATCGACCTATGGTCAGCAGATCCCTAAGCTGTTCGGGACGATGCGCGTTGCGGGGAGCGTGATCTGGGCGACCGACCTGATCGAACGGCGCGAGAAGCATGGCGGCGGCAAGGGACGGCCATCGACGACCGAATATAGCTATGCGGTGTCGCTGGCGGTCGCGCTGTCGTCGCGGCCGATCGGCGCGATCCGGCGCATCTGGGCCGACGGCAATCTGCTGCGTGGGACGAGCGGGACCTTTCAGGAGCGCTGCACCTTTCGCTGGTATGCAGGCGGCGAGGACCAGCCGGTCGATCCGCTTATCGCGGCGGCGGTGGGGATGGACGAGGCGAGCGCGTTCCGCGGGCTCGCCTATGCGGTGTTCGAGGAGCTGGAGCTCGCAAGTTTCGGCAATCGTATCCCGTCGCTGACCTTCGAGGTCGAGGCCGATGACGCCGGGGTCGATGCCGGGCTGGTCGGTAGCGCGCTGACCGGCGAGGCGGAGTTCTCCGCGGGGCAGACCGTGTTTTCCGGCTATGCGGCGTCGGGCGACCGGGTGCGCGACGCGCTCGCGCCGCTGTTCGAGGTCGATGCGGTGCGGCTGGTGAGCGCGCCCGGCCACTGGCGGCTGGCGCCGGCGGATGCGACGGGCGCGGCGGTCGCGCTGGCGGATTTCGCCGAGGCGCGCCGCGTGGAGGCGCCGGTCGATATCGCCGAGACGCGCCGCGCGCCGCTGTCGGCGCTGCCGGGGGCGATCCGGTTGCGCCATTACGAGCCCGAGCGCGACTATCAGCTGGGCCAGCAGACGAGCGCAGTGGCGGGCGGGGGGCGGCGCGAGGAGCGGATCGACCTGCCCGCGGTGCTGCCCGCCGAAGGGGCACGCGCGCTGGCGCGGCGGATCGCCGCGGCGGCGGGCGACGGGCGCGAGACGCGACTATGGCAGGGCGATCTGGCGGCGCTGGCGCTGCCGGTCGGCGGCGTGGCGACGCTGGCCGACGGGAGCGCCTGGCGCGTTGCAGCGCGGACGGTGAAAGATGCCACGGTGCGGCTCGAGCTGCGGCGACACCAGCCTCTCGCGGTCGAGGAGGGCGCGGCCGAGCCGGGGGTGCCGGTGCTCGCGCCCGACTGGCCCGACAGCGAAGGACTGGTCAGGCTGTTCGATCTGCCGAGCCTTGGCGGGACGGCGGCGACCGCACCGCGCATCCTGGTTGCGGCGGCAGGCGAGAATGACGGCTGGCGCGGCGCCGACGCCTGGCTGGTTCCGGCGCCGGGCGCCGAGCCCGTTCCGGTGGGCGCGATCCGTCCGGCGGCGGCGCTCGGTACGCTATCGGAGCCGCTGGCGGGCGGCGACTCGACGCTGTTCGACGACGTGAATAATATTCTGGTTTTGCTGGAGAATCCGACGATGGCGCTGGTGTCGGTCGACGATGTCCACCTGCTCGGCGGCGCGAATCGCGCGATGGTCGGCGGCGAGCTGGTCCAGTTCGGCCGGGCGGAAGCGCTGGGTGCTGGGTTGTGGCGGTTGTCGCACCTGCTGCGCGGCCGCGCGGGGACCGAAACCGTGGGGACGCACGCTGCGGGAACCCCGTTCGTGTGGCTCGACGATGCGGCGTTGCTGGCGCTGCCCGACGCGCTGGCAGGATGGGCCGAGGGTGGGGCGGCGGTGCTGCAATGGGCGGCGCGGAACGACAGCGCGACGATCGACGTCGCGGTGCCCGGCGGCGGGGCGGCGTTGCGCCCGCTGGCGCCGGTGCATGGGCGCGCGGTGTCCGACGGGGCGGGCGGGCTGCTGCTCGGCTGGATCCGCCGCAGCCGCGTCGATCCCGGCTGGCGCGACGGGGTCGACCTGCCGCTGGGCGAAGGGCGCGAGGCGTGGCGTGTGGCGGCGGTGCCCGCGATCCCGGGCGTCGGCCCGTGGGACTGCACCGCGCCGACGCTGCATCTGGCCGCGGCCGAGGTCGCCGGGCTGCCGCCGGGGACCAGTTTCGAGATCCGGCAGGTCGGCGATTTCGCGCTGTCGCCGCCGCTTGTTCTTCCCCTGGATTGAAAGGATTAGCCGATGACCGACCTGCCGAGCACCCCGCGCCTGGCGCTGCCGCTGCTTGCGATGGCGCAGGCGCAGAAGGAGGTGACGCACAATGAGGCGCTGGCGCTGCTCGACCTCCTGGTCCAGCCCGCAGTCGAGGACGGACCGCAGGCCGATCCGCCCGTCGCGCCGCTCGCCGGGCAGGGCTGGATCGTCGGCGCGGGCGCGACCGGCGCCTGGGCTGACGCGGACGGCGCGGTCGCGCTGTGGACCGCCGGCGGCTGGCGTTTCGTGGCGCCGCGTCCGGGCATGCGGGTCGTGCGGCTAAGCGACGGAGCTTGGCTGCGATTCGACGACGCGGACTGGTTCGAACCCGACACGATCGCGAGTCCGGCGGGCGGTGCGACGGTCGACTCCCAAGCGCGCGCCGCGATCGACGCGCTGATTCTGGCTCTCGTCGGCCATGGTCTTCTGATTTAGGGCGAAATTTACCACCTATCGCGCGGCGAGTGCGGCTTTTTGGCAACAGATTGGCAATTTGTTCGCTTGCGCGGAACCAAAGGCGGGGGTAGGACGTCTGCGAGACGTTAAATCTCATTTGAAAGGGGAATCTACTATGAGGAAGCTTGCCGCCGCCGTGGCGTTGGCCTCCACTGCCCTTGCGACGCCGGCTCTGGCGCGCGACGACTCCTGGTACGTAGGAGTTGGGGGCGGTGTCATGATCGTCGAGGACTTGGACCTCGACATCGCTACCTTCAACAATGCAGCCACGCTCGACCACAAGACCGGCTACGACTTCGAAGGCGTCGTCGGTTATGATTTCGGCGGTTTCCGCGCGGAAGTCGAAGTCGGCTATCGCGAAGCCGACATCAAGGCCGGTCGCATCAACACCCCCGGCATTCCGGGCTCGGCCAATGGCACGGGCAACCTGATCACCGGCAACTTCCCGATGAACGGCGATTCCAACGCGCTGAGCTTCATGGTCAACGGCATGCTCGACTTCGGCGACGATGACGGCCTTCAGGGCTTCGTCGGCGGCGGTGTCGGTGTGGCCCGCGTCGATGTCGCTCCGGTCCTCGCCGGTCCGTGGCTCGACGATTCGGACACGGGCTTCGCCTGGCAGGCGATCGCCGGCGTCCGCGCGCCGCTGACCCGCAACTGGGACGTCGGCCTGAAGTATCGCTTCTTCAACGCCGACAATCTCGACCTGGTCGATCAGCGCGGCCGCGACGTTTCGACGCGCTTCCGTTCGCACTCGATCCTCGGCACGCTGACGTACAACTTCGGTGGTGCGGAACCGGTGGCACCTCCGCTGCCGCCTCCCCCGCCGCCGCCGCCGCCTCCCCCGCCGCCCCCGCCTCCCCCGCCGCCTCCGCCGGTGGTGTGTGCGCCTGGCCCGTACATCGTCTACTTCGACTGGGATCAGTCGAACATCACGCCCGAAGCGGCGTCGACGCTGGACAACGCCATCAGCGCCTACAACCGTGGTTGCACGGGGACGCAGGTCATGCTCGCCGGTCACGCCGACCGCTCGGGCTCGGCGACCTACAACGTCGGCCTGTCGAACCGTCGCAACGACGCCGTTCGCAGCTATCTCACCGCTCGCGGTATCTCGGATGGCTCGATCAGCGCGCAGGGCTTCGGTGAAACCCGTCCGGCCGTTGCAACCGCCGATGGCGTCCGCAACGACCAGAACCGCCGCGTGGAAATCACCTACGGCCCGGGCTCGGGCATGTAAGATTTCCCCGTCCGGTTTCGGACAGAGAAAAGAGGGGCGGTACCGCAAGGTGCCGCCCTTTCTTTTTGCGGGCAAGGCGTGGGGAATCCGCGCCCGCACGCTTTTTATTTGCGTCGGCGAAATAATGATATACCATAACAATCGGATCGGCGACCGCTTGCGAGCGGCGCGAGGGGGCCGGTCCGCGGTGCGGGGCTTTGGCTCGCGAACATAGCGATACCGGCGCTGCATCTCGCTAGAGGGAGAGAGACGATGCGCCGACGCAGCCAATTCCACCGCAGCATTTTCCGCGCCGACCCGAGCGGCGATCCCGACATCAACACCACCCCACTGATCGACGTGATGCTGGTGATGCTGGTGATGTTCATCATTACCATCCCGCCGCCGACGCACAGCGTGGACATTACGCTGCCGGGCATCGACGGCGGCCCCCCGGTGGCGGACGAGAACCGCATCACCATCGGCACCGACGACGTCATCCGCTGGAACACCGAGCCGGTCGATCTCGCGCAGCTGGGCGTGTTGGTGAAAGCGGCGTCGGAGCGGCCCGAACCCGCGACGATCCTGTTCGAGCCCGATGCGCGGGCGCGCTATCTGCGCGTCGATCAGGCGATCGGCGCGATCCGCCGCAACGGCGGGACGAGCCTCGCCTTTCCGGGGATCCAGCAATATGGCGGGCTGATCTAGGGCGCCGTTTTACGGTGAGGAGTTGCCCTTTAGCCCTCTCCCCTTCAGGGGAGAGGGGGGGCATGGCGATTCCCCTCTCAACTCCGGCTAGCCGATAAACCGGCAAGCCTACGTATCTCTCCCCTCAAGGGGAGAGAGCATCATTCTTCCGGCGGCAGCAATCGCCCAAAACCCGCCAGTCGCCAGTAAGCCGCGTTTCGTTACGTTCTGCTTCAGCCCGCCGGTGCCGTCCCCGGTCGTAGATAGGCCATCATGTAACTGACGTAATCGGCCTTGCCGAGCGGGACGCCCATGTGGCGGAGAATGCCGTAGGCCGCGACGAGGTGGAAGTAGAATTGCGGCTGCGCCCAGTCGCGCACATAGGTCGCCGCGGTCATGTCGAAGGCCATGCCGTTGGGCAGGTCGAAGCCGACCGCGCGGCCGGGGTCGGCGTCGATCGCCGCGGCGTCGACGGTGTCAAGCCAGGCCAAAGTTTCGGCGATCTGCGCCTGCAGGCCGGCGAAGTCGGTCGCATCCTCGGCAAAGGCGGGGGCGCCGGTCGCGCCGAGCCGGGTCGGCGCCTGGATCGCCTGCAGGCACGAAAAGCGGACCTGCGAGGCGAGCGGGAACATGTCGGGCGCGAGGCGTGCGGCGACGAACTGCAGTTCGCCGACGCCGTTCTCGGCGCCCCAGGCGAGCGCCTTGTCGAGCTGCGCCGAGAGGGCGCGAAGGCCGTTCCGGTAGGCGGGTATCGTCATGTCGTAGAGCATCGTCGCATCCTTCGAAGGGGTGAGCGGACCGCGGTCAGGCGGCGGCGAGATTGTCCTGGAATTGCAGCCGCGCGAGACGCGCGTAGAGGCCGTCAGCGGCGACGAGCGCGTCGTGCTTGCCCTCCTCGACGATGCGGCCGTCGTCCATGACGATAATGCGGTCGGCGGCGCGGACGGTCGCGAGGCGGTGCGCGATGACGATCGTCGTGCGGTCGTGCATCAGCGTGTCGAGCGCGTCCTGGACGAGCTTTTCGGATTCGGCGTCGAGCGCCGAGGTCGCCTCGTCGAGCAGCAGCAGCGGCGCGCGGCGGAGCAGCGCGCGCGCGATCGCGACGCGCTGGCGCTGGCCGCCCGAGAGGCGCGCGCCGCCCTCGCCCATGAAAGTGTCGAGGCCGTCGGGCAGCTTGCTGAGGAATTCCTCGGCATTGGCCGCGCGCGCGGCGTCCCAGAGTTCCTGGTCGGTCGCGGCCCAATTGCCGTAGCGGAGGTTGTCGCGCGCCGAGGCGGCGAAGATCACGGTTTCCTGCGGCACCATCGCGATACGCGCGCGGATGTCGGCGGGGTCGGCGTCGACCAGCGGCACGCCGTCGAGCAGGATCGCGCCGCCCTGCGGATCGTAGAAACGCTCGGCGAGCTGGAACAGGGTCGACTTGCCCGCGCCCGAGGGGCCGACGATCGCCACGGTCTCGCGCGGGGCAATGGCGAGGCTGAAGTCGTGGAGCGCAGGGGCGTCGGGGCGCGTCGGATAGCGGAACTCTACACCCCGAAACTCGAGCGCGCCGTGCGGCGGGTCGGGGAAGCGGCGCGCGTTGGCGGGCGGCGCGATGCTCGGTTCGGCGTGGAGCAGTTCGGAGAGGCGCTCGGCGGCGCCGGCGGCGCGGAGCAGGTCGCCATAGACTTCGGTGAGTGCGCCGAAGGCCCCCGCGACGAGCCCGCCGGTGAGCACGAAGGCGGCGATGGTGCCGCCGGTGATCGTGCCCGCGGCGACGCCCGCGGCGCCGTACCAGAGCAAGGTGGTGATCGCGCCGAAGAGCAGCCCGATGACGATCGCGGTCATGATCGCGCGGAGGCGAATGCGGCGCTTGGCGGTCGCGAAATTGCTCTCGACGGCTTGGGTGAAGCGCTCGGCCTCGCGGCGCTCCTGTCCGAAGGCCTGGACGATCTTCATCGCGCCCAGTTGCTCGGCGGTGGTCGCGCCGATGTCGGCGACGCGGTCCTGGCTCGAGCGCGAGACATTCTGCAGGCGGCGGCCGAGCAGCACGATCGGCAGGATGATCACCGGGATGCCGAGCAATATGCCGCCGGTGAGCCCGGGCGAGAGCGAGAAGAGATAGACGATGCCGCCGATCCCCATCACCGTGTTGCGCAGCGCGACCGAGACGGTGGTGCCGACGACCTGTTCGATCACCGTGGTGTCCGAGGTCATGCGCGAGGCGATTTCGGAGGGGCGGTTTTCTTCGAAGAAGCCGGGGGCGAGGCGCAGCAGATTCTGCTGCACCGCCTGGCGGATGTCGGCGACGGTGCGCTCGCCGAGCCAGCTGACGAAATAGAAACGCAGCGCGGTGGCGAGCGCCAGGGCGATGACGATCAGGTAGAAGAGGCGGAAATGCGGGGCGACGTCACCGCCACCGGCGACAAAGCCGCTGTCGATCATCTCCTTGAACTGCCAGGGGATCGCCAGCGTCGCGAGCGCCGCGACGCCGAGCGCGACCGCGGCGATCAGGATCTGTAGCGGATAGCGGCTGGCGTAGCGCCAGATCATCCGGAGGCTGCCGAGCTTGCGGGGTCGCTTGTCCTGCGGGTCAGCGGTGGCCGTCTGGTCTGATCTTGTCGCCATGTGTCGGCCCTAGCAGCGGCGGCGGCGGCGCTCAACGGCGCAGAGTGGTGCGCTGGCTTCATGCGTTATGAAGCCAGCGCACATGATGGCGACTAACGATTGTCGAGCTGGGCTCTTACCGCGCGCAGTCCC
This sequence comes from Sphingopyxis sp. QXT-31, assembly GCF_001984035.1. Taxonomy (NCBI): domain Bacteria; kingdom Pseudomonadati; phylum Pseudomonadota; class Alphaproteobacteria; order Sphingomonadales; family Sphingopyxidaceae; genus Sphingopyxis; species Sphingopyxis sp. QXT-31. The sequence goes on along the minus strand of NZ_CP019449.1, from coordinate 2,407,530 downwards.
GCCTGGGTGATGCGATACGGCGCGCCGCCGAGCGAGCCGATGAAGCCGCGGCGGCGGAGGCGGTGGAAGAGCGGCAGGTTCATATTGGCAAGGACGAAGCCCTCGCGGGTGAAGCAGAGCGCCTCGACGATACGGCCGTCGTGGTCGCGGCGGTGGCGAATCGCACCGCCCTGCGCCAGCGCGTGGAGCACACGCTGTTCGTTTTTTGAAATATTCATGCGGAAATGTCCGGAATTGGGCATGGCAACGGGCGCGCCGGACCCTCGTCCGGCGGCGTTCAGGACATCGCACCTTGCGGGGATGTCAGCGGTTGCCCGCAATCTCCGGCATATTCCCTCCATCGGCGGAACGATCCGCCGCGCGGGCAGATTATTCGCATCCGAAGCGTGTCGCAACGGTTTTGATGCATTGCACAATGGGACGGAGCGCCTAGACTGTTCCGGACAGAAGCGCGCCGCAGAGCGCCGCCGGGGCCACGCAAGGAACATTGGTTTATGCTGTATCACGCTTTCGACATGCAGAAGAGCTGGCTCGCGGGGGCCAGCGCGCTCGCGACCGCGGGAGCGCAGGTGATCCAGCATCCCGCCAACCCGCTCGGCTATTTCGGCGGCAGCCCGATGTTCGCTTCGGCGCTTGAGGTATTCGCGCACGCTGCGGCGCCGCGCGGCAAGCCGGGGTTCGAGCTCTATGAGACCGTCGTCGATGGCGAGACCGTGCGCGTGACCGAGAAGGTCGAAGCGCGCAAGCCCTTCGGCCAGCTCAAGCATTTCACCCACAAGGCGTCGAAGGGCGCGCCCAAACTGTTGATCGTCGCGCCGATGTCGGGTCACTATGCGACTTTGCTGCGCGGCACCGTCGAGCGGATGCTGCCCGGGCACGACGTGTGGATCACCGACTGGCGCGACGCGCGCAACGCGCCCTTGTCGGCGGGCAAGTTCGACCTCGACGATTATGTCGATTATCTGATTTCATGGCTCGAACATATCGGGCCGGGCGCGCATATGCTGGCGGTGTGCCAGCCGTCGGTACCCAGCCTCGCCGCCGCGGCGGTGATGGCGGCGAACAAGCACAAGTGCCGGCCGAAGACGCTGACGATGATGGGCGGGCCGATCGACACGCGCAAGGCGCCGACCGCGGTCAACGAACATGCGATGACGCGCCCGCACGCCTGGTTCCAGGAAAATGTCATCGTCACCGTGCCGGCCTGGTATCCGGGCGCCGGGCGCCGCGTCTATCCGGGTTTCCTGCAACTCGCGGGCTTCATGTCGATGAACCTCGGCAACCACATGATGAGCCATTGGGAGATGTTCCGGCATCTGGTCGACGGCGACGGCGAGAGCGCCGACAAGACCAAGGAATTCTACGACGAATATCGCGCGGTGTGCGACATGACCGCCGAATTCTATCTCCAGACCGTCGACGTGGTGTTCCAGCGCCATCTGCTGCCCAAGGGCGAGATGCTGCACCGCGGGCAGAAGGTCGACTTGAATGCGATCGAGGATATCGCGATCCTGGCGATCGAGGGCGAGCGCGACGATATTTCAGGGATCGGTCAGACCAAGGCGGCGCTGACGCTGGCGAAAAACCTGCCGACCGAGAAGAAGAAATATCTGATGGCCAAGGCGGTCGGCCATTACGGCATCTTCAACGGCCGCAAGTGGCGCGAGGAAATCGCGCCGGTGGTCGAGGGTTGGATCCGCAGCAACAGCGGGTAGGGCAGCTGACCGGTTTCCTGCCGGTAGCGAGAAAGAAAAAGCGCGCTCTCCCCATGAGGGGAGAGATACGCAGGCTCGGCAGCTTGCTGCCTAGCCGGAGTTGAGAGGGGTTTCCGGCCTTCGACGGTTGGGCCCCTCTCCAAGCTTCGCTAGCTCCTGACGGAGCAAGCTGCGCTATCCTCTCCCCTCAAGGGGAGAGGGCATTCAGAGCGCAACCTCGGCGTGCTGGCCGAGTTCGCCTTCCTTCATCGTCAGGCCGGTCGCCATCTTGAAAAGGCCCTTGAGGCTCGCGTCGGCGGTCCAGATTTCGGCATTGTCGAGGTCGAAGCGCAGCAGGACGAGTTTGGGGTCGCTCTTGCCGCCCTCGTACCAGGCCTCGATGCTGTTGTTCCACAGCTTGTCGAGCACCGTGCGATCGGTCTCGGTACGCAGCGTGCCCGCGATGCAGGCAAAGAGGTCGTGCCCCTTCGATGAAAATTGCGCCATCGCCGGGCCGCCGGGGGCGATGCGGTTGTCGGTCGAGGTGAAGAACCAGAAGGCGCTGTTCGCATACTTGTCGAGCTGCGCGTTCATCGGGATATTGTGATCGCGTTCACCGGTCAGGCCGATCATGACATAGGGGCTGTCGGCCAGCGACTTCCAGAAGGTTTCCTTGATATCCTTGCTCATGGGGAGGCTCCTCTTTTGCGTGGGTATGATGGCCCAACGCCGGAGCCGCCCAGACGTTGCCCCGCTCAGCGCGGGCGCGGCTCATTATAGCTGACGACCTCATATTCGATGCCGTCGGGGTCGAGGAAATAGAAGCGGCGGCCGGGGTCGTAGTCGCCATGGTTGAACGGGGTGAGCCCGACCGCCTTCACGCGCATCTCGATCGTATGGAGATCCTCGACCTGGACGCCGAGATGGTTGAGCGGCTCGCCCTTCGGATAGGCGAGGTCGGCGTGCTGGTCGTCGGGGCCGGTGTAGAGCGCGACATAGGCGGCGTCGCTGCCGAGGTGGATCGTGCGCCCGCCGCCCTGCGCAGGGCCGCGCCAGCGCTCGTGCCAGCCGAAGATCGCCGACAATATGCCGGCGGTGCGGTCGGGGTCGCTGACGGTCAGGTTCACATGTTCGATGAAGGGGTGCGTCATGGTCTGGCTTTCGTGATTCGGGTTGACGCAGCGACTTATGAAAGCTCAACTGAGGTTTAGATCAAGCGCTTTCCGAAGGACTGTGAAATGCACCGCACCGACCTCATCGCGATAGGCGAACTCGCGGCGCGCACCGGGGTCGCGGTGTCGGCGATCCGTTTCTACGAGGCGAAGGGGCTGATCGCCGCGCTGCGCACGCGCGGCGGGCAGCGGCGCTTCCTGCGCGCCGACATCCGCCGCGTGTCCTTCATCCTGATCGCGCAGCAATTGGGGCTGAGCCTCGAGGAGATCGCCGCCGAGCTTGTGCGGCTGCCGGCCGAGCGCACGCCCAATGCCGCCGACTGGGCACGGATCAGCACGGCGCTGCAGGCGCGGATCGCAGCGCAGATCGCGGCGCTCGAGCGGACGCAGGACCTGCTCGGCACGTGCATCGGCTGCGGATGCCTGAGCCTCAAGAAGTGCGGGCTCTATAACGCGCAGGACAAGGCGGCGCAGCGCGGGGCGGGGCCGCGCTACCTGATGGGCGACCGCGCGGGCGAGATTGCGGAGCGCTGACCGACGTCAGCGGCAGGCGCTGCCCAGCCATTTGCCGCTGCTCGCGGTGACGACCTTCAGCGGGCGGCCGCCCCGGGTACCGGTGGTGACGCTGCGGGTGCTATAGCCCTTGGCGCTATAGGTGCCGGTGGTGACGGTCTTTACCGGCGTCGGCAGGTCCTTGATCCGGCACAGCGACTGGCCGCGGATCTTGCCGGCGGCGAGCGTATAGCTGCGCGACGAGCAGGTCGCGCCCGGCGCGTAGAGCAGGATTTGCGGCGTATCGGCGGCCTGCTTCGCGGTGAGGCAGCTGGTGCGCGGCGCGCGCGTGTCGGCGGCGCGGATCAATGTTTCGGGCACGCCGGGGATGTCGGCGCTGACCAGCTGGGTCACATGCGTCCACTTGCCCGCCTGCGGACCCGGCGCACTCGCCGCCGCGGCGCCCGCGAAGGCGAGCGGGATCAGGAAGGCCGCGCTATGCACCGGGGTCAGACCGCGGGCAGGCTCTCGATCTCGGGCGCGCCGGCGAGGCACGGGCCGAGCTTGGCACCGAGGGTGCGGAAATGGTCCGACGCGCGGTGCGCCGCGATCGCCGCCTCATCGTCATAGCATTCGAGCACCTTGTAGACGCCCGCCTCGGCGGTGCGGAACAGCTTGTAATAGCTGTTGCCGGGCTCGTTCGCGCGGACCGCGGGGGCGAGTTCGGCAAACACACCCTCGAATTCGGCTTCCTTGCCAGGCTGGACGCGCAAGGTCGCGATGACGCCGATACCGCTCATGTCTTTTCTCCTTCGATCAGGCCCTGAGGTCGGGATCGACGGTCCAGCCGTCCTCGACCTGCACGCCGAAACTGTTCAAGATCATCGAAACCTGGGTGTATTGCCCGACGGTCATCACCAGGTCCATCCGCCCCTTGTCGCCGAGCGGCGCGAGCGCGGCCCAAGTCGCGTCGGTGACGAAATGGTCCGACGTCAGTTCGTCGGTCGCGCGCAGCATCGCGCGGTCGAGTTCGCTCCAGCCGGCGGCGTCGGCACCCGCCTTGATCCGCTCGATGTCGTCCTCGGACAGGTGGCTATCGAGCCCGATGCGCTTGTGCTGGGTCCATTCGTAACCCGAACGGCAGTTCCAGCCGGTGCGCAGGATGACGAGTTCGCGGTTGCGGGGGCTGAGCGCGCTGCGCCGCGAGAGGATATAATTGCCCCAGCCGAGGAAGGCGGTCAGCGCCTTGGGCGCGTGCGCCAGCGTGCGGAAGATGTTGAGGATCCGACCGTCGCCGACGCGGCCACCATCGGTCGCGAAAAAGGGTTCGAGCGCCGCGCGCTGGTCGGCATCGAGCCGGTCGAGATCGACCGGCTCGATACGCGGTTTGCTCAGACGCAAATCAGAAGACCTCGAACAGACCTGCTGCACCCTGGCCGCCACCGATGCACATGGTGACGACGGCATATTTCACGCCGCGGCGCTTGCCCTCGATCAGCGCGTGGCCGACGCAGCGCGCGCCGGTCATGCCGAAGGGGTGGCCGATCGAGATCGAGCCGCCGTTGACGTTGAGCAGCTCGTTGGGGATGCCGAGCTTGTCGCGGCAATAGAGGACCTGCACGGCAAAGGCTTCGTTGAGTTCCCACAGGCCGATGTCGTCCATCTTGAGCTCGAAGCGTTCGAGCAGCTTGGGGATCGCGAAGACCGGGCCGATGCCCATTTCGTCGGGTTCGGTGCCCGCGACCGCCATGCCGACATAACGGCCGAGCGGCTGGAGGCCGCGCTTCTCGGCGACCTTGGCCTCCATCACGACGCAGGCCGACGAACCGTCGGCGAGCTGGCTGGCGTTGCCCGCGGTGATCGTGTGACCCTCGCCCATCACCGGCTTCAGGCTGGCGAGCCCTTCGAGCGTGGTGTCGGGGCGGTTGCACTCGTCCTTGTCGGCGACGACTTCGTGGAAGCTGACTTCCTTGGTCTCCTTGTCCATCACGCCCATGGTCGCCTTGCACGCGACGATCTCGTCGTCATATTTGCCGGCAGCCTGCGCGGCGGCGGTGCGCTGCTGCGACTGGAGCGAATATTCGTCCTGCGCTTCGCGGCTGATATTGTAGCGTTTCGCGACGACCTCGGCGGTGCCGATCATCGGCATATAGGTGTCCTTGTGCATCGCGATCAGCTCGGGATCGACCTCGATGAACGCCCTGCCGCTGCCGCTGACCTTCGAGATGCTCTCGAGGCCGCCGGCGACCGCGATGTCCTGGCGATCGACGATGATCTGCTTCGCGGCGGTCGCGATCGTCATCAGGCCCGACGAGCACTGGCGGTCGATCGACATGCCGGGAACCGTGACGGGCAGCCCCGAACGCAGCGCGATGAGGCGCGCGACGTTCATCGTCTGCGAGCCCTGCTGCATCGCGGCGCCGAACACGACATCGTCGATCTCACCGCCTTCGAGGCCGGCGCGTTCGATCGCAGCCTTGACCGAATAGGCGCCCAGCGTCGGGGCCAGAGTGTTGTTGAACGATCCGCGCGCCGCCTTGGTCAGCGGGGTGCGGGCGGTGGAAACGATGACGGCGTCACGCATGATGAGGGTCCTTCTGCTAGGTTCCGGTTATCTTTTCGGGGGAGGTCTGCCGGTTATCAGATGAAAAACTGCGTAATCCATTCGGCGATCAGCGCGGGCTTTTCCTCGCCCTCGATCTCGACGGTGATTTCGTTGGTCTGCTGCCACTGGCCGGGGCGCTTTTCGTCGAGTTCGAGCAATTTGATATGGCTGCGCACGCGCTTGCCCGAGCGGACGGGGGCGAGGAAGCGGACTTTGTTGCCGCCATAATTCACGCCCATCTTGATGCCGTCGATCTTGGGCGAGTCGGTTTTCGCGCCCAGCATCGGGATCAGCGACAGGGTGAGGAAGCCGTGCGCGATGGTGCCGCCGAAGGGGGTGAGCTTGGCCTTTTCCTCGTCGATATGGATGAACTGGTGATCGCCCGTCGCATCGGCGAATTTGTCGATCATCTCCTGATCGACGAGCACCCATTCGGAGGTGCCGATCGTCTCGCCGACCTTGGCCTGCAGCTCCTGCGGCGTGATTGAACCCATCGATCGTCCCCTGCCAAAACCTCTTGAGGCGCGCGTTCTAGGCCCGTGCGGCGGGGTTGCACAAGAGGCTAGCGGTCCCGCCTGCCTGCCGTAGCGTCAGGAAGCCGAACCGCCGCGCGGCGCGCGCGCCTTGGGCTTGGGGGACTCGGGATAGGGCAGCACCATCGTCCCGTCGGGGGCGGCGGTGAAGCTGGTCTGGGTCGGATAGGCGAAGTCGTAGCCCGCCTTGGTCATGGCGTCGAAGACACGGATCGCAACATCGGTGCGTGCCGCGGTGACGACCTCGTAATCGTCGCTGAACACGTCGAACAGCAGTTCGAAATCGAGGCTCGACGCGTTGAACATGACGAAGCTCGACCGCACGAACTCGTGCCCCGCGGCCTCGACTTCGTCCTTAATCAGGTCGGGCAGCGCGCGCAGCTTTTCAGGGCTGGTCTGATAGACGACGCCGAGCGTGAAGGTGACGCGGCGGCGCTGGAGATGCGCGAAGTTGGTGATCTCCTTCGCCAGCAAATTGGTGTTCGAGATGATCAGCTGCTCGCCGTTGACCGAGCGCAGGCGCGTGCTTTTCAAGCCGATGCGTTCGACCGTCGCGGTGCTGGTGTCATATTTGATCGTCTGGCCGACGCGGAACGGGCGGTCGAAGATGATCGACAGCGAAGCGAAGAGGTCGGAGAAGATGCCCTGCGCGGCGAGGCCGATCGCGATGCCGCCGATGCCGAGGCCCGCGATCAGGCCGGTGACGTTGACCCCCATATTGTCGAGGATGACGATCGCCGCGATCGCGAACAAGGCGACGCTGATCAGCAGGCGGATGATGCCCATCGCGTTCGACAGCGTCTCGTTGTTGCCCTCGGCGGCGCGGCGCTGGATCAGCCCGAGCACGATCTCGCGCGCCCAGATCGCGACCTGCATCACCACCGCGATGGTGAAGATAAACTGGATGATCTGGAGGATCAGCGCGGGTGGATTGGCGTAGCCCGCGACGAGGCGGATCGCGACGATCGCGATCACGAAGGATTTGGTCTTGTGGAGGACGCGACCGGCGATGTGGCTGATCGTGAACTCGCCCTCGGCCGATTGCGCATGTCGCAGCGCGACGCCGCGAAGCATCGACAGCAGGAAATAGATGATCAGCCCCGCGCCGACCGCGATGGCAATCTGCAGCCAGTGGCTGTTGACCCACGCGAGGCCGGCGTCCCACCAGTAATGCAGGTCGTCGAGCGGGTTGGTCGCGGTGGTTGGCGTTGCGGGGGCCGCCTTGGTGGCAGCGGTCATCGGGGCGAAGGTCACGTCGGTCCTTTTGGTCGGTCAGGCAGAGCGGAGCAGCTCGGCCGCGTCGGGAGTCTGCTCCAGATAGGCGAGGAATCCGCGTTCGACACGCGAAAGATAGCGCGTCGCGCGCGGCAGCTGGCCGACCGCGGCGGCAAAGTCGCCGCGCGCCTGTGCCGCGGCGATCATCGCGGGGTGGACATAGGCCTTGCGTGCGATCGCAGGGGTGTTGCCGAGATGGTCGGCGACATGCTGGAGCAATTGCTTGAGTGTCGGCGGCTCGGGTGCGTCGTAGAGAAAGGCGAAGGCCTCGACACTCGCGGACCAGGTGCGGAAATGCTTGGCGCTGAAGGCGTCGCCCATCGCGTCGCGGATATAGCCGTTTACTTCGTCCGACGCGACGGCGCAAATCGCGCCCTCGTCTTCATATTGAAAGAGATGCTGGCCGGGCAGGTCCTGCAGGCGTCGCACGAGGGTGGTCAGGCTGCGGTCGCTGATCACGACCTCACGCTGATGTCCGCCCTTGGCGCGATAGTTGAGGCGGAGCGACTTGCCCGTCAGCTTGGCGTGGCGGCGGCGCAAGGTGGTCGCGCCGAAGCTGTTGTTGGCCGCGGCATATTGCTCGTTGCCGACGCGCAGCGCCGCAAGATCGAGCAGACGCACGACCGCGCCGACGACGCGTTCCTGGCAGAGCGTGCGGCGGCTGAGATCCTCCTCGAGCCGCGCGCGGAGCAAGGGCAGAGCATGGCCGAAGGCGGCGCAGCGGTCATATTTATCGGCCTCCTGCGCAAGGCGAAAGTCGGGGTGATAGCGATATTGTTTGCGCCCGCGCGCGTCGTAACCGGTCGCGAGGATATGGCCGTTGGGCGCCGGGCAATACCAGGCGTCTTCGTACGCCGGGGGCAGGGCGATGGCGTTGAGGCGGCGGATTTCGGCGGCGTCGCGGATGATCCGGCCCTTGGCGTCGCGGTAACGCCAGCCGTCGGCGAGCCGTTCGCGGCCTATGCCCGGCAGACTGTCGTCGACATGGATGAGGCGGTCTGCGGCCATGAGGGGATAAAGTTTCGGGACGCGGGATGGTTCCCGCGTCCTTCTTCCGGGCCTTCGCCGGGTTGACGATCAACTCAGGACGGAGTGCCCGCTATCGCCGGATGCCGCGCCGGGACCTGCGCCGGGCGGGCGGTCAGCGGACGCCAGCCGGCCTCGCGCTCGCGGCGACGGACGTAAGTGGAAAGCCCCATCTGCAGCGCGAGCATCATGTAGATGAACGGCTGGAAGGCGATGCCGACGAAGAGCGAGCCGATGAGATAGGTGATGTGCCCGTGCTGGAGCGCGGTCGCGAGCGGGGCGATCCATTGCTCCTCGGCGCGCCGCGTCTTGAGATAGCGCCGCCGCAGCCGCTCCATCTGGATGAGGCCGGTGAGGTGGAGCAGTAGCCAGAGCGCGAGCCCCGGATAGCCCTGTTCGCCGAGCATCTCGAAATAGCTCGAATGATAGGCTCGCGACTTTTCCTCATAGACCGAGGGGACGGCCTCCTGCGGCTTGTTGGGGTCATAGGCGCTCGCGGCCTTTTCGACGCGAACATGGTTCTGGATATAGGCCTCGAACCCGCCGCCGAAGGGATTGTCCTTCGCATATTCCCAGGTCCACGCCCACACCGCGACGCGCGTCGACGCCGACTGGTCGGCCTTATGGTCGCGGATCGTCTCCATGCGCTCGGTAAAGCTTTGCGGCAGGAAGGGGATCGACGCGATCGCGAGCAGCCCGGCGCCCGCCATATAGAGGAAGCGGTGCTTGACCGCGCGCAGCGACAGCACCGCAAGCACCGCGAGGCAGACGAGTCCGGTGCGCGCCTGCGTGCCGATCGGCAGCAAGGCGCAGGCGAAGACGAGCGCGAAGCAGAAGATCGTCACGCGCCAGTCGGGCGGGAAGATCGTCCCGTGGTTGCGGTACCAGAGGATCAGCGGGATGATCGAGATGCCCACCGCCGACATGATCGAGCCTTCGTAGAGACCGTAATTTTCGTTGAGCAGCAGCTGGAGCGTGCCATAGCCGCCGCCGCCCGCCGCGGTCTTGATCCCGCCCGCGATCGCGATCGCCGCGGCCGAGAGCAGCATCGTGACGATCAGCGCCTCGATGCGGAGCTTGGTGCGCAAGGTCAGCGGCAGGAAGATCGCCCAGACGAGCGCTTTCCATACCCAGCTCCATTTGTCCGCCGCCTCGACCGGGAAATCGGCGTTGACCGTCGTCATCCAGCAATAGAGCAAGAGCGCGACGAGCAGGAATTGTCGGCTCGACCACCGCGTATCGCGCTTGTCGTCGACCGCGAGCCAGCCGACGATCGCCAGTCCGAAGACGATCAGCGAGATCGGGATCGAGTTGATCAGGAAGTAGGAGAGCCGCTGCGGCGCGACGATGTCGATGTAGCAGAAGCAGAGCACAAACAGGAACGGCTTGCGAAAGCCGACCCCGATGAAGGCGAAGAGAAAGGCGACGAAGGCGATGTCACGCATCGCCCCGTTCCTTTTTGGCCGCTTCCTCCTGGCGCCGCTGCCATAGCATGCGCGGGCTGACCTCGCGGTCGAGGTCGTCGCGGTACAAGAGGCGCCACAGGGCGATCGCCAGCAGCACGTGCGTCAGCCCGATGGAGAAATTGTCGACCATTGGTCGGGGCTTACGCCATCGGGGTTGACGGCGCGTTAAGGCTTGTGTGCCATATGAACACAGGTCATGACCCGCATTCTCCACGTCCTCGACCACAGCCTGCCCGCGCACAGCGGTTATACCTTCCGCACCCGCGCGCTGATGAAGGCGCAGGTCGTGAAGGGCTGGCAGGTCGCGGGCGTCACCGGGGTGCGCCACCCCGAAGCAGGGCCCGACGGCGAGACCGTCGACGGGCTGACCTTCTACCGCACCCCACCCATCGCCCCCGCGCGCTCACCGATCCGCGAGTGGCGCGAGATCGGCGCGCTCGCGGCGCGGATCGAGGCGCTGGTGAAGGACTGGCAGCCCGACCTGCTGCACGCGCATTCGCCGGTGCTCGACGCGATGGCGGCGCTGCGCGTCGGCAAAAGGCTGGGCATTCCGGTGCTGTACGAGATCCGTGCCTTCTGGGAAGATGCCGCGGTCGGCAACGGCACGGGGCGCGAGGGGAGCGCCAAATACTTCCTGACGCGCCAGCTGGAAACCCATGCGGTCAAGTCGGCCGACGCCGTTGCGGTGATCTGCGAAGGGCTGCGCGGCGACCTGATCGCGCGCGGGGTCGATCCCGCCAAGATCGTCGTGTCGCCCAACGGCGTCGACCTCGAGCTGTTCGGCGATCCGCCGCCGCGCGACGCCGCGCTCGCGGCCGAGCTGGGGTTGGGTACGGACGATGCGGTGATCGGCTTCATCGGCAGCTATTATGATTATGAGGGCATCGACGACCTGATCGCCGCGATGCCCGCGCTCGTTGCGGCGCAGCCTATGGCCCAGTTGCTGCTCGTCGGCGGTGGGCCGATGGAGGCGGCGCTCAAGGCACAGGCCGTGGCCTCGCCGGTCGCGGACCGCATCCATTTCGTCGGCCGCGTGCCGCATAGCCAGGTCGAGCGTTATTATTCGCTGATCGATATCCTCGCCTATCCGCGCAAGAAGATGCGGCTCACCGATCTGGTCACGCCCTTGAAGCCGCTCGAGGCGATGGCGCAGGGCAAGCTGGTCGCGGCGTCGGATGTCGGCGGCCACCGCGAGCTGATCGAGGACGGGGTCACCGGCACTTTGTTTACGCCCGACGACCCCGCGGCGACGGCGGCTGCGCTCGCGAAATTGCTGGCGGAACGCGAAATGTGGAGCGAACGTCGCCGCACTGCACGTATTTTCGTCGAAAAACATCGTAACTGGTCGTCAAACATTTTACGTTACGAACCGGTTTACCAGCGGCTGCTCGGCAGCGACCCAGGGTCGCTCGCCGCCTGACGCGACAGGTTTGGACGATATGGACGAGACACGCGAAAAATCGGTACGGAATGTCGCTGCGGCGCTGTGGCGCGGGCTGCGTCCTGCAATGCCGGCCGTGATCGGCGCTGCGGCGCTGACCTTCCTCTTCGCCGCGGTGATGCCGCTCGCCTGGGTCGCCGCGATCAGCTGGAACCTCTATCTCGACCGCCTGTCGGACCTGTTCGTGCCGCCGGTCGGCAATGGCGGGCGGCTCGCGCTGGCGGTCGGCATGACGGCGATCGCCGCGCTGCTTGCCGGGCTGATCGCGCTCGTGCTCGCCAAGCCCGTCGTGAAGGGCAATGGCGCGATGAACCGCCGCGTCGCCGCGCGCGCCAAGAAGCAGGCCGATACCGAAGCCGCGCTGCCGCGCCGCCGCGCCGATGCGCATCCCGACGATGCGCCGCGCCCGCCGATCCGCGCGGGCCGCGACCTGCCTGAAGGCGGGCTGGGCCCGCTGGTGGCGCCGGCGACGGTCGACGTCGGCGACGAACTCGACCTGGCTGAAATGGACATGGCGGTAGCTGAAGAGGAAGCCGACGAGCTGGTGCTCGCAGACCTGGCGCCGGTCGATTATGAGGAAGGCAGCGCCGAAGCGCCGTGGCTCCAGCCTGCCGAACTGTCGGGGCCGGCCATGCCCGATCCGGCCGACAACAGCCTCGGCGCGATGGTCGCGCGGTTCGAGGCGGGGCTCGCGCAGCGCCGCCGCGCGGCTGCCGCGGCCCCCGCGACCGCGATGCTGCCGACCGCGGTTCCCGCGAACGAGGACAGCGAGCCCGCGATCGACTTCGCGCTCGAAGCGGCGCTGAGCACGCTGCAGCGCATGACGCACCGCGCGGTGGGTTAATCCTCGACCGTCAGCACTTCGATCCGGAGCCCGCCCTCGGCCGCCGCCTCGACGACGAGGTCGGCCACGATATGCCCCGGCAATCGCCATTCGATCGTCTCGAGCCGCGCCTGCAGCAGCGGGCGCAGCGCCGCGGCATCGTCGTCCGCGACAGCACAGGGATATAGGTGGCGCGCGCCCACGAAGTTGGCGCTGGCCCAGGGACGCAGCGTCGACGGTTCCAGCAGCACGCCGTGCGGCAGTTCGCGCGCGAGCAGGCGGCGCAGGCGCCCGTGCGGACAACCGGGGCGCGGCGGGGCGGCGGGGGACCAGCGCATCATGCCTGCTCTCCCGCGCGGACGCTATGCTTGCGCCGGTCGCCGCGCGGCCCGACGCGGCCTGCACGATAATCGGCACGCCATTTGTTCATGAAATGTTCCACACGACAGATGATACGAAGCCCGGCGATGCGCCCCTCGCGCAGGTCGGCGACGAGCCGCGGGTCGCGCACCGCCTCGCGCCCGAAGACGCTCTGCGGGATCGCCGATTCGACGAGAAAGGCCTCGATCCGTTGCAACAGCGTCTGTTTCATAAATCCTCCCTGATCGCTCCGGCTGCCGGGCGACTCGCCCGATAGGATATTTCCTATTTGAGGATCATTTTCCTACTTGTCTAGGACAAATCCTATTGCTAGATATGAAATAGGAAGGATCGACCCGTGGCAGATTTTGGTGATGATCCGCGCGCCGCGCTCGACCGGCTGCTCACCGAGCGGGGGGTCGATTACGCGCAGCTGTCCGCGCGCATCGGGCGCAACCCCGCCTATATCCAGCAATATATCAAGCGCGGCTCGCCACGGCGCCTGGCCGAAGAGGATCGCGCGCGCATCGCCGCCTATCTGGGGGTGCCCGAGGCGATGCTGGGCGGGCCGGTGCAGCGCGTCGCCGCGCCGGCGCGGCCGGGCGGATCGGCGATGGTGTTGGTGCCCAAGCTCGCGATCGGCGCCTCGGCGGGCGCGGGGCGGACGATCGACGGCGAGCCGGTCGAGGGCGCGGTCGCCTTCGATCCCAAATGGCTGCGCGAGCTCGGTGCCGACGCGCGCGCGCTCAGCATCATCCGCGTCGAAGGCGATTCGATGGCGCCGACGCTGAACGACGGCGACGATATATTGGTCGACGGCGGCGATGCCGCGACGCGGCTGCGCGACGGCATCTATGTGCTGCGCATGGACGACGCGCTGATGGTGAAGCGCGTCGCACGCGCGCCGGGGCCGGGGCGGATCTCGGTGATCAGCGACAATGCGCAATACCGCAGCTGGGACGATCTGCCGATGAATGCGGTGCAGCTGGTGGGCCGCGTCGTGTGGACCGGGCGGCGGGTGCGGTGAATCAGATCCTCCCCTTGGCGCAGCCATGGGGAGGTGGCAGCGCGGAGCGCTGACGGAGGGGTAATATCACTACCGTCTAAACCCCTCCACCACCGCCTGCGGCGGCGGTCCCCCTCCCCAACGCTTCGCGATGGGAAGGATCTCTAGTAAGGCACCGCCATCTCCGCTTCGATTTCATGCTCGAGCACTTCGGCCCGCTGGCACTGTTCCTCGTTGCCGCCCTGGCATTTCTCGGCCGCCTTGTCGCGCTGGCGCGACAGCTTGCCGAGCTTTTCCTCGCGTTCGCGCAGCTGGCGACCGCGGTTGCGGTCGGCTTCGTCCTGGCTGGTCGTCGACCAGTCGGCGACCTTGCCCACCGCCTTCACGGGCGCAGTAACGACGGTCTTCACCGCGCTCACGCAGCCGCCAAGCAGCGGCACCGCCAGCAAAACGAGGAGTATCGCGCGCATGGTTTTTCCTTTCGACCCGGGCGGTTTTCTTCGCATATCGCGGCGCGGCTGAACAGGAGGTTGCGGTAACCTGCGCCGTGCATCGGCCACCATGTCATATCACTGAAACAAATGGTTAAATTGCTATTTACCATCGCGCTCTAGGTCGTGCTGGCCCGCCCCACCAAGCCGAAGAGAGCCATGACCACCGCCGATCTCGCCCTTGCCCCCACCGCCGGACATTCGGCCGCGGTCCGCACCGATGCTCATCTGTCGGAGATGATCGACCTGTTCCGCCACCAGCCGCATCTGCGCATCCTGGCGGTGCTCGACGCCGATCGGCGGCCGGTCGGGATCGTCCGCGAGCAGAAGGTTCGCGAATTGCTCTTCTGCCCCTATTGGTTCTCGCTGATGCAGAATCCGACGATCGGCGGCTCGATTGCGAGCATGGTCGAGCCGTGCCTGATCGCCGATATCGGCGAGACGACCGCGGCGCTGCTGGCGATCGTGTCGCGCGCGGCGGGCGCCGAAGGGCTGGTGCTCGTCCGCGAGGGGCGCTTCGTCGAAACGCTCGACAGCGGTCAGCTCGCCAAGCTCGCGATGCTGCGCGAGGTCGAGCTGGCGCAGGAGCGCAGCGCCCGCGCGGCGCGGGTCGACGAGGCGGGCGACCGGTTCCACGAGGATATCGCGGGGCTGACCGCGGCGCTGTCGGATACCGCGCGGCAGGTCGAGCGCGTCGCCGGCGACCTCGCCGAGCGCGCGCAGCACACCGGCCGCGACGCGGTGTCGGTCGCGGGCGCGACGGCGCAGACGCTGGCCGGGCTCGGCGAACTCGGCGATCGCGGCCATGCGCTGGCGGCGGCGATGCGGCGGATCGTCGACGACGGCACCCAAGCGCGCGCGGTGCGCAGCGACGCCCACCGCAAGGTCAAAGCCGCGAGCGAACGCGCCGCGGCGCTCAAGACCGCCAGCCAGTCGATCGAGCAGATGCTGGCGCTGATCATCGACATGGCGAGCCGCACCAACATGCTCGCGCTGAACGCCGGGATCGAGGCGGCGCATGCGGGCGACGCCGGGCGCGGCTTCGCGGTGGTCGCGACCGAGGTCAAGGCGCTGGCGAAGCAGACGCGCGCCGCCGCGGGCGACATCGCGCAGCATATCGACCGCATCCGGGACATCGTGGGGCAGGTCAACGAGGGGTTCGACGAGGTGGAGAGGGCGATCGTCGCCAACAACGGCTTTTCCGACGCGGTCGACCAGGCGGTCGACGGGCAGAGCGCGACGACGCTGCTGATCGCGACCTATGTCGAGCAGGCGGTCGCCGCGGGGCGCGAGATCGACACGCGCGTCCAGCACATCGGCCGGGGGGCGAGCGCGGTCGGTGAGGACGCGCAGTCGCTCGGCCGGCTTTCCGCGGGGCTGACGCGCGCCGCGCAATCGATGAACCAGCGCGCGCGGCACTTCGTCGAGGCGGTCGCCGCGGCGTGATTCGTGCTCGGGTCCCATGGGCTTGCCGCTCCGCGCGACTCTGATAGTCTCGCCCCGCGCCAGCGGCGCGATGGCCGCCGGCGGGGAGGAGGGTCATATGACGAATATGCAAAAGGGGCTCGCCGAGTTCATCGGCACTTTCTGGCTCGTGTTCGGCGGCTGCGGCAGCGCCGTGCTCGCGGCGGCGTTTCCCGAGGTCGGGATCGGGCTGCTCGGCGTGTCGCTCGCCTTTGGGCTCACGGTGGTCACCATGGCCTATGCGATCGGCCATATTTCGGGCTGCCACCTCAATCCGGCGGTGACCGTGGGGCTGTGGGCCGGCGGGCGCTTCGACGCGCGCGACATCCCGCTCTATGTCGTCGCGCAGGTGCTCGGCGCGATCGTCGCGGCCTTCCTGCTGTGGCATGTCGCGGCGGGCAGCACCGCCTTCGACCTCGCGACCAACGGGCTCGCGGCGAACGGCTATGGCGCGGGCGGCGGCTCGCCGGGCGGCTACGACCTCACCTCGGCGCTGATCATCGAGATCCTGCTCACCGCCTTCTTCCTGTGGATCATCATGGGCTCGACCGACGGCCGCGCGCCCGCGGGTTTCGCGCCGCTCGCGATCGGGCTCGCGCTCACGCTGATCCACCTCATCTCGATCCCGGTGACCAACACCTCGGTCAACCCCGCGCGCAGCACTGGGCCGGCGCTCGTCGTCGGCGGGCTCGCGCTGCAGCAATTGTGGCTGTTCTGGCTCGCGCCGCTGGTCGGCGGGCTCGTGGGCGGCTGGCTCTATCGCACGGTCGGCGCCGACGCTTTTCCCAAGCCCAATATCGAGGGCAATTGACGCGGGGCCGGCGGGGGCTTCGGCGCCCGCCGGTTCCTATTTGAGCAGGTCGAGCGCGAAGGCGCGGACCTCGTCCGCCATGTCGGGGCGTTCGAGCGCGACCGCGAGGTTGGCCTGGATATAGCCCGCCTTCGAGCCGCAGTCGTAGCGCGCGCCGTCGAAGGTGACCGCGTGGAACGCTTGGCTGCCGATCATCTCCGCCATCGCGTCGGTGAGCTGGATTTCGCCGCCCGCGCCCTTTTCCTGCCGCTGGAGCACGCGCATGACCTCGGGCTGGAGGATGTAGCGCCCCGACACGATCAGGTTCGAGGGTGCGTCCTCGACCTTCGGCTTTTCGACGAGGCCGCGCACTTCGGTGAGCGCGCCGTCCTGCGCGCCGGGGGTGATCACGCCATAGGATGACACCTGTTCGTGCGGCACTTCGAGCACCGAGATCAGGTTGCCGCCGACCTTGTGGTACGCGTCGACCATCTGCTTCATGCAGCCGGGGCTGCCGTGCATGAACTCGTCGGGCAGGAAGATCGCAAAGGGCTCGTCGCCGACGATGTCGCGCGCGCACCAGATCGCGTGGCCGAGGCCGAGCGGCTCCTGCTGGCGGACATAGGCGCAATTGCCGGGGCCGAGGCGCGTCGGTTCGAGCACCGACAAATCCTTGCCGCGCTCGGACATCGTCTTTTCGAGCTCGAAAGCGATGTCGAAATGGTCCTCGATGGCGCTCTTGCCGCGCCCGGTGACGAAGATCATCTGTTCGATCCCTGCCTCGCGCGCCTCGTCGACCGCGTACTGGATCAACGGGCGGTCGACGACCGGCAGCATCTCCTTGGGGATCGCCTTGGTCGCGGGGAGGAAGCGGGTGCCGAGGCCAGCGACGGGGAAGACGGCTTTGCGGATGGGTTTCATGCGCGCGGGCTTAGCGGCGAACGAGAGCCAAGAAAAGCCGCGCTATTGCGGCGCGACGATCACGACGACGCGGCGGTTGTCCTGCCGCCCCTCGGGCGTGGCGTTACTCGACAGCGGCAGCGTCTCGCCGCGACCGATCACCTGGTCGGGGGCCAGCGCCATGCCGTTGCTGCGCATCGCACCCGCGACGACATCGGCGCGCGCCTGCGACAGCTTGCGGTTATAGGCGCTGGTGCCCGTCGAATCGGTGTGCCCCTCGACGCGCGCCGAGACAATGCCGACGCTGGCGAGGCCGCGCGCGACCGCGGAAATCGCGTCGATCTGTTCGGGCTTCAGATTGGCGTCGTCGGTCGCGAACAGTAGGCGTTCCGAGAGCGTCAGCTGCCAGCCGCCTTCTGTTTCGACAAACCCTTGCGATTGGAGCATCGCGACCTGTTCGGGGCTGAACCCCTTGGGCGCCGGGAGGCTCTGGCACGCCGTGAGCAGCGCGGCGGCGGCGAGGGTGAAGAAGGTCTTGAATGTGGCGGTCATCGCTTCGGCTTTCGTCAGCTACGCGTCCGGTTGGACAATTTGTCGGCGTACATCGCGGCGTCGGCGGCGGTGAGCAGCTCGGCGGCCCCGTCGGCCTGGAAAGGGAAGACCGCGAAGCCGATGCTGGCCGTGGGGCGATAAAGTTCGCCGCCCGGCAGCGCGAGAGGCTGGGCGATGCTCGCGCGCAGCCGGTCGGCGATCGCCTGCGGTTCGACCGCAGGGTCGAGCGGGTCGACGAGCACGACGAACTCGTCGCCGCCGATACGCGCCGCAAAATCGCCGCTGCGCAGCGTCTCGCGAATCCGGCTCGACAGCGCGACGAGCACGGCGTCGCCCGCGGCATGCCCAAACGCGTCATTGGCTTCCTTGAAATTGTCGGCGTCGATGAAGAGCAGGACGAAACGTCCGCCGCGCTGCCGCGCCGCGGCGAGGCGCAGCGCCAGCTGTTCGTCGAAGGCCGCGCGGTTGGGCAGCGCGGTCAGCGCATCGTGCGAGGCGCGGTGCGCGAGCATCGCCCTTTCGCTTTCCATCGATCCCTGCCAGCCCTGGAGTTCGTCGAGCAAAGCGTTGATGTCGCCGCCCAGCCGGTCGAGTTCGGCGATGCCGAGCGGCTGGACGCGTTTTTCGAAGCGGCGGTGCAGGCGGACGTCGTGCGCCACGGTGGCGATGGCGTTCAATGGCTTGACCAGCTCATATTCGAAGCGCCGCGCCATGACGATCGCGCCGAGCGCGGTGACGATCAGGCAGGCCAGCCCGGCGAGCAGCCCGATCCGCACATAGTCGATCAAGGTCGAGCTATCGCCCCAGACCTGGATCGTACCGATCGCCGACCCGTTGCGGCGGATGGTGACCGCATAGGGCTTGGGGAAGAAGGCGCGGGTCAGCAGCGGCGCGGGATCGGGGTTCGGCGAGGCCCATTCGGTGAGCGGCTGGCCGCGGTCGTCGAGGACGCGCAGCTTGGCGATGCCCGGAATGCGCATCAGCGGCGCAAGCCCCTCGCGCGCCGCCGACGCGTCGTTGAACACCAGCGCGGGTTCGACGCCATAGGCGCCGAGCTGTGCCGCGAGCTCGATATTGCGGTCGGCATAGCCCCGCATCGCGGTGACGCCCGCGAGCAGGATCGTGAGGCCCGACAGCGCGACGGCGAAGAGGGTAATGCCGAAATGGAAGCGCGACAGCAGCTTCTGCAACGTCGTGCGCGGGGGCGTCCTGGCGCTCATGCCGCGCCTCCGTCGCTCTGGCCGATTTTCAGCACGCGCGGATCGACGCGCAGCGGTCCACGCCCGATCGCGTCGAGATTGACCGAGAAGCTCAAGCCCTCGGCCTTGCGCGCCAGGCAGAACATCGCGCCATGGAGGCACGCCGGATCGTCGTCGCTGATCGTCAGCACCGCGCGCCCGCGCACCCAGCCGATCAGGCGCTGGCGGTCGTCGGCGGGCATGCGGCCGAGGAAGAGGATGTCGCAGTCGCTGCCGCCGGTCACCGCCGCCGCGGTCATCCGCCGCACCGCAATCGCAGGGCCGTTGCCGGGCACGCCGGGGGCGATGCGGTCGGTCAGCCGCGGTGCACCAACCAGGCAGAGGGTGCGGCTGCGCTGCTCGGCACCGGGCCAGCGAACGTAGCTGACGATGCCGCCGAGCATGCGATCGACCGCGCGGGTTAGCCCATCGACGCCATCGTCGACGATCGTCTGACTGGCCGCCTGCACCGACATCTGCGGCGACGACAACAGCGCGCCGATCAGGACCAATGATGCCAGCACCCCGTTCGCGACCCCCACCGCACTTGGGCACGCTGCCCCAAGTTGGCGGCGTCCGCTAGCCTAAACCGCGGGCAAGTCAACGAGAAGTGACGTCACGCCGCCATTTCGCAATAGCGCTACGCCAAGCACCCGATTTGGGTAAGGATATTGCTCAAATCCTGATCTATATTAGTCCGCGACCGGCCCTATCCGCGCAGCCGCTCGGCGAATCCCTTTCGCAGCTTGGCGAGCTTGGGCGGGATCACCGCCATGCAATAGGGATTGCGCTGGCCTTCGCCCTCCCAATAGGACTGGTGATAATCCTCGGCGGGATACCAGGTCGCGGGCGGCTCGATCGTGGTGACGATCGGCGCCGACTGGTCGGCCTGCGCGCGTTCGATGCCCGCGCGGGCGGCATCGCCCTGCGCGGCGTCGAGCGGGAAGAGCGCGCTGCGGTATTGGGTGCCGATGTCGTTGCCCTGGCGGTTGAGCGTCGTCGGATCGTGCGTCGCGAAATGGACGTCGAGCAGGTCGTCATAGGAAATGACCGCAGGGTCGAACGTAATCCGGATCGCCTCGGCATGCCCGGTGTCCCCGCCGCACACCTGCTTGTAGGTGGGGTTGGCGACGCTGCCGCCGATATAGCCGCTTTCGACCGTGTCGACGCCGGCGAGCGACTGGAACACCGCTTCGGTGCACCAGAAGCAGCCTCCGGCAAAAATGGCGGTTTCCTGGGTCATGGATCGGTCCTTGCTGGGGGAAGGGGGGATTGCGCTCAAAATAGGAAGCCGCGCGCCTATTCCAAGGGTGCGAGCGCCGCGACGAGCGGCGGGCGTGCGGCGGGGTCGGCCGCGCGCGCGCTTGTCATCGCAGCGATTTCGGCCTCGATCGCGGCGATCCGCTCGCGGCGCGGCGGGTGCGTGGCGGCGCGGATCAACGGCTTCTTGTGCCGCTGCCAGAAACGGATCGCAGCGCGCGGGTCGTAGCCCGCATCGGCGAGCAGCCAGACCGATAGCCGGTCGGCCTCGATCTCGGTCGCGCGAACGCGGTCGACGGATCGGCTCGCGGCGAGCTGTTGGGGGTGTCGCAGGATATTGTGCGCCAGCTCGTGCGCGGCGACCGCGGCGAGTTCGTCGTCGGCCGCGACCGATGCCGCGAGGCGGAGGGTCACGCGCACCAGCTTGCCATTGGCGGCCGCCTGTTTCCCGCTGCGTTCGACCCGGAAGCCGCTCGCACAGCCGGGGGATGCGCCGATTTGGTATCGCCGACCGCCATCGTCGGTAACGGTCAGGGCGGCGGCGGGTTCGCGCGCGGCGAGCATCACCTGCACCGCGTCGATCCGCATGGTTGGTCCGTCGCCAAGCGTCGGGACGGGCTGGCCGTCGATGGCGGCGATCGCGGTGCCGCGGGCCAGCGCCGCGCGATCGGCGGGCGAACCCGACGCGACCGCCGCAACGAACGGGCCGTCGCCACTTGCGCCATAAGCAAGCTGCACCGCCGCGCGCTCGCGCGTGTCGAACCGCCGCGCGTCGCCGAGGATCCAGCCGGGCTGCGGCGCGAGTTCCGGGCACCAGCGCGCGCCGCCGCTGGTCAGCCGCCAGCCGATGGCGGCGAGGCGCGCTTCCTGATGCGCGATTTCGGCGGGATCGGCTGCAGCGGCGCTGGCCGGGGCGAGCACGGCGGCGGCTAACAGGAGCAGGGGGAGCCGGGGGCGCATGGCGTCTCTTATCGAGGCGGATTGCGTGGTTTGCAAATCGGCGGTCGCGGCGGGCCTCGGGCGGTAGCGGTCATCGTAATCCTCCCCGCCCTGCGGGGAGGGGAACCGCGCCCGAAGGGCGTGGTGGAGGGGGCTACCGGCCTGACGCGCCGCTTGAGGACGAAAGCCCCCTCCGTCAGCGCTTCGCGCTGCCACCTCCCCAAGTGGGGAGGATCGTCTTGTTTCCACCCCAAAACCGCCATTCCAATCGCCCCATCCCCCTTGCCTATCGCCGGGCCAGCGCCGATAGGGCGGCCATGTCGGATTCCTCCTCCCGTTCCCGTCCCGCGGCGCTCGCGCGCTGGCTCTGGCTCGTCGCTTTGCTCGTGATCGTCGTCGTCGGCGTCGGGGGCATCACGCGCCTCACCGAATCGGGGCTGTCGATCACCGAATGGCGGCCGGTGTCGGGGGTGGTGCCGCCGACCAACGAGGCCGACTGGGTCCAGGAGTTCGAGAAATACAAACAAATCCCCGAATATAAGGAGATCAACAAGGGGATGTCGCTGGACGCGTTCAAGGCGATCTTCTTCTGGGAATGGCTGCACCGCATTCTCGGGCGCCTCGTCGGCGCTGCGATGCTGATCCCGCTCGCCTGGTTCGCGTTCCGGCGCGCCATCCCGGCTGGCTATGGCTGGCGGCTCTTCGCGCTGACCTCGCTCGTCGGGCTGCAGGGCGCGATCGGCTGGTGGATGGTCGCCTCGGGGCTCGAATATCGTACCGACGTCAGCCACTACAGGCTCGCGACGCATCTGCTCACCGCGCTGTTCCTGCTCGCGGGGCTCGTCTGGACCGCGCGCGACCTGTCGGCGCTGGCGCGCGATCCTGCAGCGAGACCCGCGCGGCTGACCGGCTTTTCGCTCGCGGTGGTCGCGATCCTGTTTGTCCAGTTGCTGCTCGGCGCGTGGGTCGCGGGGCTCAACGCGGGGCAGGTCGCGAGCACCTGGCCGATGATGAACGACCATCTGGTGCCCGAGGGGATCGACTGGAGCGGCGGCGCGTGGATGGCGATCACCAACGACCCCTTTCTGCTCCACTTTCTCCATCGCTGGTGGTCGTGGGCGGCGGCGCTCGCGCTGCTCTGGCTCGCGCACATTCTCGCGCGGCGCGGGGCGAAGCGCGAGGCAGGGCTGCTTCTGTTCGTGGTCGCGGCGCAGATGACGCTCGGCATCGCGACCGTGCTCAGCGGCGTGTCCCTGTGGATCGCGGTGCTGCATCAGGTGGTGGGCGCGGTCCTCGTCGCGACCGCCGCGGCGGCGCTGCACCGGCTGGGCCGCCCTCCCGCATGACGAGACGCGGCCTGTGGAGCGGCGCGCTCGCGCTGCTGCTCCTCGCGCCCGAAGCTTCGCTGGCGCAGCCGGTGCGGGAGGCCGCGGCCGCGCAGGCCTTCGCGCCGCCGATCGCCCAGCCGATGACCTATCGCGTCACCACCCGCCGGGTGAGCCGCAGCGGTACGCTGATCAGCTTCGCGCTCGTCTATGCAGTGCAATGGCAGGGCGCGGGGCGCGGCTACCGGCTCGACACGGTGCTGCGGCGGATCGAATCCGATGCGCGGCCCGAACTGGTGGGCAAGCTGACGGCGCTGTTCCAGCCGCTGGTCGGCGAGACAATCTCCTACCTCGTCGATGCTGGCGGGCGGAGCATCGCGCTCGCCGATCCGGCGCAGCTCTGGGCGCGTGTCGGGCAGCGGACGCAGGAGATCGCCGCGGCGGCGACGACGCCCGAGGCGCAGCAGATCGCGGCGCT
This sequence comes from Sphingopyxis sp. QXT-31, assembly GCF_001984035.1. Classification (NCBI taxonomy): domain Bacteria; kingdom Pseudomonadati; phylum Pseudomonadota; class Alphaproteobacteria; order Sphingomonadales; family Sphingopyxidaceae; genus Sphingopyxis; species Sphingopyxis sp. QXT-31. The sequence goes on along the minus strand of NZ_CP019449.1, from coordinate 2,384,200 downwards.
GCTCGCCGCGCTGCCCGAGGCCGAGCGCGACAAGTTGCTCACCGCCGACATCCGCGCGCTGGTCGCGCCGGCGAACGCATCGATTCCGGCGGTGGCGGGTGACGATGTCGATATCCGGCGGGAAGGGGGCCATCGCACCGTGGCCAAGACCGAGCGCGCCGAACTGGCGTCGGGCGCGCTCGACATCGACACGCTCTGGACCGTCGATACGGCGACGGGCCTTGTGCTGACCGAGCGGCGGCAGAGCTGGATGCGCGAGTCCGGCACGGACGCGCGGACGCTGGTCGAGGAGCGGATTCGCGCCCTTACGCCGGGCGATCCTGGTGCCGGTCCCGGCTAGAGGTATTATTTTACCCGTCAGCAAAGCCGCTCCTTGCTTGACTTTCCGACTCCAAATCGTCATTGGCCCGCTTCGAAGCGCCGCGGCGTCCATCCGGACCTTGCGGCGCGGTTTGTTTCGGGCGGCTCCTGCCGCTCCCCATGTCTCAAGGAGGTCGCCATGATGAAGGCGCTGACCAAGGCGACCGCTTCGGCCAATGCCGGCACGGTCGAAAAGAAATGGGTGCTGATCGACGCCGAGGGTCTCGTTGTGGGCCGCGTTGCATCGATCATCGCCAATATCCTGCGCGGCAAGCACAAGCCGTCGTTCACCCCGCACGTCGATTGCGGTGACAATGTCATCGTCATCAACGCCGAGAAGGTGGCGTTCACCGGCAAGAAGCTGCAGGACAAGCGTTACTACAAGCACACCGGTTATGCCGGCGGCATCAAGGAAACCAGCCCCGCGAAGATCCTCGAAGGCCGTTTCCCCGAGCGCGTGCTCGAAAAGGCGATCGAACGTATGATCCCGCGCGGCCCGCTCGGCCGCCAGCAGATGCGCAACCTGCGCATCTTCGCCGGCACCGAACATCCGCATGCCGGACAGAACCCCGAAGTGATCGACGTCGCGTCGATGAACCGCAAGAACAAGGTGGGTGCATAATGGCCGACGAACAGACCATGACCGATCTCAAGGATCTCGGCGGCGCCGTTGAAGGCACCGTCGCTACGCCGACGAGCACGATGCCGCTTCGCGAGAAGAAGGTCGACGCGCAGGGCCGCGCCTATGCGACCGGCCGCCGCAAGGACGCCGTCGCCCGCGTGTGGGTCAAGCCCGGCACGGGCAAGATCACCGTCAACGGCCGCGATCAGGAAGTCTATTTCGCGCGTCCGACGCTGCGTCTCGTCATCAACCAGCCCTTCGGCCTGACCGAGCGCACCGGCCAGTATGACGTCGTCGCGACCGTCAAGGGTGGCGGCCTGTCGGGCCAGGCGGGCGCCGTGCTGCACGGCATCGCGCAGGCGCTGACCCGCTTCGAACCGGCGCTGCGCAGCCCGGTCAAGGCGGCCGGCTTCCTGACCCGCGACAGCCGCGCGGTCGAGCGTAAGAAGTACGGCAAGGCCAAGGCCCGCCGCAGCTTCCAGTTCTCGAAGCGCTAAGAGCTTTTCCGCCGACGGGCGGAAACAGGAAGGGCGGTCCGGCAACGGGCCGCCCTTTTTGCTGGGCGCATTGCGGGCGCGCGCGTTGAGTCCTGGATTGCGGCCATGGTGTTCGACCTTCGCTGCGCGCTGCTGAATCCCGCACGGCTGGGATAGCGGCAGCGCCGGACCCCATATTATCCTGTTGCAAGTGCCGCAGCCGGACTGATTAAAGGCGGCCGTTCGACGTCGTTCATCCGGGAGTTTTCATGCACCGTCTTCTGATCCGCTGGCACATGCTGGTCGCCGCTTTCCTGTTTCCGGCGATCCTCCTCTATCTGCTGACCGGCGCGCTCTACACCTGGGGCGCGAAGGGCGACTATGTCACGACCGACTATCCAGTGACGCTGTCGGCGCCGCTGACCGAGGACAAGGCGGCGATGCAGGCGCTGGTCGTCAGGGAGCTGGCGGCGCGCAACTTGGCCCCGCCGACGGGTACGGCGTCGGTCAAGTCCGCGGGCGACAGCTTCCAGATCGACTGGACCGGATCGAACCGGGACGTGACGCTTGAGCCCGGCGAGGCTGCCGGCACCGCGAAGCTGGTCGTCAAGGACACCGGTTGGCACCGCTTCTTCGTCCAGCTGCACAAGGCGAAGGGCGGCACGCCGTTCAAAATCTATGCGGTGGTCGTCGCGCTTGGCTTGTTCTTCCTTGTCACCTCGGGGCTGATCGTCGCGCTGAAGGTCCCGGCCATGCGTCGCGGCGCCATGATCGGATCGGCGGTCGGGCTGGCGGCTTTCGTCGGGATTGCGGCAGCGAGCTAGGCGTTCTCGCGAAGCGACTGCAGCGGACGGTCAGGCGACGCGCCGCCCCTTTTCGCGGTATCGAGGTCCTGCGCGATCCGGCGCGCTGCGTCGGCGAAGGGCATCAGCAGCGCGCCTGCCGGACCGTGCGGATCATAGGCGATGCCGTCGACGCCGAAGCGCAGCCTTTCGCGCTTCGCGGCCGGCAGGTGCAGCGTCCCGAAGAGCCGGTCGAAGATCGCCAGTGTCGATCCGAAATTGCGGTCGTGGTGCCTTTCCTCGACCGAATGATGGATCTGGTGGTGCGCCGGGCTGAGCAGCCAGCGCCCGGCGCGGCCGGGCAGGCTGATCCACAGATGCGAATGCTGAAGATAGCTGAAGAGGATCGTGGCGAGGAAGGTGAGGCCATTGGTGCCGTGGATCAGGAAACCGCCGCCGACGCGCCCGAAGGCGAAATGAACCAGCGCCATGGCGATGCCCGCCGATGCCGCCGCCATGTTGAAGAACAGGATCGTGTCGATCGGATGGACCCGGAAATTGGTGAGCGGGGTCAGCGATTCGGCGGTGTGATGCACCTTGTGGAATTCCCACATCCAGCCGACGCGGTGGCTGAGGCTGTGGTTGAGCCAGTAGGCGAATTCATAGGACACGAATAGCGCGAGCGTCATGACGGTGCCGGCGACCCACGCTGGAACCGCGATCGGCGCGGGCGATCCGAACAACGCATGAAGGCCCTGCAATATATGACCCGCGAACCATTCGCTCGACCAGAGCGCCCAGCCCAATGCGCTCGCCGAGAACAGCACGCCGAAGAGGAACCAGGCGATATCGGCGCGGCCCGATGCGCTGCGCACGATGCGAGCGGGCAGCAGCGCGCGGAGCAGCACCTTCCCGCGCACCGGCCTTTTGCGGTCCCGCGGGATCGCGAAGCGCAGCATCAGCGCGAGCGCGATCAGCGCCGCTACGAGCGTGAGCACAGGGGGTGCCCATGACGACAATATTGCTGCGAGGTCCGCTGGATCGCCCATGGACCCGCTTTAGGGCGGGATGGTAAATGGCCGCCTAATGCGCACTTTCCGCGTCAGAGCAAATCCAGGCTCCCCAGCGCCAATGCCTGCCGGGCCGGGCGTTCGGCCATCACCGCGAACATCTCGTCGCCCCGCGCGGTGCGCTCGACGCTCATCGAGGCGAAGACGGCCATGAAATAGCCGCTGAGCGCGCCGATGCGGTAGTCGGTCCAGAGCGCGTCGGCGTCGGGATCGACGCCCTCGGCCTTCAGCGCCGCGATCCAGTGGTCGAAGGCGGGGCGATCGGCGGCGGCGCGCTCGAAGGGGTCGGCGATACTCGTGCCGATCAGATAGGCGAGGTCGTTTGCGCCGCTGCCGCGGCCCAGCGTCTGCCAGTCGACGAGCCAGCAGCGGTCGCCCGCGGGGCTGAACAATATATTGTCGATGCGAAGGTCGCCGTGGACGAGCGAGCGCGCGGCGGGTTCGCGCGCGAGATAGGCGTCGAGCCGCTCGACGATGCCCGCGCCGATGTCGAGGATCTCGGGCGACAGGCGCTGAGCATAGCGCTCGCGAAAGCCCAGGTAGAGTTGCGGGAACATCGCGCGGATGAGGTCGCCATTGTCGCGCGCGATATAGGGCATGTCCGCGAGCCGGGCGTCGTTCCACATGAAGGCGTGGAGCTTTGCCGCGGCCTCGATGCACGGGACGAGCCCGGCGAGGCCGCGCCCCGCAAGTTGGTCGCCCTGCGTCGCGGGGGCAAGGTCGGAAAGGATCAGCAGGAATTCGACATCGTCGTCGGCGATCGCCTCGAAATAGCAGGTCGGCGCGGGCACGCTGCTCGCCGCCGCGAGATGGCGGTACCAGTTGACTTCCTTGACATAGGTGCCGGTAAGCTTGGCGATGTTGCGGCTCGCCTCGTCGTGGCTCGGGCATTTGGCGATGACGCTCGCCGGCGCGTCGGTGCCTTCCGCCCAGTCGAGCGTCAGGCGATAGCTGTCGCACATCTGGCCGGTGCCGACCTTGCCCACGGTGAAGCCGCGAAGCGCGGTTGGCGCTTGTCCCAATTTTTCGGCGAGCCACGCGGGCTTTATCGCCTCTGGCGCGGTCGGGAAGCTCAAGATACGGGGTCCATCAGGCCGGCGAGCCCAGTCGGCGCGTGCGGGCCGACGAACAATTGTTCGAGCACCCCCATGCCGCGATGCGTGGTGCCGCCGTCGACGAGTTCGGCGGTGACCAGCGCCTGGATGTGCATCGCGAGCGGATTGCCCCAGCCGCGCTCGGCCTCGGTCAGGCTATCGTGCGCGACCGCGAGTTCGGGGCCATGGTCGAGGCCGTGGCCCCACAGCGGGTGCGTATAGCCGAGCCCGCTCATCGCGAAGACCGGGCCGCTCGGGGAGAGCGTCAGCGCGCAGCCATGCCCCAGCTCGGCAGTCATCCGCGCGATGCGGCGTGTTCCGGGCGTCCATTGGATTGCGTAGCTCGCATCGGCGAAATGCAGCTCGGTGCCGTCCTCGCTGGTCTCGCTGTCGCCGGCGATCACGCCGCGGCGGTTCCACGGGCTGCCCGCGCCGTCGTCGTTACTGTGGAAGAAGAGCGAACGATCGCCAAAATTGCACGGCGTCCACAGCCAGAAGAACTGGTTGAAATTGCCCTCGGGCGGCGGCTGCGGTTCGCTCGCGCCGACGGGGCGCACGCCCCAGCTGCGGTCGCGCGTGCCGCTCCAGCCGTCGCTGAGCTCGATCTTCTCGCCGCCGACGGACAGCCAGCCCGACCAGCGGCCGTTCTGCGTCATGCGCGTATAGTCCATGAACAGCCGCGTGCCGTTGCGGCGGATGAAGCGCGGTTCCTCGATCGGGAAGTGCCGGTTCATGAAACGCAGCTCGCCCTCGAGCGGGCCGTCGTTCGGCGAGATGTGGAGCGTCAGCACCTGCAGCGGGATGTCGACGTCGAGGATGATCGGCCCGACCGACAGGTTCAGCCTTTCGCCCGCCGAGCGACGGCTGGCGCGGAGATTATATTGCACGCCGTCGAGGATGACGCAGAAGCTGGCGTCGACGATGCCGAGCTGGGGGTAGAAACCCATCGCCGCGGCGAATAAGACCGACCCGTCTGGGCTGTAGCCGTTGAAGAAATAGCGGTCGTAGAAATTGCGGTCGGTGCCGGCGAACGCGATCGGCTCGCTGGTCTGGTGCAGCGGATAATCGTCGCCTCTGGTCAGCATGGTATGTCCTCATCCCGTTTTTCGTTGCAACCTATCGCGGTGTTTAGGGGATGGGAAGGGGTGTCCGCTGACGGGAGGGAGCGGCCATCCTAATCCTCCCTGTCGCGAAGCGATGGGGAGGGGGACCATGCGAAGCATGGTGGAGGGGTGGCGCGGCCTTGGGCCAAGGCCTGCAACGCTCGACCCCCTCCACCGCCCTTCGGGCGGTCCCCCTCCCCACGGCTTCGCCGCAGGGAGGATTAAGAACGTCCGCTTTCCACCCCCCAAACCGACGATTGTCGCCCGATCGCGACCGCCTCAATGCACCGGCGGGTCGACTGGCGGGACCGCACCGACCGGCGCGACGGGTTCGCCCGGCGCGCGCGGGGGCAGGGCGTCGGGCGGGATGGCGTCGATCTGCATGTCGGGGGTCGGAACTTTTTCGAGGTTGCGCACCCGCACGTCGATCGTCGCGCCATCGATGCGCAATTCGTTGAAGCTGGGCGGGGTCGAGCGGATGCGCTGCGACAGCGTGCCCGCGCCGATCATCCGGATCGGGCCGTCCTTTGTGTCCTTCACCAAGTCGAAGGCGTCATGGACATGGCCGGTGAGCACCGCCGCGACGCCGCGCGAGGCGAGCGCGCGCAGTGCGGTCTCGCCGCCGCGGGTGAGGGCGCGGCCGCGCGTGCCCGCCTCGACCAGCGGATGGTGCGCGGTGACGAAGACCGTGGTGCCGCGCGGCAGCGCGTCGATCGCCGCCATTGTCTTGTCGAGCGCGGCGCGCGTCACCCAGCCCTTCGACCAGTCGAGCCGCCACTGCGCGCGGGCGGTGGTCTTGAGCGGGACGACCGCGACGCCCTCCAGTTCGAGTTCGCGTTCGACAAGCCGCTCGATGCGGCGAATGCGGCGATAGGGCCAGAAGAAGCGCGCGAAGGGGTTGAAATAGGGGAGGTCGTGGTTGCCGACCTCGACCGTCACCGGCACCTCGAGCCGCTCGATCCAGTCGCAGGCGGCGGCGAATTCATGGGAGCGCGCGCGCATCGTGAGGTCGCCGGTGATCAGCACCGCGTCGGGCTGCTCGCGACGCACGCAGTCGGTAAACCAGGCGAGCGCGGTCCGGTCCTCGAGCCCGAAATGCAGGTCGCTGATGTGGAACAGGCGGGTCATGCGGTCGCGAGGAAATCGACCGCGCTGGTCCCCAGTGCGAAGCGTGCGGGTGCCGGTGTTTCGGCCAGCTCACCGTCATATTCGAGGCTGATCACCGCCTCGCTTTCCAGAATGATCGTCTCGGCGGTGGCGATCCGCTCGCTGGGTCCGTCGCGAAAATCGCCGCCGAGCCAGGCGAGACCATGGCGCAAGACATCGCCTGTACCATCGGTCAGTATGCCGTCGGCCTGAATGCCCTGCCGGGTCGGGGTCAGGATCACCGCCGAATAGATCGATTCATGTCCCGCGACCCGGACGCCCGGCGCGTTCATCATCCGGTCGAGCGCCTCGGGTGCGGCGCGGCTCGCCTCGATCAGGCCATCCTGTCGCATCGTTTCGCGAACCTCTGCCCAGCGCGTCGCGGGGCCCGCGACGATGGTGATGAAGGCGAGGTCGGCCGCGGAACGGATGATCGGTATCCGGCTGCGCCGGCTCTTTCCGTCCAGCGCGTCGGCCACGATTTCGGGCGCCGTGCGGTCGCCGTGCAACTGCTTGGACAGCAGGTTCAGCGTGCCGCCCGGGAGCGGCAGGACGGCGCCCGGCCATCCTTCGACCTGCGCTGCGGCAGCGTTGATCGTGCCGTCGCCGGTCCACACCATCAGCAGGTCGATATCCTGCGCACGGAGCATCTTGGCATCGGGAAGCGAAGCATCGGGCAATACGAAGGTCGCGCCGAGGGGCGCTCCCGCCGCGCGGCATGCCTCTTCGATCGCCGCCTGCGCGGCTTCGTCATAGCTGCCGCTCTGGCTGTTGCAGACGAGCGCCGGGCGTCGATAGCTGTTGGTCATGCTCACCCTTACGCACGAACGCGAAAAAGGTCGCGCCGTTGCCCGCTTGTTCGCGCGTGCACGTCGCGGTAGGGCGCAGGCGAAGGGCGGGACCAATGGACAAGCCAGTCAAGGGACAGCGGCGGTTGATCAAATATCTGATACTCATCGGGCTGCTGATCCTGTTGTTCGGCGGCGGCACGCGGCTCGTGCTCGCGGGCGGCGCGAAATCGCTCAACCTCGGCGACCGATTGCTCGGCAATGGCGATGGTGCGACGCTGCAGGTCGCGGGGCAGCCCTATGGTCCGGGGCCGCGGGGCAAGCTCAATATCTGGGTGCCGACCGGGACGAAGAAGAGCGACCGGCTGCCGGTGCTCGTCTGGCTCTATGGCGGAGGCTGGTACAGCGGTCAGCGCGACGATTATGGCTTTGCCGGGCGCGCGTTCGCGAAGCAGGGCTTTATCGTCGTGATCCCCGACTACCGCATCGTGCCCGAGGGGCATTGGCCCGACTTCCTGGAGGACAGCGCGGCGGCGGTGGCGTGGACCGAGAAGCATATCGGCGATTATGGCGGCGATGCGGAGCGTATCGCGCTCGCGGGCCATTCGGCGGGAGCCTATAATGCGGCTATGATCGCGCTCGACCCGCAGTGGCTGAAAGCGGCGGGGAGCGATACGTCAGTGATCCGCGGCGTCGCGGCGCTGGCGGGCCCCTATGACTTCTTTCCTTTCGAAAAGGGCGGGCGCGCCGACGTCGCGATGGGGGATATCCGGCCGGTCGAGCGGACGCAGCCGATCCATTTCGTGCGCGCCGACGCGCCGCCGTTGTGGCTGGGGCATGGCACCGCCGACACCGTCGTGCGGGTACGCAACAGCGAGCGGCTGGCGGCGGCGATGGCGAAGGCCGGCGGGCAGGCGCAGCTGCGGACGTACGAAGGGCTCAGCCACAACGACCTCGTCATGGCTCTGACCGGGCCGCTCGCCTACAAGGGGCCGATATTGGCCGAGGCGACCGACTTCCTGCGCGGCGCGACCGCGAAGCGGGTGGCGCCCGCGGAATGACCATCAAGATACCGGCGATCGTGATGGCGGGCAGCCGGCCCGGCCCCGACCCCTTGCTCAGCGGCACCAATGTGTCGACCAAGGCGCTGCTGCCGATCGCGGGGCGGCCGATGCTGGTGCATGTGGTGACCTCGCTGCGCGCCTGCCCGCGCGTCGGGCCGATCACCATCCTCGCGCAGAACAGCACCGAGCTCGCCGCCGAGCCGGGGCTCGCGGGGCTGGCCGACCTGCATTTTTCGGATTCGGGGCAGGGGATCAGCAGTTCGCTGGCGGCTGCGCTGCCGCCGGGCGACGATCCCGTGCTGGTGACGACTGCGGATAATGTGCTGCTGACGCCCGCGATGATCGCCGAATTCCTCGATGGCGCCGAGGGGAGCGACGTGGCGGTGGCGATGGTCGAGCGCGACGTGCTGCTCGCGCGCTATCCCGAATCGAAGCGGACCTGGCTGAAGTTCCGCGGCGGCTGTTGGTCGGGGGCGAATATGTTCCGGCTGCGCGGTCGGCGCGTGCTGCCTTTGCTCGACTTCTGGGGGCGGATCGAGCGCGACCGCAAGAAGGGGCTCAAGATCGTCGCGGCCTTCGGGCCGTGGCTGCTGATCGGGGCGCTGCTGCGCATGTTCACGATCCAGCAGGGGGTGGCGCGTGCGGGGCTGCGTTTCGGGCTGAATGCGACCGTGGTGCCGATGAGCGATCCCGAGGCGTGCATCGATGCCGACAAGCCGGTCGATATCGAGCTGATCGAGAAGATTATGGCGGACAGGGCCGCCCTCTAATTCGAGGGCCGTCCTCCATTTCCGTTCGTGTCGAGCGAAGTCGAGACACGCCGAGTTCGTGCGTGCCTTCACGTGTCTCGACTTCGCTCGACACGAACGGAAGGGGGTTTCAGGCGGCCGCCAGCGCCTTGTCCACCGCCGCAACCGCGATTGCCAGTTCCTCCGCATAAGGAATCGTCGCGTCGATATCGACGATCGGGGCGCCGTTGAACGCGAGTTGCGGCACCGTCTCGACCTTGCGCGTGATCAGCGCTCGGTCGTGGTCGGGTTTGCGCAGCATTACCGTGTCGACGTCGACGTGCAGGCGGATCACGAGCGTCGGCCGGTACGCCGCCATCTCGGCATAAAGCGCGCGTTCCTCGGCCTGCATCGCGGCGAGGCGCGGGCTCGTCGCGACGCCCGCGAGGATCGGGCCGTCGTGGAGGCCGGGGACCTCGACCTGCGGATAGCGGTCGGTGACAATCACCTTGCCCGCGCGGCGCTGTTCGAGCAGCGCGTCGAACTTGGCGCGGCGCTTCTTCGACTTGTTCAGCGCATAGCGCGCCGCGAGATATCCGGGGATCGGCTCGCCGGGTTCGCGCAAGCGGTCGGCGATGCCGTCGAGGAAGCGGTGCAGCGGTGGGCCGATGAGCGGCCAGCGCCCGATGCGCCGCCCCTGCTCGCCCGAGCCGAGGCCGAGATAGCCGCTCTCGGCGGCGCGTGTTTGCTGGATATGGACGAGCAGGTCGGCCGACAGGGTCGACTTGCCCGACCCGTCGCTGCCGACGACTGCGATCAGGGGAGCGAGCTCGCTCCCCATGAACTCAGCTCAGTTCCTTGAAGAAGCCGACCATCTTGAGCCCGCCGATGATGAAGCGGATGACGACGAGCGCGCCGAAGGCATAGACCCAGTTCCACTGGGCCGGCGTGAGCGCGTCGAAGTTGAAGTCGAGGCGCGCGAACCAGGTCAGGAACACGGTCGTCGCGAGCAGGAACAGCTTGTTCTGTTCGCGCCAGATCATGCGCTTCCACCAGAAGGGATATTTGGGCTTCACCCAGCCGTGCAGGCGCGGGAGCAGCGCGGGGACGTCCTTGGCCCATTCGGCGTGCGCCGCGCCGAACTTTTCGCGCAGATACTCTTCCTCATAGATCGAGATGCGCTCGTAGATGAGGATCGCGAGCAGGAAGACGATCGCGCCGAACACCCAGCTGCCCGAGAGCATCGCAAGGCCGGTGAAGTTCAGGATGCGCCCGACATAGAGCGGGTTGCGGACCAGGCTGTAAGGGCCGGTGGTGTTGAGTTCGCTGGCTTCGGCGGCGACCTTGGCGCGGCCCGAGGTACCGAGCGCGGCCCAGCCGCTGGTGAAGATGCGCACGATCGCACCCGCGCTCGCGACGCCGAGCGACAGCCAGAACCAGGCGCAATCTCCTGTTGCAGTCCGGAACGGGCCCCAATCCTTGCTGCACCAGGCGATCAGCACCGAGATCGCGATGGTGATGTAGATGTAGGTGCCGCGAATGAAGAAGAGGCGCTTGCCGCTGCGCGCGAGTTCGGTCTGGTACATGTGGGTCCGCCTGTTGGCCGCGGATGCGCGGCGTCAGAATAAAGTGGCACGTCTCTAGCGATTTTTGCGGCCAAATTAAGACGGAAAAGTTTCAGATCAGCTTGAGCTTGCGCGCCGTCTTGCCCAGCGAGGCGCGGTCGGCGTGGGGCAGGGCGAAGCGCAGCGACAGCCAGATCGCCGCGACCGCGAGCAGGACGATCAGCGGCAGCGCGATCGCATCGGGCAGCCGCCCCGCGAGCAGCGCCGCGCCGCCCGCGACGAGGGTGATGCCGATGCCGCGCAGCGCGACCATCGGGAATTGATGGTCGAAGGGATGGAGCTTCTCGTTCATCGCGAGCTGGAGCATCGGGATGCCGCCCATCACGACGAGCCCGATCGACATCGCGAGCGTCACCCCGGTGAGCGCGTCCATATGGCCGACGATAAGCCAGCCGGCGATTACCGCGACGATCACCCCGACGATGCTCGCGGTGAGCTGGTGGCGGAAGGCGGCGACGACCTGGAGCACCGGCAGCGAGATGCCGAGCACCGCTTCGGCGGCGCGCGCGAAGAGCAGGATGATCACCGCGGCCTGCGCGATCTTTGCCTCATGGCCGAACAGGCTGAGCAAGGGTGCGCTGCCCGCGGCGAGCACGGCGGCGAGCGGCAGCGCGATCGCCATGATCAGCCGCGTCGCATAGGCATAGATGTCGGCCACTTGTGCCCGGTCGGCGCGCTCGGCGCTCGCGGCCAGCGGTGCGAGCACATAGACGAAGGCGATGCGCACGAGTTGGACGACGCTCGACAGCTTGCGCGCGATGGTGAAGAGACCCGCCGCCGCTGCGCCCGCCGCGCCGGGCAGGATCAGGTTCAGGATCAACGCGGGCGCATCGCCGAAGAGCCGCGCGATGACGTTAGAGGGCAGGATCGAGAGCCCGGCCCAGAAGGTGTTCTTCGCCGTCTCGCCGCCGCGTCCGCCGCGCAGCAGTTCGCCGAAGACATAATAGCGGCGCAGCAGGCGAACGCAGAGCACCGCCGTGATCGCCAGCGAACAGAGATGCGCGACGAACAGGCCCTTGAGCCCGAACCCGCCCGCGAAGAACAGCCCGGCGAACACCAGCCGCATGATCTGTTCCCACACGATACGCAGGCGAATCTCGGCGCCGAACACCATGCGCGCGCGCATCGCGCTCGTCGCGATCTCGACGAAGGCCCACAAGGGCAGCGCCCAGACGAAGAGCTGGATAGCGGGGACGACGAGCGGCCGGTCCTTCGCGGCAACGTTGAGGAAGGGCGCGAGGTCGGCGGCGAAGAAGGCGATCAGCGCCGCGACGATGAGGCACGGGCCGACGCCCCACAGCATCGCGGTGCGTAGCGCCGCGGCGGCGTCGGCGTCGCTTGCCGATTGCGGCACGGTGCGCTGCATCGCGCTGGTCATGCCGAGGTCGAAGAGATTTTCGAGCAGGTTGATCGTCGCCCACAGCACCGCATAGAGGCCGTAGCCCGCGAGCCCGAACATCAGCACATAGAGCGGCTGCGCGACGATCTCGACCACCGCGCCCAGCCGCGCGAGCACGGTCGTGCCGAGGCCCTTCGCGACGCTGCGGCTGGTGACGGCGGGCTGGGCGGTGTCTTCGCTCATGGCGGCGCCCTAGAGAGACATTGGAGCAAAAGGAAGCTTCTCCGCGCTTCTAACTTGATAAAGGAATCGCGTTTCGCATACCCAATCGCGATTGTAGGTGATAAGTGGATGCCCTTGATCGGAAAATCACAAAGGCCCTACTTTATGCAGCGCTGCCAAACGGCGGCTCGCAATTAATGCTGGTCGAAGCATATTTTGACGAAAGCGAGGGGCAAGTTTCGCGACCGCGCGTGATTACCGTGGCCGGCTTTTTATTCAAATCCGAGCAATCGATGCGATTCTCTCGCGATGCGAAAAAGCATCTCGACAGGCTGGGATTAAGCCACTTTCACCAAACTGACTGCGCAAACGGGAATGGCGAATATGCCAGTCTCTCGATGGCGCAGAGGATCAAGGCACAGGACCTCCTCCGTGCCAACATCAAGCGACGCGCCCTCAAGGCTTGCGCCGCGAGTATCAATCTCGACGATTACCAAGACATCTTCAAAGACTATCCGCGAGCACCATCCGCCTACAGCTACGCCTTGATGGGCTGCATGAATATTGTCCGGCACTGGATAGAGACTACCGGCTATGTCGGCGACATCGCTTACTTTTTCGAGGATGGCTACAAGCACAAGGGCGATGCCGATGGATTCGTATCGGAGCTTCTTTCTAACCCGGCTGCTACGGCGGACTACCGATATATCTCGCACGCTTTCGAAGACAAAAGAAAGGTCAAGCCGTTGCAAGCGGCTGACATGCTGGCCTGGTATACCAATCAGGAGTTCACCCGCATTATGAGAGGAGAGCTTGACCGGCGGAAGGATTTTGCGGCGTTACTGCGGTTGCAAGATACACGGATCGACCACACTCGCGAGACCCTTACAGATTTTCGCGACGTCCTGATCAACGCCGGAAGGATCTAGCCAGGAGCGCCATTCCGTTCGGTACGAAGCAACGCTGCGCGATAAGGCTTCGTATCCTTCTCCCATCGAGGGAGAAGGATATATGTTTCGCGCCATCCACCCTCTTGCCCCCGCCGCGCAACGGGTCTAGTCCGACCCCGACTGCATCAGGGGAGCCAGCGACATGGCCGAATTTCGCCTGCCCAAGAACAGCCGCCCGACCAAGGGCGGCCAGACCCACAAGGCGGTGGGCGCGACCAACGTCAAGACGTTCAAAGTCTATCGCTACGACCCCGACAAGGGCCAGAACCCCCATTTCGACACCTTCGAGATCGACACCGACAAATGCGGACCGATGGTGCTCGACGCGCTGATCAAGATGAAGAGCGAGCAGGATTCGACGCTGACCTTCCGCCGCTCGTGCCGCGAGGGCATCTGCGGCAGCTGTTCGATGAACATGAACGGCAAGAACGGCCTCGCCTGCACCACCGCGATCGAGGATCTGAAGGGCGACATCCGCATCACCCCGCTGCCGTCGATGGATGTGATCAAGGACCTGGTCCCCGACTTCACGCATTTCTACGCGCAATATGCCTCGATCGAGCCCTGGCTGAAGACCAAGACGACGACGCCGAGCGGCAAGGAGCGGCTGCAGTCGCCCGCCGAGCGCGAAAAGCTCGACGGCCTCTACGAGTGCATCCTCTGCGCCTGCTGCTCGACGAGCTGCCCCAGCTATTGGTGGAACAGCGACAAGTTCCTGGGCCCGGCGATCCTGCTCCAGGCCTATCGCTGGCTCGCCGACAGCCGCGACGAGATGACCGGCGAGCGGCTCGACGAGCTGGAGGATCCCTTCCGCCTCTATCGCTGCCACACGATCATGAACTGCTCGAACGCGTGTCCCAAGGGGCTGAGCCCGGCGCGCGCGATCGCCGAGATCAAGAAACTGGAAGCCGAGCGGCAGGTCTGATGCGCGGCTGGCTGCCAGCGCTATTGGCGCTGGCACTAGCGGGCTGCGCGGCCAATCCGAAGGTCGTCTATGAGGACATGCCGCGCACCTATGCGCATGGCATCGGCGGCGCGACCTTCCTCGTCGGCGGCAGCTTCCAGCCCTTCAGCCAGCCCGACGGCAACAGCCTGATCCTCTACGGCCCCGAGGGCGCCTTCGTGATCGATACGGGGCGCCATCCCGAGCATCTCGCGTCGATCAAGCGCGGGCTGAGCGGGATCGGCATGCCGCCCGTCGCGGTCGTCAACACGCATTGGCATCTCGACCATGTCAGCGGCAATCCCGAACTCAAGGCCGCTTTTCCGGAGATCGAGGTCTATGCGACCTCGGCGATCGACGGCGCGCTCGCGACCTTCCTCGCACGGACTGCCGAATCGTACCGCAAGGCGATCGCCGAGAATAATATCCCGATCGGCGCGCGGGCGGATATCGAGGGCGACCTCGCGACGATCGCCCGCGGGGCCGAGCTGCGGCCCGACGTGATCGTCGACGAATCGCGCGACATGGCGATCGCGGGGCGGCCGCTGTCGCTGCGCGTCGCGCACCGCGCGGTTACCGAGCGCGACCTCTGGATCTACGACGCCGCCGAGAAGCGTGCGATCGTCGGCGACCTCGTCACCGTGCCGGTGCCCTTCCTCGACACCGCCTGCCCCGAAGGCTGGCTGAAGGCGCTGGGCGAAGTCGCCGCGTCGGGCGCCGAACAGGTCGTTCCCGGCCACGGCCCGATCATGGACATGGCAGAGTTCGGCGCGTGGAAAAGCGCCTTCGCCGATTTTATCGCTTGCGCGCAGGGGCAGGGCGCGCTTGAGGCCTGTTCGGGCGGCTGGCTGAAGGACGCGGCGCGCTGGATCGGGCCCGATACTTCGCTCGCGGGGGCGATGGCTCTCTCTTATGCCGGGCGGATACGCTCGGGGAAACTGGACGGATATTGCAGCGCATGAACGACGGCATCGAGGAACCCAAGCGCCGCGACAATTTCAGTGCCGAGGAACTGGAAGGCGGCTGGGTCAGCTGGAACCTCAAGGACCCGAGCCGTTTCAATGCCTTCATCGAACCGCTGTCGGTGCGCGTCGAGCCCGACACAACTGACGGGCGCCCGCAGGCGCGGGTGCGGATGATCCCCGAGCGCAAGCACAGCAACCTCGGCGACAATGTCCATGGCGCGGTGACGCTGGCGCTCGTCGACATCGCGCTGTTCGCGGCGTCGCACCAGTTCGGCTCGCTCAACGCCGGCCATTCGGTGACGCTCGACCTGTCGACGCAGTTCGTCGGCGCGGGCCGGCTCGGCGAGCCGCTCGACGCCATCGTCGAGCTGGTGCGCGAGACCGGGCGGCTGATCTTCCTGCGCGGGCTGGTCGTGCAGGGCGAGCGCGACGAGCATATCGTGCTGACCTTCGCCGGTACGATCCGCAAGGCGAGCAAATGACAGGCGTGCTCGCAGCCTATGACGCGCTGGTCGCGGGCGGCGAGCTTCAGCCCGATGCCGAGCAGCGCGCGGCTGCCGAGCGGCTGAACCGGTTGCAGGAAGAGCTCGAGGCGGTGCCGCCGCGCGGCAGCCTCTTGTGGCGCATCGCGGGGCGCAAGCCCGAGGCGCCGCGCGGCGTCTATCTGTGGGGCGCGGTCGGGCGCGGAAAGTCGATGCTGATGGACCTCTTCTACGACCAGCTCGCCATCGAGCGGAAGCGGCGCGTGCATTTCCACGCCTTCATGATCGACGTCCATGCGCGGATGCGCGAGGTCAGGAAGACCGAGAGCGGCGATCCGATCCCGCAAGTCGCGGCGGCGCTGGTCGAGAATGTCCGCTGCCTCGCCTTCGACGAGATGGTGGTGAACAATAGCGCCGACGCGATGATCCTCTCACGCCTTTTCACCGCGCTGATCGACAAGGGCGTGACCGTGGTCGCGACCTCGAACCGGCCGCCGAAGGATCTCTACAAGGACGGGCTCAACCGCGAGCATTTCCTGCCCTTCATCGCGCTGGTCGAGGCGAAGCTCGACGTGATGGGGCTCAATGGTCCGACCGATTATCGCCGCGACCGGCTGGGCGATGGCGCGCGCTGGTTCGTGCCCGGCGACGATACGGCCAGCGCGGCGCTGTCGGCGGCCTTTTTCCGCCTCACCGACTATCCGCCCGAGGACCGCGCGCATGTCCCTACGCTCGACCTCGAGCTTGGCGGCGGCCGCATCCTTCATGTGCCCAAGGCGCTGAAGGGCGTCGCGGTGTTTTCGTTCAAGAAGCTTTGCGGCGAGGCGCGCGGCGCGTCGGACTATCTGGCGGTCGCGCGGCATTTCCACACCGTCATCCTCGTCGGCATCCCGCGCATGGGGCCGGAGAACCGCAACGAGGCGGCGCGCTTCGTGACGCTGGTCGACGCGCTCTACGAATATAAGGTCAAATTGCTCGCGAGCGCCGCGTCCGAGCCCGACGCCTTATATGTCGCGGGCGACGGGGCGTTCGAATTCGAGCGCACCGCAAGCCGCCTCTCCGAAATGCAGTCCGACGATTATCTGGCGCTGGGCCATGGGCAGGACGAGGCCTAGGGGGCGTTCGCTCAGGCGAAGACCAGCAGCACGCCGCCGGTGATCTTGCCCCAGCGCGACGAGTTGATCGTTACCGTGATCAGGTCGCGGACATAGCCTATCTCGTGCAAGACATGCCCGACCGCCTGCTCGACCGTGCGGCGGAGCGTGCGCAGCGGCTTTGGCGCGGCCAGCTCGATCCTCGGCGCGCGAGCGGGCGGCGCGGGCAGCGTCGCAAAGCCGCCGCTGGTCACGCGCGCGTCCTCGGCGACGGCGCGGCAGAGCGCCTCCATCCGCGCGATGGCCAGGCCGTTGGGCACGGCGCGGTCGCGGCTCAGGAGTTCGAAACTGTGGCTGAAGGCCGAGAATTGAATCGCGCCGCTCGCCGCGCTGTGACCCAGCGCATCGCGCATCTCCTCTTCCGACATCGCGCAGAGCTGCGCGGGACGAAAGCTGCCCACGCGGTCCATCAGCCCGCTGACCGGAACTTCGACCACCCCCTGATGTTCGCGCATCGCGAGGTTGCCGGGGTCGAGCGAGATCGCGCAGCCATGCGCCCGCCAGGCGCCGTTGAAGCTGCTGTCGAAGCGGAAGCCCAGCGCCGCGAGCGCGCACAGCGTATCGTCGTTGGCGCCGAAATTGCCCGCGCGAAACGCGGTCGGCCTGGGCGCGCCCGCGCCGACGAGGATGTCGCGCGCGAGGCCAATGAGCTTCTTCTGCGCCGCGAGCGGGAAGTCGCCGATGTTGCGGCCGGTGTGGCGCCCCACCGGATTGAAGCGCGCGAAGGCCAGCCATTCGGTGTGGATATGGAGCTGGACCTCGTGCCCGCGCGCCAGGATCGGCTCGACGATCGCGTCGACGATCTCGGGGCCATAGACCAATGCGGGCATCGGATCGACGAAATAGACCCCGGTCAGCCCGTGGCGCTCGAGCATGTCCATCTGGAAGTGGATGCCATAATCGCCCTCGCGGCAGCGGCCGAGGATCGAGCTTTCGAAATTGGCGCGCGCGTCGGCGCCCCGTTGATAGAGGCCCGCCGACAATTCGGTGTCGAAACTGATGATTGCCCGCGTCATCCCCGCGAGCCTAGCAGACGCAGGGTATAGGGAGGGTTAATCGCCGCTCAGAAGCGCAGGGTGACGTCCACCCCGGCGCCGTTGGTGCTGCCCCACGGGAAAATCTGCACGCGGTCGTCGGCCTTGGTGGTGATCAGATGCCCCGTCGCGGTGCCGATCGCCGCGCCGACGAGCACGTCGCCGACGCGGTGCTTGCGCGCCTCGACACGGCTGAGGCCCACGAACGACGCGACGACATAGGCGGGCAGGCCGGCCTCCCAGCCATAGCGGTTGTGCAAGGTCGCCGCCGCGGCGAAGCTGGTCGAGGTGTGGCCCGAAGGGAAGCTCTTGTTGTCGCTGCCGTCCGGGCGGCGCGAGGGGAAGGCTTCCTTCAGCCCCTGGGTGATCAGGATCGTGCCGCCGATGCTGCCCCCCGCCTCGAGCACTCCCCCCCAGTCGCCCTGCACCGCGGGCACGCCGAAGGCGACGACGACGAGCGCGTTCTTGGCGACGGTGCCGGCGTCGTCCCAGCCCTTTTCGCTCGCCTGTGCGGGGGAGGCGAGGGTCAGTGCAAGCGCGGCTCCGGTGAGGGTCAGGGGGTAACGCATGGATTTGCCTCGCCTTTGCTGCAGGCGTTTGTGACGCCTCGATGACGGCTGCATAACGCAATCGGACGCCCAATGCGACTGTGGCGGATCGGTCCAATGCCTTTGGCCGCAATCGCGGCTATATTTGCCCCGCAACATGTCCGTCGAGTCGAAAGGCGAAGTGCCATGTATCGGCGCGCGATCCGGCGCAAACAGCGTGTCAACAGCATGGCGGCCGCGCCGCAACCGGCGCCACCCCGGGCGGCCTGGTCGCCCTTGAGCTCGCTCGCCGACGTGCCGTCGCGCGAGCCGCTGGTCATCGGGGCCGCCAACGACCCTGCCGAGCGTGCAGCCGATGCCGCGGCCGACCGGGTCATGGGCGCGGGCGCCGCGCCGGTGCCGGCGACGGTCGGAACGTCGACCGGCGCCACCATCCGGCGTGAAGCCGCCGGGGCGGGCCGAGCAGGCCGGGCGCCCGCCGGGCCGCAGGCGCAAAAGGCGCTGTCGGGGCTCGGGGCGGGAACGGCGCTGCCCGCAAGCGAACGCGCCTTTTTCGAACCGCGCTTCGGCCGCGATCTGTCGGGGGTGCGCATCCATGATGGCGCCGCGGCCGACGCTGCGTCGCAATCGGTCGCGGCGCGCGCGTTCACGCTGGGCAGCGACATCGCCTTTGCGCGCGGCGAATATCGGCCGGGGACGGGCGAGGGCCGCCGCTTGCTGGCGCACGAACTGGCGCATGTGATTCAGCCGCAGGGCGGTGTGCTGCGCCGCGAGCCACAACGTGGCCTCGAAGACCAGCCGGGCAATATGGGCGGCACCCTGCCCTATCGCGAGGCAACCAATCTCCTCGACTGCATGCGCATCATGGGACCGCGCAGCGAGGATTATTGCAACAACGAGGTGCTCGGGACGCCGATGCCGCCGCTCAAATTCGGCGACATGGCGGTCGCCATGTTCCCGGGGGCCGGCAAGGTCTCGGGCACGGTGAGTTTCACGCCGAACGCCAAATGCCCGAAATGCAGCACGATCCGGCTGGTGCAGGTCGTCCGCGTTTATGCCACGGGCGGCGCTGACCATAAATTCGCGGGCACCGCCGAGCGGAACCGCGACAAGGTGAAAACGAAGGCGGACAAGAAGAACGGGATCGTCGGCAATTTTTTCGTCGACCATTTTGCCGCCAAATGCAGCAAGGGCAACGCCTGTTCGATCTATTATCGCGACCATGCCCCCAACTCCCATCGGTCGCGCGACGGCAGCTTCGACGGAACCACCGGCCAGGCGGCCTCGCTGTTCGACGCCCCGCAGGGGCCTGCCAACTATGTTTTCGAGTTCGAGACCTGCGCGCGCTGCGCCGATACCGGCACTTATCTGGGCTGCGTCGACTGGGGGTTCACGAACGACGCCGCGGGCACGGCGGCCTTGACGACGACGGCCGAACATTTCCAGCCCTCCGCCACCTTCCGCTCGGCGATCGCCGTCTTCAACAAATTCTATGCAAATCCGTGACATTGATGCGGCCGCGCTCGCCGACCTGATCGCCGCGATCGACGCCGAGCCCGAT
Organism: Sphingopyxis sp. QXT-31; assembly: GCF_001984035.1. NCBI lineage: Bacteria > Pseudomonadati > Pseudomonadota > Alphaproteobacteria > Sphingomonadales > Sphingopyxidaceae > Sphingopyxis > Sphingopyxis sp. QXT-31. The sequence goes on along the minus strand of NZ_CP019449.1, from coordinate 2,364,144 downwards.
CTGCTGCACGCCGAATCGACCCCGGCGACCGAGGCGCTGATCGACATCGGCGAGGCGGCGTTGCCGGGCCTGATCCCCTTGCTCGTCAGCTCTTCCGAAGACACGAGGATGCGCGCGGCGCATGTCTTGGAAATGGTGACGATGGAGCTGTTCGGCTTTCGGCGCGGGAAGGGCTGGGACGATTTTGCGCATGAAATCCGCTGGCGCGATTTCTGGTCGGCGATGATGGGCCCCGCGATCGATGACGGCGGGGAACCCGGTGCCGCGGCCCGGGTTGCAGATTGGCGAAGCTGGCTCGACCATCGCCTTCGGAGCGGGGATATTGCGGCGATTTAGCCGGTCTATAGCTATTGCGAACTATTTGCATAAAAACCCGGATTTTAGCCCTTTTCGCGGTTGTTTCCTTAAGGGAATCGGCGTAGGGCGGCGCCCAGTCTAGGGACCAGCCTGCGCTTTAGCCCGTGCGCCGGCCGGTTTTGTGCTTCATCGCCGGGCTTGCCACGAAGGGAGTGCCGCGCGCCATGGGACGCAAGAAAATCGCTTTGATCGGAGCCGGGAATATCGGCGGAACGCTGGCGCTGCTCGCGGCGCAGAAGGAACTGGGCGATGTCGTTCTGTTCGACGTGGTCGAAGGCGTGCCGCAGGGCAAGGCGCTCGACCTGTCGCAGGTCGGTCCGATCGCGGGCTTCGATGCGAAGATCACCGGCTCGAACGACTATAAGGACATCGCCGGCGCCGACGTCATCATCGTCACCGCGGGTGTCGCGCGCAAGCCGGGCATGAGCCGCGACGACCTGCTCGGCATCAACCTCAAGGTCATGAAGGCCGTCGGCGAGGGCATCAAGGCGAACGCTCCGGACGCCTTCGTCATCTGCATCACCAATCCGCTCGACGCCATGGTCTGGGCGCTGCGCGAATTCTCGGGGCTGCCGCATAACAAGGTCGTCGGCATGGCCGGCGTGCTCGACTCGGCGCGCTTCAGCCATTTCATCGCCGACGAATTCGACGTGTCGGTGAAGGATGTGAACACCTTCGTGCTCGGCGGCCATGGCGACACGATGGTCCCCGTCGTGCGTTATTCGACTGTGAACGGCATCCCCGTTCCCGACCTCGTCAAGATGGGCCTGTCGTCGCAGGATAAGATCGACGCGATCGTCAAGCGCACCCGCGGCGGCGGCGGCGAGATCGTGGCGCTGCTCGGCACCGGCTCGGCCTTCTACGCGCCCGCCGCCAGCGGCATCGCGATGGCCGAAGCTTACCTCGGCGACCAGAAGCGCATCCTGCCCTGCGCCGCCTATGTCGACGGCCAGTACGGCCTCGATGGCCTCTATGTCGGCGTACCGGTGCTGATCGGCGCCGGCGGCGTCGAGAAGATCGTCGAGATCGAACTCGATGCCGAGGACAAGGCCGGCCTGCAGGTCTCGGTCGACGCGGTCAAGGAACTGCTCGAAGCGTGCAAAGGCCTGGACCCGAGCCTTGCTTAAAGCGCTGCTCGTCGCTGCGGCGGCAATCGGCCTCGCGCCGATTGCCGTAGCGAAGGTTCCGGTGGCGCCGCTGCCGGATATCTATGAGAGCTACAACGATTGCTTCGTTGCGACCGCTGACGGGGTCGATGCCGGCAAGCTCGAACCGCTCGGCTGGAAGCTGGCCGATATCGATGGAAAGCCGAGCGCCGATCCGAAGATATTCGGGCACGTCACCCGCGCCCCGCTGATCATCGTCGGCGGTCAAGGCGACAATGGCATGTGTGCGGTCGTCGCCAAGTTGGAAAGCGCGGCGGCGTTCGACGAACTCGTATCGGCATGGCAGGGCATCAAGTTCGACAAGAAGGGCGAGGCCAGCTTCATGGCGGAAGGCCACCCGGTGATGATCGCCAGAACGGGTTCGAAGGATGCGCCGGCGGTTCGTCTGGCGGTCGGCCCGCGGGTCGGCAAGTAGCAATATCGTCGCCTCGCAGGTTGTGGGGCACGATGGATATGGGTCGCGAAGGAAAGGAGTGGACATGAACATTTCCGTCATCCGCACCCTCGCGGCCGGTGCCGCGCTGCTGGCCTTTGCGTCGCCCGCGCTCGCGGCGCCCGACATCATGTGGGTCAATCCCGGCGGCGGCCTGTCGGGGCTCGCGGTCGAGGGCGCGCCCGTCGAGGCGCTGAAAGCCGGTCCCCGCACGCCGCAGCAGATCGTCGACGGGTTCGACATGCTGTGCATGAAGACCGATTTCGACAAGCTGCGGGTCAACCCTATCATCGCGGGCACCGCTGATTGGGGCGGGCAATATATGCCGAGCATGATGGCGATGGCCTCGGGCGAGGTCGATCTGGGCGGCTGGCAGGGCGAGGATCATTCGCTCGGCGTTGCCAAGGACGTCTTCTTCTCGCCCAACCCGCAATGCGTGCTGACGGTGTCGACCGCGACCAACTATCCCGCGGCCGAGCTCTTCCCGGTGCTCACCGCGCGTTACGGCAAGCCCGCCAATTATGCCGAGATGTTCGGCCCCGACGGCAAGCCCAACGACACGACCCGCCCTTATTGGATCTTCGCCGGCTCGGCGCCGACGCATGAGCGTGTCCTTTTCGCCCGTTCGCTGTCGCGTGGCAGCGAGCATCGCATTCACCTGGCCCTTCTCGAAAGAAAGAAGGCGTCCTGACCAACCCTGGCCGTCCCTGTGGCCAAATCCACGGAGTTAACTGAACAATGTCCATTCTCGTCGACAAGAATACCAAGGTCATCACGCAAGGCATGACCGGCGCCACGGGGACCTTCCACACCGAACAGGCGCTCGCTTACGGCACCCAGATGGTCGGCGGCGTGACCCCCGGCAAGGGCGGCACGACGCACATCGGCCTGCCCAACTTCAACACCGTCGAGGAAGCGAAGGCCGCGACCGGCGCGACCGCGAGCTGCATCTATGTCCCGCCGCCGTTCGCCGCCGACTCGATCCTCGAGGCGATCGACGCCGAGATGGAGCTGATCGTCTGCATCACCGAGGGCATTCCGGTGCTCGACATGGTCAAGGTGAAGCGCGCCCTTTCGGGTTCGAAATCGCGTCTGATCGGCCCGAACTGCCCCGGCGTGCTGACGCCGGGCGAGTGCAAGATCGGTATCATGCCGGGCAGCATCTTCTCGAAGGGCAGCGTCGGCGTCGTCTCGCGCTCGGGCACGCTTACCTATGAGGCGGTGTTCCAGACCACCAACGCGGGCCTCGGCCAGACCACCGCGGTCGGCATCGGCGGCGACCCGGTCAACGGCACCAACTTCATCGACGTGCTCGAACTCTTCCTCGCCGACGAGGCGACCAAGTCGATCATCATGATCGGCGAAATCGGCGGCGACGCGGAGGAGCAGGCCGCGCAGTTCCTGATCGACGAGGCCAAGCGCGGCCGCAAGAAGCCGATGGCGGGCTTCATCGCGGGCCGCACCGCGCCTCCGGGCCGCCGCATGGGCCACGCCGGCGCGATCGTGTCGGGGGGCAAGGGCGACGCCGAAAGCAAGATCGCGGCGATGGAAGCCGCGGGCATCAAGGTGTCGGCAAGCCCGTCCGAACTCGGCACGACCCTGGTCGAAGTGCTGAAGGAACGCGTCTGACCGGACGGCCCGCCGGCACCCTTTGCCGGCGGGCCTCCCGCTCCCATATATAACCACCCCCTACCTCCCCGTGGAAAAGCAGATGAACCTCGAGAGACAGAGCTTCGATATCGACGAGCCGCAGGCCGGCCCCAGCTGGGCGCCGAAGAACTGGCCGCAAGTCGACAGCGACGACCTGACCGCCGCGCTTGACCCCCAGCAGATGCAGGTCGCGGTGAAGGCGGCGGCCGCGAAAGCCGGCGCGCCTTTGTCGAACGCCGAGGTCGAGCGCGCCGCGAATGATTCGATCCGCGCGATGATGCTGATCCGCACCTATCGCGTGCGCGGGCATCTCGCGGCCAATCTCGACCCGCTGGGGCTCAGCACGCGCGAGCTGCCCGCCGACCTCACCCCCGAATATCATGGCTTCGTCGGCGCCGACCAGGACCGCCCGATCTTCATCGGCGGCGCGTTGGGACTCGAGAAAGCGACGATCCGCGAAATCGTGGCGATCCTGCGCGCCAATTATTGCGGCAATGTCGGCCTCGAATATATGCATATCGCCGACATCGAGGAGCGCCAGTTCCTGCAGGAACGCATGGAAGGCGCCGACAAGATCATCGAATTTTCGGTCGAGGGCAAACGCGCCATCCTGAACAAGGTGATCGAGGCCGAGGAATGGGAGAAATTCCTCGCGCGCAAATATGTTGGGACCAAGCGCTTCGGCCTCGACGGCGGCGAGAGCATGATCCCCGCAATGGAAGCCATCATCAAATATGGTGGCCAATATGGCGTGAAGGAAATCGTCTATGGCATGGCGCACCGAGGGCGCCTGAACATGCTCGCGAACGTGCTCGCCAAGCCATACCGGGTGATCTTCCACGAATTCGCGGGTGGCAGCGCCAACCCCGACGATGTCGGCGGCTCGGGCGACGTCAAATATCACCTCGGCACCTCGACCGACCGCGAGTTCGGCGGCGCGTCGGTGCATATGTCGCTGGTCCCCAATCCCTCGCACCTCGAGGCGGTCGATCCCGTCGTGCTCGGCAAGGTGCGCGCGCAGCAGGTCGTGCGCGACGACCTCGACAAGCATGAGCAGGTGCTGCCCGTGCTGATCCACGGCGACGCGGCCTTCGCGGGGCAGGGGATCGTGTGGGAATGCCTCGGCTTCTCGGGCATCCGCGGCTACAACACCGGCGGCTGCATCCATTTCATCGTCAACAACCAGATCGGTTTCACGACCAGCCCGCAGTTCGCACGCTCGTCGCCCTATCCGTCGGACGTCGCGAAGGGCGTGATGGCGCCGATCCTGCACGTCAACGGCGACGATCCCGAGGCGGTGACGTTCGCGTGCAAGCTCGCGATCGACTTCCGCCAGCGCTTCAAGCGCGACGTCGTGATCGACATGTGGTGCTATCGCCGCTTCGGCCATAACGAGGGCGACGAGCCTTCGTTCACCCAGCCGCTCATGTACGGCATCATCCGCCAGCACCCGCCGGTGTCGCAGATTTGCGCCGCCAAGCTGGAGGCCGAGGGCGTGATCGACGCCGGCTGGGCCGACGCCCGCCGCGCCGAGTTTGTCGCACGGCTCGAGGAAGATTTCGAATCGGCGAAGAGCTACAAGCCGAACAAGGCCGACTGGTTCGCCGGGCGCTGGTCGGGGCTGCACGCCCCCGCCGATCCCGAAAACGCCCGCCGCAACATCGCGACCGGGGTGAGCGAGAAATTGTTCGACTCGATCGGTCGGATCATGACGACGGTCCCCGACGACCTGGAGGTGCACAAGACGCTGCGCCGCGTGATCGACGCGCGCGCCGCGATGTTCGCCGACAAGAGCGACACGGAAGTGTTCGACTGGGCGACCGCCGAAAGCCTCGCCTTCGGCACCCTGCTCAGCGAAGGCTATCAGGTCCGCCTGTCGGGGCAGGATTCGGGCCGCGGCACCTTCAGCCAGCGCCATGCCGTGTGGGTCGATCAGAAGACCGAGCGAAAATATGTGCCGCTGACCACCGTGCCGCACGGCCGCTTCGAAGTGCTCGATAGCCCGCTTTCCGAATATGGCGTGCTCGGCTTCGAATATGGCTATGCGATGGCCGATCCGAAGAGCCTCGTGCTCTGGGAAGCGCAGTTCGGCGACTTCGCCAATGGCGCGCAGATCATGATCGACCAGTTCATCGCGTCGGGCGAAGCCAAGTGGCTGCGCGCCAATGGCCTCGTGATGCTGCTGCCGCACGGCTATGAAGGCCAGGGCCCCGAGCATAGCTCGGCGCGCCTCGAACGCTTCCTCCAGCTGTGCGCCGGCGACAATATCCAGGTGTGCAATATTTCGACTCCGTCGAACTATTTCCACGTCTTGCGCCGACAGATGCTGCGCCCGTTCCGCAAGCCGCTGATCATCATGACGCCCAAGTCGCTGCTCCGCCACAAGCTGGCGGTGTCGCAGCGCTCGGACTTCATCGGCGACGCGCATTTCCGCCGTATCATGTCGGACCGCACCCCGCCCGCCGATGCCGACATCAAGCGCGTCGTGCTCTGCTCGGGCAAGGTCGGCTACGACCTGATCGAGGCGCGCGATGCCGCAGGGCTGACCGATACGACGGTGATCCGCCTCGAACAGCTCTACCCCTTCCCGGGCGAGCCGCTCACTGTGCGCCTGAAGCGTTTGCCGAAGCTGGAGGACGTCGTCTGGGCGCAGGAAGAGCCGCGCAACAACGGCAGCTGGTCCTTCGTCGAACCCTTCATCGAAGAGGCGCTGACCAAGGCCGACAAGAAGGGCATGCGTCCGCGCTATGCCGGCCGTGCCGCCGCGGCGTCGCCCGCGACCGGCCTGATGAGCCGCCACCAGACCGAACAGTCGGCGCTGGTCGCCGACGCGCTGGGCCTGAGCGTCCGCGCTGAAATCCGCCGTACCAAGAATAAATAAGCGCCCCAAAGGAAAGAGCGATGAGCACCGAAGTCAAAGTCCCGACGCTGGGCGAAAGCGTCACCGAAGCGACGATCGGCGAGTGGCTGAAGAAGCCCGGCGAGGCGGTCGCGCTCGACGAGCCGATCGCCAGTCTGGAGACCGACAAGGTTGCGGTCGAAGTGCCGTCGCCCGTTGCCGGGGTAATGGGGCAGCAGCTCGCCGCGGTCGGCGACACGGTCAATGTCGGCGCGACGATCGCGACGGTCGAGGCCGGCGGCGCGGCCGCTGCGCCCGTCGCCGCCGCTCCGGCGCCGGCTCCCGCCAAGGCCGAAGCGGCGGCGCCCGCGCCGGCCGCCAGCGCGCCTGCGTCCGCCGCCGAAGACGCCGGCGACGGGGTCACCACGCTGTCGCCAGCGGTGCGCCGCCTCGTGCTCGAGCATGGTCTCGACCCCAGCAAGATCAAGGGCACGGGCAAGGACGGCCGCCTGACCAAGGAAGACGTGCTCGCCGCCGCGAACAACGCCCCGGCCGCGGCGCCCGCGCCGGCGCCTGCCGCCGCTCCGCCCGCGCCTGCCGCATCGGCACCCGGCCGTCAGGAAGAGCGCGTCAAGATGACGCGCCTCCGCCAGACGATCGCCAAGCGGCTCAAGGCCGCGCAGGACACCGCGGCGATGCTGACGACGTTCAACGACGTCGACATGTCGGCGGTGATGGCGACGCGCGACAGATATCGCGAAAGCTTCGAGAAGAAGCATGGCGTGCGCCTCGGCTTCATGAGCTTCTTCACCAAGGCGGTCGCGCTCGCCGCGCACGACATCCCTGCGGTGAACGCACGCATCGAGGGCGACGAGATCGTCTATCACAATTATCTCGACGTGTCGGTCGCGGTCAGCGCGCCCAACGGCCTCGTCGTGCCCGTCGTGCGGGGCGCCGACAGCCTGTCGTTCGCCGAGATCGAGAAAGCGATCGCCGACCTCGGCAAGCGCGCCAAGGAAGGCACGCTGACCATGGACGACATGACCGGCGGCACCTTCACCATCTCGAACGGCGGGGTGTTCGGCGGCCTGATGTCGACCCCGATCATCAACCCGCCGCAGTCGGCGGTGCTCGGCCTCCACCGCATCGAGGACCGCCCGGTCGTGCGCAACGGCGAGATCGTGATCCGCCCGATGATGTATCTCGCGATGAGCTACGACCACCGCCTGGTCGACGGCCGCGAGGCGGTGACCTTCCTCAAGACGATCAAGGAAGCGATCGAGGATCCGACGCGGCTGCTGATCGACCTCTGATAGGGAAAGCGGCGTGAGCGACGCGACCGAGCCTTTGTTCTCCTACGGCACGCTCCAGTATCCCGACGTGCAGTGCGAACAATTCGGCCGCTTGCTCGCGGGTTCGGCCGATGCGCTCACCGGGTTCCGGCTCCGCCGGATCGTCAACGCCGACCCCGAAGTGGTGCGGATAAGCGGTGAAAGCCATTATCCGGTGCTCGTTCCCGACGACGAAGGTTCGCAGCGGGTCACGGGCACCCTATATTGGCTTACCAGGGAAGAACTCGACGCGGCCGATATCTATCAGGCCGAAGATTATGAGCGGCGGCGCGTCGCACTGGAATCGGGCGAAAGTGCCTGGGTCTATGTCGCGGCACCGGGGCTCGAGATGGAGTGAATGATGGCTGATTACGACTACGACGTCCTCGTCATTGGTGCCGGTCCCGGCGGTTATGTCGCGGCGATCCGCGCGGCGCAGCTGGGCCTCAAGACCGCCTGCGTCGAAGGGCGCGAGACGCTCGGCGGCACCTGCCTCAACGTCGGCTGCATTCCGTCGAAGGCGATGCTCCACGCGTCCGAATATTTCGATGCGGCCGCGAACGGCGCGATGGCGAAGATGGGGATCGACGTGACCCCCAAGCTCAACCTGCCCGCGATGCACGGCCAGCGCCTCGACGCGGTCAAGGGGCTGACCGGCGGCATCGAATTCCTGTTCAAGAAGAACAAGGTCGACTGGCTCAAAGGTTATGCGCAATTCACCGGCAAGGACAGTGTCGAGGTCGCGGGCAAGAGCTATCGCGCCAAGAATATCGTCATCGCCACCGGCTCGTCGGTCACTCCGCTGCCCGGCGTCGAGGTCGATAACGACAAGCAGATTATCGTCGATTCGACCGGCGCGCTCGAACTCGCCAAGGTTCCCGGCCATATGGTCGTGATCGGCGGCGGCGTGATCGGGCTCGAACTCGGCAGCGTCTGGCGGCGCCTGGGCGCCAAGGTGACCTGCGTCGAGTATCTCGACCAGATCCTGCCCGGCATGGACGCCGACGTGCGCAAGGACGCGAACCGCATCTTCAAGAAGCAGGGCATCGAATTCAAGCTCAAGACCAAGGTCACCCAGGCCGAAGTGAAGGGCAAGAAGGCCATTCTCACGCTCGAGCCTGCCGCGGGCGGCGAGGCCGAGACGCTCGAGGCCGATGTCGTGCTGGTGTCGATCGGGCGGCGTCCGAACACCGAGGGGCTGGCGCTCGACAAGGCGGGCCTCGCGGTCAACGCACGCGGGCAGATCGAAACCGACCATGATTTCTCGACGCAGGTCCCCGGCATCTGGGCGATCGGCGACGTCATCCCCGGCCCGATGCTCGCGCACAAGGCCGAGGACGAGGGCATTGCGGTGGCCGAGAATATCGCGGGGCTGACCGGCATCGTGAATCACGACGTCATTCCGTCGGTGGTCTATACCTTGCCCGAGATCGCCGGCGTCGGCCTGACCGAAGAGCAGGCGAAGGAGCGCGGCGAGATCAAGGTCGGCAAATTCCCGATGGCGGGCAACAGCCGCGCCAAGACCAATCACGAACCCGACGGCTTCGTGAAGGTGATCGCAGATGCGAACAGCGACCGCGTGCTGGGCGTGTGGATCATCGCCAGCGTCGCGGGCACGATGATCGCGCAGGCCGCGCAGGCGATGGAATTCGGCGCGACGTCGGAAGACATCGCCTACACCTGCCACGCGCACCCGACGCACAGCGAAGCGGTAAAGGAAGCGGCGATGGCGGTGACGGGCAAGCCGATCCACATCTGACGATGAGCTTCACGACGCCGACGACCGAAACGCGGCCGGTGCCATGGGTCGGCGCGGCAGCGCTCGTCGTCGCGACCGCGAGCGGGATGCTCTTCTTCCTGCTCGGCGGCGCGCCGTCGACCTATATCGCGTTGAATGGACTGGCGCTCCTGCTCGGGCTGGTCCTCGTCGTCGCGTTTCCGGCGGGCCGGATGAACGAACGCGCGGCGATAGGGGCCGTCGTGCTTGGCGTCGCCGGTATCGCGGCGACGCTGGTGAGCGGATTCGATCTTGAAGGCATAAGGCGCTGGCTTCCGCTTGGTTCGGTTCGCCTGCATGCGGGGATGCTGTTTCTGCCGGCGATCGCCGTCCTGATGCCGCATCTTTCCGGTCGCATGCAACTCGCCGCTGTGATCGTACTGGCCACTGTCTTTGCCATACAGCCCGACTTTGCGGCGGCGCTCGCGCTGGCCGCGGGCTTTATCTTGTCCCGCCCCGGCGGGGGAGAACATCTGGTCACCGGAATCGGTGCCGCCGTCTCGATGACCGCGATTGCGATAACGCTGGTTCGGCCCGACCCGCTGGCTGCCGCAAAATTCGTCGAGCGGGTGCTGCCCGACGCTTTCGCGGCCAACGCGATGCTCGCGCTTCTGATTGGCCTCGCGCTCCTTTTTGCCTGCGCCGCACCCCTGTTCGCGCGTAGCGGCAATCCCCGGGCGGCCAGGGCCCTGACCGGGGTGATCGGGGGCTTCATGCTTGTGTCGTTGGTCGGCGCCTATCCCGTCCCGCTCGGCGGCTACGGCGCATCGCCGATCCTTGGCTATGCGCTGGCTCTTGCCCTTCTGCGCATGCCCGTTGTGCCCTCCAAGGCGGGATGATAGCGCTCGCGCGGGCGGCGGCGGGCGGCAAATCGATGGACATCCGAACGCCGGTCCGCACCTGGCGAGTGCAGGAGGAGACAGGGTGATGGCAAAGCACGGAATCTGGGCAGCGGCTTCGCTTGCCCTCTCGCTGTCCGCCACAAGCGCGCAGGCGGCGCCCGACATGGCCGCGGCGAGCGCTCGGCTGACCGCGCTACTCGACAAAAAATATCCGGCGCTGGAGGCGATCTACAAGGATCTCCATGCCAATCCTGAACTCGGCATGCAGGAGGTGCGCACCGCGGGCATCCTCGCCAAGCATCTTCGTGCGGAGGGCTTCACCGTGACCGAGAAGGTCGGCGGCACCGGCGTCGTCGCGATCCTCAGGAACGGCGAGGGTCCCACGATCCTCGTACGCGCCGACATGGACGCGCTGCCGATGGAGGAAAAGACAGGCCTCGGCTGGGCGAGCAAGGCGCGCGCGACCTATGACGGGCGCGACGTTCCCGTGATGCACGCCTGCGGCCACGATACGCATGTCGCCTATCTGGTCGGGGTCGCGCAGGCGCTGTCGGCGATGCGCGACAGCTGGTCGGGAACGGTCATGCTGATCGGCCAGCCCGCCGAGGAATCGCTGGAGGGCGCGCGCGCGATGCTCGGCGATGGGCTGTTCACACGTTTCCCCAAGCCCGACTTCGGTTTTGCCGCGCATGTCTCGAACCTGCCGTCGGGGGTCGTCGCGATCAAGGCGGGGGCGGGGTCGTCGGCGTCCGACAGCTATTCGATCATTTTCCATGGCCGCGGCGGGCACGGCTCGATGCCCGCGGCGACGATCGACCCGATCCCGATCGCCGCGCGCTTCGTCACCGACACGCAGGTGGTGATCAGCCGCGAAAAGGATCCCGCGGCGTTCGGCGTGCTGACGATCGGCGGGATCAACGCGGGCAGCGCGCCCAACATCATCCCCGACAGCGCCGAAGTGAAGGTCAACCTCCGCTCGCAGTCGCCCGAGGTGCGCAAATTGCTGCAGGACGGCACTGCGCGGGTCGCGAAGTCGGCGGCAGCGATGGGCAATGCCCCCGAACCGACGATCCGCTATCTTGCCGGCACCGGGGTGCTGACCAACGACGAGACGATGGCGAAGGCCGCGGTCGACGCGCTGACTCCCGTATTCGGCAAGGGGCTGGTCTTCGCCCCCGCGAGCGCGGCGCCGATGTCGGGCAGCGAGGATTATTCGGAGTTCGTCGACGCGGGCGTGCCCTCGCTCTTCTTCGGCATCGGCGGTTACGATCCCGCCCTGCTCGCCGCGCTGAAGGCAAAGGGCGAGCCTGCGCCGACCAACCACTCGCCCTTTTTCGCGCCGCAGGCTGGGCCGGCGATTCGCAATGCGGTGACCGCGATCACGCTGTCGATCGTCGGCGGCGTCCGCCCCGCGGCGAAATAGCGCCCGCCGATGCTCGGCCTCGACAATCTGCTGCTCGTCCGGCTGCTCGACCTCGTCGGCATCGGGGTGTTCGCGCTGTCGGGGGCGCTGATGGCGGTGCGGCTGCGGCAGACGCTCGTGACCGCGATGTTCTTCGCGCTCGTCACCGGGGTCGGCGGCGGCAGCGTGCGCGACCTGCTCATCGGCGCGCCGGTCTTCTGGGTGCAGGACGGCGCGATCGCCGCGGTGTGCATCGCGATCGCGCTGGTCGTGTGGGTCACCCCCGAGCGCTGGTGGCAGGGGCAGCTTCTGGAATGGGCCGACGCCGTCGGGCTGGCGGCTTACGCCGTGTTCGGCACGGCGAAGGCGCTCGCCTGGGGCGTGCCGCCGGTGCCTGCGCTGCTGATGGGGGTGATCACCGGCTGCGTCGGCGGCACGATCCGCGACATATTGGCGGGGGTGCCGTCGATCATCGTGCGGCCCGAAATCTATGTTACCGCTGCGGCGCTCGCGTCGGGGCTCTACCTACTGCTGTTATGGGCGGGGGTGGGGACGCCGATCGCCGCGGTCAGCGGCGCGCTCGCGGGTTTCGTCCTGCGCGGCGCGGCGATCCGCTGGTCGCTCGCGCTGCCTGCCTATCGCGACCTAGCGCGCTGAGCCGTCCCGCTTCGGGACGACCGCGTCCCTAACCGCGATCAGCCGTCGGAAAGGATTAACCCGGCTCGCCTAGCCCCGCTGCGAAAGGGGCGTGTGGGGGCCTTGGACATACTGCTGATCAGCTTCGGCGCAGGGGTCGCGCCGGCCGGTTACACGGGTGATTGCAACGCGTCGGGCACCGCCGGGGCGATGCTGCTGGTCATGCCGCCGGTCCTGATGCTGGTCATCTGGCGCGACCGGCTGCTCGCGGCGGCGCGCACCGTCGTCGATCGCCTGATGCCCGAAGCCGAAGCGGCGCCCGCCACCAGCTGAAACCCCGCGGGCTTGCCAAATCGCGAATCTGTGGCAGGTTCGGCTTATGAACATGGATGTCAGCACCATCGCCCGCCGGGTGCGCGACCAGGCCGTCGCGCTGCCTGAGCTCTTCGGCCGCTTCGACTTCGACCGCGCGCCCGAGCGCTGGGCGGCAGAGGCGGCGGACGTCACCGAACTCGGCCGCGTGCGCGGGGTCGATCGCGCCGACTATCTGGGCGACGACGACCTCGTCGCGCGCATCCGCGAATATACGATGCTCGGCGACCGCAGCGGCGACGCCTATGCAGCGCTGATGCCGAAGCTGGGCTTCCAGCGCACCGTCGCGATGCTGATTGAGGCGTGCGACAAGGGGATCGATGCGGTCGCCGAAGCGCCGCCCGAGCTTGCGGCGCTGATCGCCGAGATGGAGGTGGTCCCCGACTGGCTCGACATGAAACTGGTCGAGGCGGGCGCCGCTTATGAGCGCAACGCCACTGCGAACCTCGCGCCCTTCCTGATCCGCGGCGCCTTCATCGCGACCTTCCTCAACAAATATTCGGCGCTGCCGATGGCGCTGACCGGCACGCTCGGCCATGCGACCGCGGCGCGGCGCGTGAAGGAAACCGCGACCTTCTTCGCCACCACCGCGCTTCCGCACGCGCTCGAGCGCTTCGGCCCCGGGTTCAAGGCGGCGGCGATGGTGCGGCTGATGCATTCGATGGTGCGCGTCAACGTGCTGTCGCGCCCGGGGATGTGGGACGTCGAGACCTATGGCATGCCGATTCCGCAGCTCGACCAGATGCCCGCGGGGCTGATCCCCATCTATTTCCTGTCGCAGGAGGTGCTGGCCAAGGGCCGCACAAGCTTCAACCGCGAGGAGCAGGGGCGTGTCGAGCTGGCCCGCTATCGCTGCTACCTGCTCGGGCTGCCCGAGGATTTGCTCGCCGACACGCCGCAGGAGATCGTGCGTATCTGGCGCACACGCAGCGCGACGCTCCGCTACGAATATGACGACCGCATCTGCGGCGGGCTGCTGCGCGCGACGATGGAGGCCGAGCTGTCGAAGAACGAGTCGCCCAAGGGGCGCCTCACGCGGCGGCTCGAACGTTCGGCGAGCCGGGTGTTTTTCGTGAAGGCTTTCCTCAACGGCGACGAGGAGCGTGCGGCGAGCGTCGGGGTGCCCGTCGGCAAGCGCGATCACCTGATCTATGGCGCGACGATGCTCGGCGTCGCGGGGCGCATGGCGGCCTATCGCGCGGCGTCGCGGCTGCCCGGGGTGCGCCGCCTCGCCGACCGCGACCTCATCCGCCGCATCGAGCGCCAGCTCGCGGGCTATGGCCATGCCGAGTTCCGCTCCGACGCTTCGCAATATCGCCCGGCAACGGCTTGACCGCGGCGCGGGGTGCGGCACACTGACATTCGAACAACAAGGGCAGGCGCGGATATGACGATCGGCGAAGCAGAAGTGAACGGCATCAAGCTCACCTATGAGGACAAAGGCGCGAAGGATGCCCCCGTCATCCTGCTGGTGATGGGGCTGGGCGGGCAGCTGACCCTGTGGCCCGACGAGTTCGTCGATGCGCTCGTCGCGCACGGTTTTCGCACCATCCGCTTCGACAATCGCGACGTCGGGCTGTCGACACGCTTCGAGAGCGCGGGCGTGCCCAATCTCAAATGGATGTTCGTGAAGGCGGCGCTGCGGCTGCCCGTCCGGCCGGCCTATACGCTCGCCGACATGGCGGCGGACGGCATCGGCCTGCTCGACCATCTGGGGATCGCCAAGGCGCATATCGTCGGCGCATCGATGGGCGGCATGATTTCGCAGCATATCGCGGCGCGCTATCCCGATCGGGTGCTGTCGCTGACGTCGATCATGTCGACCACCGGCAATCCCCGCCTGCCGCGTGCCAACAAGGAAGCGATGGCGGTGCTCGCCAACCGCCCGATGAGCGGCGATCCCGAGGCCATGATCGCCTATTCGGTGCGCGCCGCGCGCGTGATCGGCAGTCCCGCCTATCCGGCGGCCGAGCAGCGGTTGCAGCGCCGCGTGCGCCATGATTTCGAGCGCGGCTGGTATCCGCAGGGCGTTGCACGCCAGATGGCGGCGATCGTCGCCGATGGCGACCGCCGCGCGATGCTGGCGACGATCAAGGCGCCGACCCTGGTGATCCATGGCGAGGCCGATCCGCTCGTGCCGCTGGCGGGCGGCAAGGACACCGCGGCGAACATCCCCGGTGCGCGGCTGCTGACGATCCCCGGCATGGGGCACGACCTGCCGCTCGCGCTGGTCGACACGCTGGCTGATGCGGTCGTGGGGCATGCGCGGGATTATGCCGTGGCGGCGTGAGCGGCCGATATCGGGCGTTTATGGACGAACCGCCCTATAAAGCCCGTTCGTGTCGAGCGAAGTCGAGACACGCGTGGGAAGCGCCCCCCTTCACGTGTCTCGACTTCGCTCGACACGAACGGAAATAGGTGAATATCTTAAATCCACCCCAAAGACGACATTCACCCGGGCATGCGCGACCAATGTGGCCGCCTTACCGCATCAGCAGCGCCAGCGTAGCGAGAAAGCCCTTTGCCTCCGCCTTGCCCGGGCGCGGGACCGCGGGGAGGTAGGCGCGGCAGTCGAGGCAGTTGGCCTGCACCGATCCCGCCTGGGTCAGCAGGGTCAGGTCCTGGATCACCCGGCGCTCGACCATCTGGCGGTTCATCGCCGCGATGCCGAACCAGCCGCGCGGGAGCGCCGCCGTCTCTTCGGGCTGCTCGGCGCCGGTCCATTTGGCGAGCATCTTCGAAAACTCGCTCGGCTCATTCTCGAAATATTTGGCGTGGACCTCGCCGTCGACCTTGGCGAGCTTCGCCGCGGCGGCGATCGCGTCGGGCAGGCCGCCGAACTGGTCGACGAGGCCGATCTGGCGCGCGGTACCACCGGCCCAGACGCGGCCCTCGGCGATTTCCTCGACCTTGGCGAGCGGCTGCTTGCGGCTCTTTGCGACGAGCCCGGTGAAGCGCGCATAGATGTCCTCGACGCTGGCCTGCGCTAGCGCGTTGAACTCCGCATTGACCCCGCCGAGGATGTCGGGCTGGCCCGACAGCGGCGTCGTCGCGATGCCGTCGGTGGTCACCCCGACCTTGGCGAGCGTCTGCTCGAAACTGGGCAGGATGCCGAAGACGCCGATCGAGCCGGTGATTGTGTCGGGCTCGGCAAAGATGCGGTCGGCGGGGGTCGAGATCCAGTAGCCGCCCGATGCCGCGACATTCGCCATCGAGACGACGACGGGCAGCTTCTTCGCCTTTGCCGCGAGCAGCGCCTGACGGATCTGTTCGGAGGCGAGCACCGAACCGCCCGGCGAATCGACGCGCAGCACGATCGCCTTGATGCTGTCGTCGGCTGCGGCGTCGAGAATGTGCTGCGCGATCGTCTCGCCGCCCGCGACGCCGTTCGGCGCCTCGCCGTCGACGATCTCACCGACGACCGGGACGACCGCGATTGCGCTGCCCGGCTCTTTCGGGGGATTGGCGGCAACCCAGTTTTCCAGGGGGATGGCGTTATAATTCCACGGCTGGCTGTCGTCATAGGTGCCGCTGATCTCGGCGACGCGGCTGGCGAACGCCATGCGGCTGCCGAGCTTGTCGATCAGCCCCGCGTCGAGCGACGCCTTGCCGAGGTCGTTGCCCGCCGCGCGCACCGCGGCGCCGGTGTCGGCGATGAAGGGATCGATCTTCGCCTTGGGCCGCGCCTTCTTCACATCGGCGAGCCACTGCTCCCACAAAGCCCCGGCATAGGCGAGGTTCGCGGCCTCGGCCTCGGGCGACTGGTCGGCGCGCAGATAGGGCTCGACCGCGCTCTTGAAGGTGCCGACGCGGTAGATGTTCGCGGTGACGCCGAGGCGATCCATCAGCCCCTTGTAATAGAGGCGCGAGCCGCCGGGTCCCGCGATGGCGACGCCGCCGATCGGGTCGGCCCAGACCTCGCTCGCGTGCGAGGCGAGCTGATAGCTGTCGGTGGTGTAGGCGGTGGCGAAGGCAAGCACGGGCTTTTTCTTGGCGCGCACCTTGTCGATCGCGTCGCCGATCTCGGCGAGCGACACCTGTCCGCCGCCGAGGAAGCGGTCGAGGTCGAGCACGACCGAGGTGACACGCTTGTCGTCGGCGGCGCTTTCGAGCGCGTGGACGACGTCGCGGACGCGGACTTCCTTCAGATTATTGCCGCCCGACAATGCGGCGAAGGGATCGATCTCGGCCGGCTGTTCGCTGACGATGCCGTCGAGCTCGATCAGCAGCGCGCCTTCGCTGACCGGCAGCCCGGCGTTGGGACGCCCGGCGAGCAGCCCGAAGAGCGTCACGAAGAAGAGCAGCAGGAAGATCAGCGCCAGCCCGTCCTTGATCGCGACGAGCAGGTTCCAGACCTTGCGCGGAAAGCTGGTCGTGCTCTTCGGCTTGTCGTCGCCGGGTAGCGGGCGGCGCACGGGGATCGCCCAGGGGCCGGCGGAATCATTGTTGGTCGTAGTGTCGCTCATGCCCGCAAACCTAGGGATGCGGCCCGGCGTTGGCAATGCACGCTTCGACGGGCGGGCGGCGGGGAGGGGGCGAACGGCGTCTGCCGGTCAGAGCCACCCCTCTTTTCGATACCAGCGCACCGTCTCGGCCAGCGTCTCGCCCGTGTCGCGTCCAGGGCGCCACAGCTCGGGCGG
Organism: Sphingopyxis sp. QXT-31; assembly: GCF_001984035.1. NCBI lineage: Bacteria > Pseudomonadati > Pseudomonadota > Alphaproteobacteria > Sphingomonadales > Sphingopyxidaceae > Sphingopyxis > Sphingopyxis sp. QXT-31. The sequence continues at coordinate 2,346,699 of NZ_CP019449.1, read as the reverse complement.
CGGGCATGCGCCGGTGGCGGCGACCCAGTCGGGGTGCGCGATGTAGCGCGCGCGGTCGGGGGTCAGCTTGGCGCGGCCGCGGCGCACCAGCTTGTCGAGCCGCCCGCCCGCCTTGAGCACCGCGGCGGGCACCGACAGCGTCGAGACATGGCTGCGCCCGACCGCGCGACCGATCATCCGCGCAAAGCTACGGTGCGACCAGCCGCCGGGCTTGCCGTCGTCGGGTTCGTAGGTCTGGCCGATGCTCGCATCGCGGTCGGTCGCGAGCGCGACGAGCAGATGCGCGAGTTCATCCACATAGATCGCCGACATGCGCCCCGCCGGGGGCAGCAGCGCGATGCCGCGCCGCGCCATGCGGAACAGGTCGAGCATCTCGGTATCGCCGGGGCCGAACACCGCGGGCGGTCGCACGATCGTCCAGTCGAGCCCGCTCGCCTTGACGATTGTCTCGGCGCGCGCCTTCGACCAGCTGTAGTTCGAAATGTCGGGCTCGCGCGCGGCGAGTGACGAGACATGGACGAAACGCGCGATCCCGGCGCCGCGGGCGGCGTCGACGACGTTGCTCGTCGCGGTGGCGTTGCCCGCCTCGAAGGCGGCGCGGGTGGGCACGTTCACGACGCCCGCGATATGCATCACCGCGTCGCTGCCCGCTGCCATTTCGGCGAGGCTGTCCGGCTGGTCGAGCGCGCCCATGATCCAGGTCACGCCCTCGCGCGCGGGCTGCGGGCGGCGGGTGAGCGCGCGGACGTGCCAGCCCTGCTCCAATGCGTGGCGCAAGGTTGCGCCGCCGACAAAGCCGGTCGCGCCGGTCATCGCGAGGGTGGGGGTGGTCACAGCAGCACCATATGGTCGCGGTGGACCATCGCGGTGCGCGGGGCATAGCCGAGCGCGGCCTCCTGCGCGTCGCGGCCGAGGCCGAGGATCGCGGCCGCGTCGGCGTCGGGATATTCGGACAGGCCGCGCGCGACGACGCGGCCGTCGGGGCCGGCGATGTCGAGGATGTCGCCGCGCGCGAAATGTCCCGACGCCGCGGTGACCCCTGCCGCCAGCAGGCTCGCGCCGCCCTGCAGCGCCTTCGCCGCGCCGGCGTCGATGGTCAGCCGGCCCTTGGCGGTCAGCCCGCCCGCGAGCCAGGCCTTGCGCGCACTCGCGCCCTTTTCGGCGACGAACAGGCTGTGGCGCGCCTCGGTGGACAGCGGGCGGTCGATATGGCCCGACACGATGGCGAGATGCGCGCCGGCGGCGTTGGCGATGCGCGCCGCCGCGATCTTCGACACCATGCCGCCCGACCCCATGCCCGACGCCGATCCGCTGTCGGCCATCGCCTCGATGCTTGCGTCGATGCGCTCGATGCGCGCGATATGCTGCGCGCCCGGCTGCGCAGGGTTGCGGTCGTAGAGGCCGTCGATATCGCTGAGCAGGATCACCCCGCCCGCCGCCGCCGCCTGCGCGACGCGCGCCGCGAGCCGGTCGTTGTCGCCGAAACGGATTTCCTCGGTCGCGACGCTGTCATTCTCGTTGATGATCGGCACGACGCCGAGGCCGAGCAGGCGACCCAGCGTCGCGGCCGCGTTGAGATAGCGACGGCGATGCTCGAGGTCGTCTAGCGTGACCAGCATCTGCGCCGCGGTGAGGCCTTCGGCGCCGAGCACCTCGGCCCAGACCTGGCTGAGCGCGATCTGCCCGGTCGCGGCGGCCGCCTGCGCATCCTCGAGGGTCGCGCGGCCACCCTTGGCGAGCCCGAGCCGGCGCGCGCCCAGCGCGATCGCGCCCGACGAGACGACCGCGACCTGCTGGCCCGCCTTGGTCCGTGCCGCGATGTCGGCGGCGATCCCCGCCAGCCAGTCGCGCCGCACCGCGCCGTCCGGATCGACGAGCAGCGCCGAGCCGATCTTGACGATCAGGCGGGAGCAGGAGGCGGGGGCAAACAACATGCCGCCGCCGATAGCGCGGCAAATGCGCGGCGCCAATGCGAATATAGGGGCGATGCGGCGGCTTTGGGGTGGGGAGCGGACGCTCTTAATCCTCCCTGCGGCGAAGCCGTGGGGAGGGGGACCATGCGAAGCATGGGGGAGGGGTCGAGGCCTTGGGCGTCGGCTTCAGCCCGCCACCCCCCCACCACCGCCTGCGGCGGCGGTCCCCCTCCCCATCGCTTCGCGACAGGGAGGATTAAGATTACCGCCGCCCGAAACCCGTCGCCTTAGCGTTCGCCGCCGAAGGTGTAGCTGAGCGCCACGCCGACCGATGGCTGGTCGCGCGAGCCGAGCTGGCGCACGATCGGCGAACGCGCGGCGTCGCCGACGAGACGGTCGTAGCGGCCGTAGACGGCGAAACCCCAGTTCGGGCTCAATTGCCGGAGGTAGCCGGCGGTCAGGCCGACGGCATGGATGCCGCCGTCGAGGTCGTAAGCCGGAAGTCCCGACGTGGCTGCCGCGGCCGGACTGACCCCGAAATAGGCGCGCTGATATCTTCCGTCGCCCAGCGTGACGCGCGGGCCGATCGAGAAGAGCCAGTCGTCGCCGTCGCGCGCGATATAGTCGGCGCTGACTTCGCCGACGAAACCATCATGGCCGCCGAGGCCGCGCCGCGCTTCGGCGCGGAGGCGGAAGCTGGGCGTTGGCGACACCTGCGCGAAGCCACCCGCCTCGATCGTCAGCCCGACCTTGGGCAGGTTCGCGCCGACATCGGCGGCGGTACGCTTGCCGACGAAGCCGAAGGCTGGGCCGAAGGCGAATTTGCCGCTCTGGATCAGCGGCGCACCGAAGCTTTCGTCGGCGGCCTCGAAGGTGAATTCGGTGCCGACGCGCTCGCGCGACAGGTCGACATAGGGGCCGATCGAATATTGGTCGGCGCCGGGCCACGACGGCGCGAGTTGCGGGCCGAGGATGATGCGGGTGCGCTTGGGCGCTTCGCCGTCCTCCTGGGCATGGGCCGGGATTGCGAGCGCGATCAGGGGAAGGGCGGCGAGGGCGATGCGGCGGATGGCCATACGGAACTCCTTGATGTTCCTAGGTCAATCCGCCGCGGCGCGCATCGTTCCTAAACTGGCGACCATCCGCGGTCGCCGTTGCCGTCGTCCTCGGGGTCTTCGCCCGCCTTGTCGCCGGCGATGATCTCGAGCAATTTGTCGAGCACGGGTTCGAGGCCCGCGCCGCTCGCGCCCGACAGCGCCATCACGGGGTGGCCGCTTTCCTCGGCGAGTTCGGCGGAGAGCGCGGCGACCAGTTCGTCGTCGAGCGTGTCGATCTTGTTGAGCGCCACGATCACAGGCTTGTCGATCAGGTCGGCGCCATAGGCCTCGAGCTCGTCGCGCACGATGCGGAAGCTGGTCGCGACATCCGCGTCATTGGCGTCGACGAGATGGAGCAGCACGCGGCAGCGCTCGATATGGCCGAGGAAGCGGTCGCCGACGCCGGCACCGTCGGCGGCACCCTCGATCAGGCCCGGAATGTCGGCGACGACGAACTCATTGCCCTTGTGGCTGACGACGCCGAGCTGGGGGCGGAGCGTGGTGAAGGCATAAGCGCCGACCTTGGCCTGCGCATTGCTCACCGCGTTGATGAAGGTCGATTTGCCCGCGTTGGGCAGGCCGACGAGCCCTGCGTCGGCGAGCAGCTTGAGGCGCAGCCACACCCACATTTCCTCGCCCGGCCAACCCGGACCGTGCTGGCGCGGGGCGCGGTTGGTGCTGGTCTTGTAGCTCGCGTTGCCGCGCCCGCCGTCGCCGCCGCGCAGGAAGACAAGGCGTTCGCCCTCCTTGGTGAGGTCGGCGAGCAGGCTGCGCTCCTCATCGTCGTCCAATATCTGCGTGCCGATCGGCACCTGGATGACGAGGTCGGGGCCGCCCGCGCCGGTGCGGTCGCGGCCCGCGCCGGGGGTGCCGCGCTTGGCCTTGAAATGCTGAGTGTAGCGAAAGTCGATGAGCGTGTTGAGCCCCGCGACCGCCTCGAAGATCACGTCGCCGCCCTTGCCGCCGTTGCCGCCGTCCGGTCCGCCATATTCGACATATTTCTCGCGCCGGAACGACACGGCGCCGGGGCCGCCATCGCCGGACTTGATGAAGATCTTGGCTTGGTCGAGGAAATGCATGGCGGGGGCCTTTGGGCGCGGGAAGCTGGAACTAAACCTCACAACCCGCTCGTGTCGAGCGAAGTCGAGACACCCCGCAGCACGGCGCCAAGCCGAGCGGCATCTCGACTTCGCTCGATGCGAACGGGGTGGGGAAGGCGGCGCCTTAGCGCCTTCGGCCGGATATTGCCAGTTTTGTCATCGCGGCGCGCGCGGATCGGCGAAACGCATCGCCGCGGCGCCGGGCCGAGGCAACTTTGCGCGCTGCCGGTCGTTGGGCTGCCAAGATGCCGGCTATCGTCGGTATCGTTTTTCCCGAAAGGATTTCAAATGTTTGACAACAAGAACGTCAGCACGCTCAATTCGCTCATCGCGACGACGCTCGACAGCGTCGACGGCTATCGCAAGGCCGCCGAAGAGGCCAATGCCGCGCAGTTCAAGGATCAGTTTCTGAGCCGTGCGAACGAGCGGCAGGCGGTCGCGACCCAGTTTCAGGCCAAGGTTCGCGAACTCGGCGGCAATCCCGAGGACGACGGCACGGTGCTCGCGTCGGCGCATCGCGCCTTCCTTGGCCTTCGCGACGCGCTGACCGGGGACCGCAACGACAAGGCGGTCGTCGCCGAAGTCGAGCGCGGCGAAGACCATATCAAGGCGAAGTTCGAAAGCGCGCTGAAGGACGACGATCTCGATCCGTCGGTTCGCCAATTGATCCAGACGGGGTTCACCTCGGTCCGCGAAGGCCATGACCAGATGTCGGCGCTCAAGCACCAGCTCAACGCCAGTTAATCCGGCTCCCGCTGGACGACAAGGAACGGCGGTCCCGGTAAACCGGGGCCGCCGTTTCTCATTTTCCGCCGTGCTCGGCCCAGAATTTGGCGATGCGCCCGGTGATCAGTTCGGTCGCGAGCACGCGCGAGGTGTCGCGCGGCAGGTCGAGCGCCTCGGCCATGGGCCCGCCGAGCTGGGCGTCGCCGAGCGCCATCAGCACCAGCGCCAGCGTATCCTCGTGCATCAGGCGCTTTTCATGCGCGTCGGGGGCCATGCCGTCGATCAGCCGATGGATCGCCTCGACGATCGGGTCGAGCGCGTCTTCGTTGCCCGTCGCCGCCATCCACGTCGCGAGCGCGCCCGCGCCCCCTTCGTTGAACGCGTCGAAGGCGAGGTCGACGATCTCGCGCACATTGCGCTCGCCCGGTGGCGATTCGGCCATCTTCCTGCCGATCGTCGCGCAGACGGTTTCGGCCTGATAGGCTGCGAGCGCTTTTTGCAGCCCCGCGGCGCTGCCGAAATGGTGGAGCAGATTGGCGTGGGTGCGGTCGATCCGCGCCGCCACCGCTTTTAAAGTGACCGCCGCGGGCCCCATCTCGACCAATATCGTCCGCGCCGCCTCGAGCGCCGCCGACCGGCTCTCCTCGGGGCTCAGGCGCTTTTTTGCTACTATTGACACCACTGTAAGTAACCTTTAACATTCACCCCATAGGACGTCCCCACGCCCTTCCTCTCCTTTTCGACGGTGCAGCCCATATGTCCAGTCTTTCCCACAACCCGACCCCCGCCGACCTTGCCATCACCCCGCGCGACATGCGCTTCGGCCGCGACGACCGGCAGGGCCGCTGGTGGCTGAACGGCGACCCGATCGCCTCGGCCTTCCACACCGCGCTGTCGGTCACCTTCCCGCGCGGCGAGGCGATGTTCATCGAAGCGGTGAAGGCGCACCGCGAGGGCGTGCCCGATAAATTGGCGCGCGAAATCCGCGCCTTCACCCAGCAGGAGGTGATCCACAGCCGCGAGCATGTCGTTTTCAACAAGAAGGCGGCGGAGGCGGGTTACGACCTCAGCGAACTCGAGAACGACGTCAACCAGGTGCTCGACCTGATCAAGCAGCGCCCGCAGATCGTCAACCTGATGGCGACGATCGCGCTCGAACATTATACCGCGATGATGGCGGCGGTGATGCTGAAGGACCCCAAGATGTACGCGGGGGCCGAGCCCGAATGGGCCGCCTTGTGGAAATGGCACGCGATCGAGGAGATCGAGCACAAGGGCGTCGCTTACGACACCTGGCTGCATGCGACGAAGGACTGGAACCGTTTCCGCCGCTGGCGCGCCAAGTCGATCATGATGCTGCTGGTCACCAGCCGCTTCTGGCCGAAGCGCGTCAAGGGGATGAAGGCGCTGCTGAAGCAGGATGGGCTGACCGGCTGGCGCGTCACCGCGCGCATCTGGTGGTATCTGCTCGGCAAGCCCGGGGTGCTGCGCCGCAGCTTCCTGCCCTGGCTCAGCTATTTCCTGCCGGGCTTCCACCCGTGGAACCACGATGACCGCGCGCTGATCAAGCTCCATGAAAGCGATTATGCCGATGCGGTGATGCCGCAGCATAGCTCGGCCTCGGCACCGGCGCGCGAGGAATTGGCGGCGGCCGCCGCCTGACGGGCTCGCGAAGGCGGAGCCTCCAAAGGGCTCTCTCTCTCCCCATATTCGGGGCTTCGCCTTCGCGGGAACCGCGCGGCTTGTCGCGGGGCAAGCACGCTGTTAGCCCGGCGCGATGTTCACATCGCCCCCGATCATCGAGACCCCGCGCCTGCGCCTGCGCGAACATCGCCTCTCCGACAAGGCTGACCATATCGCGATGTGGGCCGACGAGCGCGTGACGCGCTTCATCGGCGGCGAGCCCCGCGCGCCCGACGTCAGCTGGGGCAAATTCCTGTCGGCCGCCGGGCTGTGGCCGGTGATGGGCTATGGCTATTGGGTGTTCGCCGATAAGGTTACCGATAAATTGATCGGCATGGGCGGGCTTTCCTATTTCGCCCGCGGCATCCTGGAACTGGAGGGCCAGCCCGAGGCCGGCTGGGCCTTCGACGCCGACCATTGGGGCGGCGGCCTCGCGACCGAGGCGATGGGCGCGGTGCTGGCGTGGGCCGATGCCTACCTCGACGCGGCGGAGGTGCGCTGCATCATCGAGCCTGGGCATGGCGCATCGGAGCGCGTCGCAGCGAAGCTGGGGTTTGTGCCGATCGGCGAGAGCGACGTACTGGCCGAGGTGGTGAATATCTATGCGCGCGTGCGGGGCGGATAAATCCTCCCCGCCTGCGGGGAGGGGGACCGCGAAGCGGTGGAGGGGGTTTTCGTTCTCGCGCAGCGTCGGCAAGCCTCAATAGCCCCCTCCGTCAGCGCTACGCGCTGCCACCTCCCCGCGAGCGGGGAGGATTGAGGGTCAGGCCAGCTCCACCACCAGCACGCCGCCGTCGGCGCTCACCACCCGCACCTTCGTCCCTTCGGCCGCGTCAGGCCCGCGCACCGGCCATTCGCCGTCGCCGACTTTCGCGCGGCCGCGGCCGTTTTCGATGCTGCGGGTCAGCGTCAGCACTTCGCCGACCAGCCGGGCGCCGCGCTGGTTGAGGTGCGGGTCGGTGGTCGTGATCGGGTTCGCCTTCAGCCAGCGGCGAGTCGTGTAGAGCGCGACGAAGGACAGGATCGCGAAGATGACGAGCTGCAGCGGGATGCCGATCGGCAGCACCCAGGCGAGCAGCCCGGTGGCGATCGCCGCGGCGCCGAGCCAGACGAGGAAAAAGCCCGGCGCGACGATCTCGGCAGCGCAGAGCAGCACGCCGAGCGCGAGCCACGCCCAGTGGGGGTCGAGATTGGCCAGCCAGTCGGGCATCTCACTGCCCCCCGTTGCGGCTCGCCAGCGCGTCCTTGGCAAGCTCGCCGATACCGCCGAGCGTGCCGATCAGCTGCGTCGCCTCGACGGGGAAGAGGATCGTCTTGGCATTGGGGCTGGTCGCGAACTGGCTGACGGCCTCGACATATTTCTGCGCGATGAAGTAATTGATCGCCTGCGCGTTGCCGCCGGCTATCGCGTCGGACACCATCTGCGTCGCCTTGGCTTCGGCCTCGGCCTCGCGCTCGCGCGCCTCGGCGTCGCGGAAGGCGGCCTCGCGGCGGCCCTCGGCCTGCAGGATCTGGCCCTGCTTCTCGCCCTCGGCGCGCAGGATTTCCGACGCTCGCATGCCCTCGGCCTCGAGGATGTTGGCGCGCTTCTCGCGCTCGGCCTTCATCTGCCGCGCCATCGCGTTCGAAATGTCGGCGGGCGGGCGGATGTCCTTGATCTCGACGCGGGTGATCTTGACTCCCCACGGCGTCGTTGCATCATCGACGACGTGCAGCAGGCGGGTGTTGATCTCGTCGCGCTTCGACAGCGTCTCGTCGAGGTCCATCGAGCCCATGACGGTGCGCAGGTTCGTCGTCGTCAGGTTCATGATCGCGAGATAGAGGTCGCTGACTTCATAGGCGGCCTTCGCGGCGTCGAGCACCTGGAAAAAGACAACGCCGTCGACCGCGACCATCGCATTGTCCTTGGTGATGATTTCCTGGCCCGGGATGTCGAGCACCTGCTCCATCATGTTCACCTTGCGCCCGACGCGGTCGAAGATCGGCATGATGAAGTTGAGGCCGGGCTGCGCGGTGTGGGTAAAGCGTCCGAACCGCTCGATCGTATAGGCATAGCCCTGCCGCACGGGCGTCAGCGCCCACAGTACGAACACCAGCGCCAGTACGACCCCGGCAATCGCCACATAACCCATCGTTCATCCCCCTCCGCAAATATCCACCTGCAAGTCCTTCTTTATTGCGGCTTTGGGCCCTTTGCGCCAGACAAAAGCGCATGGCCGACTTCACCCCCCGCTCGCTCCTCTATGTCCCCGGCTCGAACGCGCGCGCGCTTGAAAAGGCGGGCGGGCTCGCCGCCGACATGCTGATCGTCGACCTCGAGGACGCGGTGCCCGCCGAGCGCAAGGCCGAGGCGCGCGAGGCGATGCGCGCGGCGGTGATGGCGGGCTTTCCCGGCAAGCGCGTCGCGGTGCGGATCAACGGCACGGGCAGCGAGCATCAGGCGGCGGACATCAACGCGGTCGCGGGGTTGACGATCGATGCGGTCGTGCTGCCCAAGGTCGATGCGATCGCCGATCTCGAGCCCGCGCGCGGGCTGGGTTTGCCGCTGCTCGCGATGATCGAGACGCCGGCCGCGATCTACGCCGCGCGCGACATCGCCGCCGATGCGTCGGTCGCGGGGCTGATCGCGGGGCTCAACGACCTCGCGCACGAACTCAAATTGCCCGATGGCATGGACCGCGGCGCGATGAGCCACGCGATACAGGCCATTGTCCTTGCCGCGCGCGCGGTCGGGGTATGGTGTTTCGACGGCGTCTATAACAAGATCGATGATGCCGGGGGTTTCGCCACCGAGGCGGGCGAGGGGCGGCGGCTGGGCTTCGACGGCAAGACGCTGATCCATCCGTCGCAGGTCGACCCGTGCAACGCCGCCTTCGCGCCGTCGGCGCGCGAGATTGCTGCCGCCGAGGCGCTGGTTGCGGCCGCCACCGGCGGCGCGCAGCGGCACGAGGGGCGGATGATCGAGGACATGCACGTCGCGGCGGCAAGGGCGCTGATCGAGCGGGCGGGGCGATAGACGACCCGCTGCTTTCGACGAACGCGTCTTGCCCGGCTTTCGCGGTCGTGCCATGCCGCGCGCCCATGCACGCAACTAAATTTCGCGCCGCGATCGCGGCCGTCGCCCTCCTGGCCTTCGCCGCCCCCACCGTCCACGCCAAGCCCGTCGATGCCCCGGTCACCGAGGCTGAGCTTGCCGCCGACATCAGCGTCCTCGCAAGCGATGCCTTCGAGGGGCGCGCGCCGGGGACCGAAGGCGAGGACCGCACCATCGCGTGGATCGTCGGCCAATGGGCGAAGCTGGGGCTCGAACCCGTGCCGGGCAGCGCGACGCCTTGGCTGCAGCCGGTGCCGCTGGTCGAAAGCCAGTCGGTCGATGGCAGCGTCCAGTTCAAGGCCAAGGGCCGCGAGGTCAAGCTTGCCGCCGACAGCCTGATCCTGACCGGACGTGACCCGTCGCTGGCGCTGGCTGATGTGCCCGTCGTCTTCGTGGGCTATGGCGTCGACGCCGGGGGCAAGGTCAATGCCGATGTCGCGGGTAAGCTCGCGATCCTGCTATACGAAAATGCGCCCTTCGGCGAGAAGCTGCCGCGCTACCGCGAGCGGCGCCAGATGCTCGCCGATGCCGGCGCCGCGGCGGTGCTGGTGGTCGCGCCGGACAGCATGTCGTGGGAGAACCTCAGCGCCTCGCTCGGCAGCAAGACGGTGCGCCTCGCGAGCGCCAAGCCGGGGGCGCAGGCGAGCGGCTTTATCGCGCAGCCCGCGCTCCAGACGCTGCTCGGCAAGCAGGCCGAGGGCGCGCTGACCGCAGCCAAGAGCGCCGATTACCGCGGCCTCGCGTTGCCGCTGACCGCCGATCTGTCGGCGACGACGACAGTGCGCCCCTTCGCGAGCCATAACGTCATCGCCAAGCTGCTCGGCGCCAAGCCCGACGGCAAGGCGGTGCTGTTCCTCGGCCATTGGGACCATCTCGGCATCTGCGGCGAAGAGGGCGACGCCGACCGCATCTGCAACGGCGCGGTCGACAATGCGAGCGGCATTGCGGTGCTCAACGCCGTCGCCAAGCGCCTGACGGCGGGTCCGCGCCCCGACCGCGACATCTATTTCATGGTGACCACCGCGGAAGAAAAGGGGCTGATCGGCGCCTATTATTTCGCCGACCATCCGGTGGTGCCGCTGACCGACATCACCGTCGCGCTCAACATCGACACCATCGCGATCTCGCCGCGCGGCACGCCGGTGGCAACGATCGGGCGCGGGCGCCCGGCCTATGACGCGGTGATCCGCAAGGTCTCGACCGATTTGGGGCGCAAGCTCGACGAAGATGGCGAGGCCGACGCCTTCGTCCAGCGCCAGGACGGCTGGGCGCTCGGCGCCAAGGGTGTGCCGTCGCTGATGGTCGGCGGCAGCTTTTCGGACATGAAGCTGCTTGAGGCGTTCCTCGGCAGCGACTATCACCGCGCGACCGACAATTTCAGCGATGCGATCCCGCTCGGCGGCGCGGCGGAGGACGCCGACCTGCACGTCGCGCTGGGGCGGGCGTTTGCGGATACGAAGGTCTGGAGCGGCACCGAGAAGTAAAGGGGCGCCGTCCCCGGAGAGGGGCGGCGATCTCGCGACTTAGGCCGCCTGCTTTGCCCGCTCGGCCATTTCCTGGTTGAGCATCTCGGCCAGCAGAAACGCCAGTTCCAGCGACTGCCCCGCGTTCAAACGCGGGTCGCAATGCGTGTGATAGCGGTCGGCGAGGTCCATCTGGGTCACGTCCATCGCGCCGCCGGTGCATTCGGTGACATTCTGGCCGGTCATCTCGATATGGATGCCGCCGCCATGTGTGCCCTCGGCGCGGTGGACGGCGAAGAAGCCGCGCACTTCGGCGAGGATGCGTTCGAACGGGCGCGTCTTGTAACCGTTGGGCGTCTTGATGACATTGCCGTGCATCGGGTCGCACGACCAGACGACGGGGTGCCCCGATTCCTTCACCGCGCGCACCAGCTTGGGCAGATGCGCCTCGATCTTGTCGTGGCCGTAGCGCGTGATCAGCGTCATGCGCCCCGCGACATGGTTCGGATTGAGCGTATCGAGCAGGCGCAGCAGCACCTCGGGCTCGAGGCTCGGGCCGCATTTCATGCCGACCGGATTGCCGATGCCGCGGAGGTACTCGATATGCGCCGAACCCTCGAAGCGGGTGCGGTCGCCGACCCACAGGAAGTGGCCTGAGGTGTCGTACCAGCCGCCGGTCAAACTGTCCTGCCGCGTCAGCGCCTGCTCATAGGGCAGGAGCAAAGCCTCATGGCTGGTGTAGAAGCTGGTGCCCTTGATCTGCGGCACCGTTTCGGGGGTCACCCCGCACGCTTCCATGAAGGCGAGCGCCTCGGAAATGCGCGCCGCGGTTTCCTGATATTTCTTCGCCCAGGGGCTGCGGTCCATGAAGTCGTGCGTCCAGGCGTTGACCTGGTGCAGATTGGCATAGCCCCCGCCGGCAAAGGCGCGCAGCAGGTTCAGCGTCGCCGCCGACTGGTTATAGGCCTTGACCATGCGCTGCGGATCGGGGGCGCGGCCCTCGGCCTCGAAGGCGATGTCGTTGATGATGTCGCCGCGATAGCTCGGCAGTTCGACCCCGCCGATCTCTTCCATGTCGGCCGAGCGCGGCTTTGCGAACTGCCCCGCCATGCGGCCGAGCTTCACGACGGGCATCTTCGACGCAAAGGTCAGCACGACCGCCATCTGGAGCAGCACGCGGAAGGTGTCGCGGATATTGTTCGGATGGAATTCGGCGAAGCTTTCGGCGCAGTCGCCGCCCTGCAGCAGGAAGGCCTTGCCCTCGGCAACGCGGCCGAGATCGCGGGTCAGGTCGCGCGCTTCGCCGGCAAATACCAGGGGCGGATAATTCGACAGCTCGCGCTCGGCCGCGGCGAGCGCGGCGTCGTCGCTGTAGGTGGGAAGCTGGCGGGCTTCGTGCGAGCGCCAGCTGTGCGGCTGCCATTGCTGTGTCATACCAAAAAATCCAAAATCCGAATCGCGCGCCGTCATGGCGCGAACCCGCGCGGGAGGCAAGGATAGCTGGATTAGCATCGGCGGCGCTTTTGCGCACCTATGCTTTTCTTTGCGCCGAAAAACTGATAGTTTGCTATGGTTTCGGGGCCGGCGACGGGGAAAGCGCGGCCGGACGTTCGGCAATCCGTAACCTTATACACTTAGTGGCCCTGGTGTAGGGGCTGCATAGCGAAAAGATGGATATGGCGAGTTTGGATCCCGCATGGCTGGGGTACGGTGCGCTGCTCGCAGTCCTCGCGACCAGTTTCGCCGCGCGCCTCGTGCATGTCCGGATCGGGCTGGCGATCGCCACAGTCTTCGCGCTGCCGATCGCGATCTCCCACTGGCCGGGCCCCGGCTATTCACTGCTCGTGATCCTCATCGCCGCGATCAATCTCGGGCAGGCGGTGCGCGGACGGATCGGCGATAGCCAGATTCGCTTCACCCCGGAGGAGCAGGAACTGCGGCGGCTCCATTTCGATAAGCTCGGCGCAGCCGACGTGCGCCGGCTGATTGACCATGGCCACTGGATTTCGGCGCGGCGCGGCGAAGTGCTGATCCGCGAGGACCAGGCGGCGCCCAGCCTCTTCTACCTCGCCGACGGCACCGCGACGATCCGCCGCGAGGGCGTCGACGTCGGCACGCTTGCCGGCGGCGCGCTGATCGGCGAAGCGACGGTGCTCGACGGCAGCCATGCGACGGGCACGGTGCTGCTCGCCAGCAACGCGCGGCTGTGGTTCATGCCCGCCGCGGCGCTGCGTGCCTATCTCGGCGCCAATCCCGACATCGCCGCGGCGCTTCACGAAGGTTTCGCGCGCGCGCTGCGCGGCAAGCTCGCCAGCGCCAACGCTCGCATTGCCGACTTGCCGCCTATCGCTTAGGGTCTGCCGCATATTTGTCATCGGCAGCTTCTAGCGTGGGTTTACATGGTACTGACTCTCTACGGAATTCCCAATTGCGACACGGTAAAAAAGGCGCGGCGCTGGCTCGATGCGGAGGGCGTCCCGCACGCGTTCCACGATTTTCGCAAGGACGGGCTCGACCCCGCGAAGCTGCAATTCTGGATCGATGCGATCGGCTGGGAGAAATTGCTCAACAAGGCCGGGACGACCTTTCGCCAGCTGCCCGACGCGGACAAGGCGGGGCTCGACACAGGCAAGGCCAAGGCGCTGATGCTCGCGCAGCCCGCGATGATCAAGCGGCCGGTGGTCGAGACCGACGACGGGGTGAGCGTGGGCTTTTCGGCCGACGAGTGGCAGCAGCGCTTTGCATGATCCGGCGCCCCGCCGCGCTGTTCGCGCTGCTGCTCGCGGCATGCGGAGCTGAGCCGATGGCGGCGCAGGCGCCCACCCTCGACGGCCAGCCGGCAATCCTGATCGCGCACCGCGGTGCCTCGGGCGAGCGGCCCGAGCATACGCTGGAGGCGTACAAGCTCGCGATCGAACTCGGCGCCGACTATATCGAGCCCGACTTGGTTTTGACCAAGGACGGCGTGCTCGTCGCGCGGCACGAGAATGAGATTTCGGAAACGACGAACGTCGCCGACCATCCCGAATTCGCGTCGCGCAAGGCGACGAAGACGATCGACGGGCAGGAGTTCACCGGCTGGTTCACCGAGGATTTCACCCTCGCCGAACTCAAGACATTGCGCGCGAAGGAACGGTTGCCGCAGCTCCGCTCGACCGATTATGACGGGCGCTACGAGGTGCCGACCTTCGACGAGATCCTCGATCTGCTCGTCGCGGCCAACAAGGGACGCAAGGTCCCGATCGGCGTCTATCCCGAGACCAAGCATCCGAGCTATTTCATCAAGATCGGCCTGCCGCACGAGGCGGCGCTGCTCGCGGCGCTGGGCAAATATGGCTATAAGGGCCGCAGCGCACCGGTGTTCATCCAGAGCTTCGAGGTCGCGAACCTGAAAGCGATCCGCGGCAAGAGCGACCTGCCGCTGATCCAGCTGATGGACGCCGAGGGCGGGCCCGCCGACGACGCCAAAACCAGTTACGCGGCGATGGCGACGCCAGTCGGTCTGAAAGCCGTTGCGGCCTATGCCGACGGCATCGGGCCCAACAAGGCGATGGTGATCCCGCGCGGCGCGTTCGGCACGCTCGGCGATCCGACCAGCCTGGTCAGGGACGCGCATGCCGCGGGGCTCAAGGTCCATCCCTGGACCTTTCGCCGCGAGAATTATTTCCTGCCGCTGGGCGACAAGACGGGGATCGATCCGGCGGGGCACGGCGACCTCGGTGCCGAGATTTCGGCGTATCTCAGGACTGGCATCGACGGGCTGTTCAGCGACAACAGCCGCGAGGCCGCCGCGGTGATGAAAGGCAAAGAATGACTGATCGCCCCCTCGGCAACAGCGGCCTCTCGATCCGCCCTTTCGTGCTCGGCGGCAATGTCTTCGGCATGACCGCGGGGCGCGATGCGAGCTTTGCGGTGCTCGACCGCTTCATGGAAAATGGCGGCGGGATGATCGACACCGCCGACGTCTATTCGGCGTGGGTGCCGGGCCATAAAGGCGGCGAGTCCGAAAGCATGATCGGCGCGTGGCTGAAGGAAAGCGGCGCGCGGGATCAGGTGCTGATCGCGACCAAGGTCGGGATGATGCCCGGTGGGCTGAAACCCGAGCGCATCCGCGAGGCGGTGCAGGGTTCGCTCGAGCGCCTCGGCGTCGAGACGATCGACCTCTATTTTGCGCACAAGGACGACCCCGACGTGCCGCTTGACGAGGTGCTCGGCGCCTTTGCCGAATTGCTCGATGCGGGCATCGTTAGCGCCATCGGAGCGTCCAACTATTCGGCCGACCGCCTCGCGGAGGTGCTGCGCGTCGCCGACGAGAAGGGCCTGCCGCGCTTCACCGCGATGCAGCCCGAACTCAACCTGCTCGATCGCGGGCAATATGAAGGTCCCCTGCAGAATTTGTGCATCGCCGAGGGCCTCGGCGTCGTGACCTATTTCAGCCTCGCTTCGGGCTATCTGTCGGGCAAATATCGCAGCGAAGACGATATCGGGAAAAGCGCGCGCGGGCCGCGCGTCAAACCCTATATCGAAGGCAAGGGCCCGGCGATGCTCGCGGCGATGGACGCCGTCGCCGCCGAAACCGGCGCGACGCTGTCGCAGATCGCGCTCGCCTGGGTCGTCGCGCAGCCGGGCGTGAACGCGCCGATCGCCAGCGCGACGAGCGCCGAACAGCTCGATGAGATCATGGGCGCCGAAGACCTGGTGCTGAGCGACGCGCAGCTCGCGGCGCTGACCGCGGCGGGGCGGGACTGATCGCGTCACCGCTGACGGCAGGTATTCGGGCGTTAGCTGTCGTTCGCAGGGTTATGCTCTCTCCCCTTGAGGGGAGAGATACGCAGGCTTGGCAGCTTGCTGCCTAGCCGGAGTTGAGAGGGGCTTCCGACCGCCAGAGGCGTCCAAGCACCCCTCTCCAAGCTTCGCTAGCTCCTGACGGAGCAAGCTGCGCTATCCTCTCCCCTCAAGGGGAGAGGGCTTTACGGCAGCTTCCCACCCCAAAGCCGCCGCTCCCCACGCCTCAAATATTCGGCCCGGCATCCGCCCCGGGGAGAGCGTGATGCCGGGCCGGCGCGGCCGCGCGGCTCAGCTATTCCCGTCAGTCCACTGGAACACCGCCTCGAGCGGCTTGTCGAAGCAGCGCGCGATGCGGAAGGCGACTTCGAGCGAGGGCGAATATTTGCCCTGTTCGATCGCCGCGATCGTCTGGCGGGTCACTCCGACGCGGTCGCCGAGCTCGCCCTGCGTCATCTCGCCCGCCAGGAAACGCAAAGTGCGGATGTCGTTGGTGAAAGGGAGACTAGCCATGCCAGCCCCTCCGATAGCTGATCAGCACGACGACGCTGTTCACCAGCTCGGCGAGGACGATCGCGAACAGCCCGGCGTTCGCGACCGGCACCCCGCTCTCGACGAAGGGCAGATAGACCCCGACGACCATCATCCCCACCAGCAGCACATAATAGCCCGCGGTCGCCCCGCGGCGGCGGATCGCGCGGTCGCGCTCGTCGGCACGCACGCGCTCCGACTTCGGCGCCTGCGCCGAGAGGATGATCGTGCCGATGATGACGGTGACCGCATGCGCGATGGCGATCGACCCGAACAGCCACAGCATCGGAAACACCTCGCGCCCGGCGGGATGGCCCGAGAGCAGGAGCCCGAAATAGAGGGCATAGGCGGCGGCCATCGCGATGACGTTCAGCCAGGCGGTCTTTTCACGGAAGTTCATCGACGAGTCTCCGGGTTCGGCGTCGGCAAGCTGCCGCGCGGATTCGAGGATCGCGGGGGACATGGTTCAATAGCCCCGGCGATAGAGGTAGAGCTGGGTGCCGATGCGCACGAGTTCGGCGACGACGAGCGTCGCGAGCATCATGTTGAGCTGCTGCGCCTGGCTGACGCCCCAGAAGATCAGGAAGATGTTGACCCAGATGCCGACGACGAGCGGGTAATAGGCATAATGGGTGCCGCGCATGTGGAAGCTGCGGTCGCGTTCGTCCTCCTTGAGGTCGACCTCGGCGCGGTTGCGGATCGCGAGGAAGGCCGTCGCAACCGTCATCGCGACGATGATCGCGATGGTGACGGGCACGAGTAGCCCCGCGGTCGCCCACACGCCCGCGGGGCTGTCGGCGATCTGCCAGGGATAGACGAGGAAATACCAGCCAAAGGCAGCGGCCATCGTCACCAAGGTGACCCAGTGAATCTTCTCGCGGAACGCCATTTCAAACTCCATGTCAGGTGATTCGAACTCTATGTCTGTTATTTTTAACATGAAGTCAAGATGGAATGACATGGCCCCGGCTTTGCCGCTTTCGCGTTCCCGCTTAAGCCGCTAAGCCGCCGACCCATGTCCACGACCTCCAAAACGCTCACCTTCGACACCTCGACGAGCCGCGCGAACCCGACGCCGCAGCCGATGAAGCGCCTGACGGTGCCGCGCATCCGCCAGCGCAAGGGCGGCGAGCCGATCGTCATGCTCACCGCCTATACGGTGCGCCAGGCGCAGCTGCTCGACCCGCATTGCGACATGCTGCTGGTCGGCGATTCGCTGGCGCAGGTGATCTATGGCCTGCCGCACACGGTCGGCGTGACGATGGACATGATGGCGCTGCACGGCGCCGCGGTGGTGCGCGGCAGCTATCATGCCGCGGTGATCGTCGACATGCCGTTCGGCAGCTACGAGGGCAGCCCGCAGCAGGCGTTCGACAACGCCGCGCGGCTGCTCAAGGAAACCGGCGCGGCGGCGGTGAAGGTCGAGGGCGGCAAGGTGCTGGCGCCGACGATCGAATTCCTGACCCAGCGCGGCATCCCGGTGATGGGGCATGTCGGGCTGACCCCGCAGGCGGTCAACATCCTCGGCGGCTATGGCGTGCGTGGCAAGAGCGCGGAAGAAGCGCGTTCGATCGTCGAGGATGCGGTTGCGGTGGCGCAGGCGGGCGCCTTTTCGATCGTCATCGAGGGCGTGCTCGAATCGATCGCGATCGAGATCACGAACAAGGTCGCCTGCCCGACGATCGGCATCGGCGCCTCGAAGGCGTGCGATGGCCAGGTGCTGGTCACCGACGACATGCTGGGCATGTTCGAACGCGTGCCCAAGTTCGTCAAGAAATATGGGGATCTCGCCGGCGTCATCGGCGGCGCGGTCAAGGAATATGCCGACGAAGTCAGGTCCCGTTCATTCCCCACCGAAGATCAGATCTACGCCGGATAAGCCGGGCGAAGCGGTGGCGCCGACAAAGTGAAAAGCTTGGCCTTTTCCGGACGCGTCGCTAAGGAAACCACCGGCCGCGCCGTCGCGCGGTCCGGACATGGAGGATATGCGTGGCGCTGAGCCCGACGAACAATGCGGCCCTGATGCAGGAAGTGGACGATGCCGTCCGCAAGGATCGGCTCGACAATATATGGCAGCGGTTCGGGCGCTGGATCGTCGTGGGTGTGATCGCGGCGCTGCTCGCCTTTGGCGGCTATCTCTATTGGGGCCATCGGCAGGAGGAAGCGCGCGGCGAGAACGCCGAGCTTCTGCTGGGTGCTTTCGACAAGGCGAAGGCCGGGCAGCCGACCGCGGCGACCACCGATCTGACTAAGCTGGAAGCCGACGGCGGCGATGCCTATCGCGCCGCGGCGCTGTTCCAGCAGGCGAATATGAAGGCCGAGCGCGGCGATACGAAAGCCGCCGCGGCGCTGATGGCGAAGGCGGCCGCCGACACCAAACTCGACCAGTCGCTGCGTGACTTGGCACTGTTGCGCCAGACCGCGTTCGAGTTCGACACGCTGAAGCCCGAGGTGGTGATCGCGCGGATGAAGCCGCTGGTCGATGCCAAGGACCCGCCGTCGAGCTTCTTTTCGAGCGCCGCCGAGCTGAGCGCGATCGCGCATTACCAACTCGGCCAGTATAAGGAGGCGGGTGCGCTGTACGGCCGCATCACCGACGCCCCCAATCTGCCCAAGTCGCTGCAGTCGCGGTCGGTGCAGATGGCGGGCATGTTGGGCGTCGACACCGTCAAGGATCGCGCGGCCGAAAGCGCCGCCAAGGACAAGCAAGCCGGGGTCGCGCCTAAGGCGGCCACCGCCGCTGCAGCTGAGGAAAAGAAATAATGCGTAATGCGAAATTTGCCGGCGCGGCGCTGATGGCCCTGTCGCTCGCCGGTTGCGGCGTCTTCAAGGGCGACGGCGGGCCGAAGACTCCGACGGTCGGCGAACGCGTGTCGATCCTGTCGAACGACAACAGCGTCAAGGTCGATTCAGCAACGGCATCCGTCGCGGTCGTGCTGCCCGAACCCGCGGTCAACGCGAACTGGGCGCAGTCGGGCGGCAATGCGTCGAAGTCGATGGGCCACCCTGCGCTCGGCGCGTCGCGCAGCCAGATCTGGTCGGCGAGCATCGCGGGCGGCAACAACAAGCAGCGCCTCGCCTCGGCGCCCGTCGTGTCGGACAACCGCCTGTTCGCGGTCGGCACCGACGCCGTCGTCTATGCCTTTTCGGCCGACACCGGATCGGCGCTGTGGCGCGTGCCGATCGGCAGCGAAGGCAAGGATTTCAAGGATTCGCTGTTCGGCGGCGGCGCGTCGGTCGACGGCAATGTCGTCTATGCGACCAGCGGCGTCGGCGACGTCGCGGCGCTCAATGCCGCCGACGGTTCGGTGCTGTGGAAGGTCAAGCCCGCGGGCCCGCTGCGCGGCGCGCCGACGATTGCCTTCGGCGGGGTCTATGTGATCAGCCAGGATAATCAGATCATCGCGCTCAACGCCGCCGACGGCGCGGTGCTGTGGCAGGCGACCGCGTCGCTCGAGGCCGGCAGCATCTTCGGCGCGGGTTCGCCCGCCGCCGGGCAGGGCACGATCGTCGCGGGCTATTCGTCGGGCGAGGTCCAGGCCTATCGTTACGAGAACGGCCGCGACCTGTGGGAAGACGCGCTGGCGCGCACCTCGATGGCGCTGTCGGTGTCGACGCTCTCCGACGTCGACGCCGATCCGGTGATCGACCGCGGCCGGGTCTTCGCGCTGGGGCAGGGCGGGCGCATGGCGAGCTACGAGCTCGTCACCGGCCAGCGCACGTGGGAAATCTCGATCGCCGGTATCTCGACGCCCTATGTCGTCGGCGAGTGGGTCTATGCGATGACCGACGACGCCAAATTGCTGTGCGTCGCGCGCGCGACGGGCAAGGTGCGCTGGCTGCAGCAGCTGTCGCGCTTCCGCGTCGAGACCGAGAAGAAGAAGAAGGACCCGATCCGCTGGACCGGCCCGATCCTGGCCGGCGGCCGGCTGATCGCGGTGAACAGCGAGGGCCAGCTGGTCGAATTTTCGCCGACCGACGGATCGACGCTGGCGACGACCGACTTCGACACGCCGCTGTCGCAGCCGCCGATCGTCGCAAACAATGTCCTCTATATTCTGGCGGACGACGGGCGCATCACCGCCTGGCGCTGAGCGGAACTTAGATACCCGCTCCGTTCGTCCTGAGGAGGGGCTGAGCGAAGTCGAAGACCCGTCTCGAAGGACCTAGGCGCCGCGCCAGGTCCTTCGAGACGCCATTTCGACAAGTTCAATGGCTCCTCAGGACAAACGGCTATATGGGAACTGGCTGAGCCCCGACCGTGTCGGTTGGGCCATGGATAGGAAATGCAGATGGCGCGATCCGCGACGATCGCCATTGTCGGCCGGCCCAATGTCGGCAAATCGACGCTGTTCAACCGGCTGGTCGGCAAGCGCCTGGCGCTGGTCGACGACCAGCCTGGGGTGACGCGCGACCGGCGCGAGGGCGACGGCGAGCTGCTGGGCCTGAAATTCACGATCGTCGATACCGCGGGTTTCGAGGATGACGATGCCGCGACGCTGCCCGGGCGGATGCGCGTGCAGACCGAAAAAGCGGTGCGCGGGGCCGATGCTGCGCTGTTCATGATCGACGGCCGCGCGGGGGTAACCCCGCTCGACGAGGAAATCGCGCGCTGGCTGCGCAGCGAGGACACGCCGATCATCCTGCTGGTCAACAAGGCCGAGGGCAAGCAGGGCGAGAATGGCCTGATGGAAAGCTATTCGCTGGGCTTCGACAATCCGGTCGCACTCAGCGCCGAGCATGGCGAGGGCGTCGTCGACCTGTTCGATGCGCTGCGTCCGATCGTCGAGGGCTTCGACGCGGAGGTCGAGGCGGCTGCACCGCCGGCGCTCGAAGGCGAAGAAGATGAGGACGCGCCGCTCGGCCCGATGAAGCTCGCGATCGTCGGGCGGCCGAACGCGGGCAAATCGACTTTGATCAACCGCATGATCGGCGAAGACCGGCTGATCACCGGACCCGAGGCGGGGATCACGCGCGATTCGATCCGCGTCGATTGGCAATGGGAAGACGACGGCGAGATCCACGAAATCCAGCTGTTCGACACCGCGGGCATGCGCAAGCGCGCCAAGGTGGTCGACAAGCTGGAAAAGCTGTCGGTGATGGACGCGCTCCACGCGGTCGATTTCGCCGAGGTCGTGGTGCTGTTGCTCGACGCCACCAAGGGGCTGGAGGCGCAGGATCTGCGCATCGCCGACAGGGTGCTGCAGGAAGGGCGCGCGCTCATCGTCGCGCTCAACAAATGGGACGTCG
The DNA here is from genome assembly GCF_001984035.1 of Sphingopyxis sp. QXT-31. NCBI lineage: Bacteria > Pseudomonadati > Pseudomonadota > Alphaproteobacteria > Sphingomonadales > Sphingopyxidaceae > Sphingopyxis > Sphingopyxis sp. QXT-31. The sequence goes on along the minus strand of NZ_CP019449.1, from coordinate 2,325,057 downwards.
CCGAGGACCCTTCGTCGCTGTACAACGGCGTGCGGGGTGCGCTCGACGACGGACTGAGCCAGGTCAAGGGCGTGCCGGTGCTCACCATCTCGGGCGCGACGGGCAAGGGAATCGACACGTTGGTGCGCGTCGCTTTCGAACAGCGCCAAATCTGGACCAACCGCGTCTCGACCGCAAAGCTCAACCGCTGGTTCGAGGCGGCGGTCGACGCCAATCCGCCGCCTGCACCCGGCGGCAAGCGCATCAAGCTGCGCTATATCACCCAGGCGCGGACGCGGCCGCCGACCTTCGTCGTCTTCGGCACACGCACCGACGCGCTGCCCGGCAGCTATGAGCGCTATCTGGTCAATGGCATGCGCAAGGAACTGGGCTTTCAGGGCGTACCGGTGCGATTGAATTTCCGCAATTCGCGCAATCCGTATGACGAGTGACGCGGGAAGCGTCGCAACCGTCGACACGCGCGGCATGCGCTGCCCTTGGCCCGCGCTGCGGCTGGCGCGCGCGATGCGTAGCGATGCCGCGGTGATCCTGCTCGCCGACGACCCGCAGGCGGGGCGCGAGATCGCGGCACTGGCGGCCGAACAGGGGTGGTCGCTGGCGGTCGAAACGGAAGAGCGCTGGCTGGTCCGCCGCAGCTGACCCAAAACGGGCCGCATTCGCTTGGCGGGGCCGAATCGTAACGGCTTTTTTACCGGGTTCGCGGCATGACGGGCGCGGGACCAAGCCGACTTCAACGCCAAGGGACAGAAGAGTGGACGATATCCTGGTCGATTGGGATGAATTCCGCGCGACGCGCACCCAGCTCGGGGCCGCCTTCGTGCGGATTCTAGGCTATTTTCGCGAGGACGGCACCAAATCGGTCGCCGCGATCGAGGAAGCCATGCGCGCCCGCGACGCCCGCGGCCTCGTCATGCCCGCGCACACGTTGAAGGGCGAGTCGCGCCAGTTCGGCGCCGAGAAACTCGCCGACCTCGCCGAGGATATCGAAACCTTCGCGCGCCATTGCGTCGAGGCGCAGATCAGCCCCGAGGAATATCTGCCGCGCGTCGTCGAACTGCGCCCGCTGTTCGAAAAGACGCTGGAGCAGCTGGAGCGCGAGGCGAACCCGCTGGTCCAGCGGCGTCCCGCAGGCTTCGGGCGCGCCGTCGGTTATTAGGATTTACGCATCGGTTGCAGGCTAAGGCGCGACAGGCTGCGCCACAGCCATTCGAGCGGGCCATAATGAAAGCGCGCGAGCCACGGTTTCGACCAGAGCAGCATCGCGGCCCACATGCCAAAGCAGAAGAGGTAGAGCGGCGCGCGGCCGACGCTGCCGAACAGGCCGAGTCCATAGCCGTAGAAGATCGTGGTCATGACGATCGAGGTGATAAGGTAATTGGTGAAGGCCATGCGCCCCGTCGCGGCGAGGCGGGCGCGCACGGAAGGGCTGGCGCGCGTCTGGATCAGCAGCATGATCAGCGCTGCCCAGCCGACCGCCATCAATATGTCGAAGGGGAGCGAGAAGACGAGGCTGGTCGAAAAGACCGTCATCGTCGCAAAGCCCGTTTCGATGCTGTGCCACGCCATCCATGCGAGCACTGGCGCCGCGATCGCGAAGCAGATGCCCGCCCATTTGGCGTAGCGCGCGGCGCTCCATTCGCCGGTCAGCATGCGCGACTTGTAGAGCGCCATGCCGATCAGCATCAGCGCCATCGTCTCCCACGAAAAGAGCATGACCTGGATCAGCGGTTCGATCGCGGCTTCGCCCAGACGCATGCCCGCGATCTGGGCATAGCTGCCGAGGAAATGGGCGACGTCCTGGGCATAGGTCGGCGAGTTCGGGCCCATCATCGCGTTGAACTGGTCCATCTGCTCGTGCATCGCCGCGGCATCGGCGGCGGGCAGATGGCCCGCCTCGAGCGCGGCGAAGGAAATCCAGGTCGAGCCGAGGAGCGCGAGCGAGACGAGCAGGAACACGCCCGCCCAAATCAGCAGCGCGCGGATCGAGAGGTTCCGGAACAGGAAGAGCAGCAGCCCGCACACCGCGTAGAGCGAGAGGATATCGCCGAACCAGATGAAATAATAATGGGCGAGGCCGAAGAGCAGCAGCCAGAGCATGCGCATATAATGACTGCCCGCGGCGCTGCGCCCGCCCGCGGTCGCGTTTTCGATGACGAGCAATGTGCTCGCGCCGAACAGGATCGAGAAGAGCCCGCGCATCTTCGAATCGACGAAGACGAAGTTGAACGCCCAGGTCGCGAGGTCGCTGCCGCTCGGCGGGCCGCCCGCGGCGGGATTGAAATAGGCGCTCATCGGCAGCGCGAAGGCGACGATGTTCATCGCCAAAATGCCCATCACCGCGACGCCGCGGATCGCGTCGAGGCTTTCATAGCGTGTCGCCGCACTGCCGTTCGTCATGCGCGTTCCCCCTCCGGACCGGGGCGTAGAGCTATCGTTCCGCCCGTGCAGCGTCGAGCGGTTTCTTTGCGGCGCCGGGCCTCCGTTCATCAACTATTGACATCTATGTCAGTAGTGCTAGATAGCCATCAGCAAAGATTCGATACGAGGCTTCCTCCATGACCCCGACGATCCCGTCCCTCTTCTCCCACCCCGACCGCCAGCCGGCTAAGTTCCGTCCGTTGAAGGCGTTCCAGCACTTCCGCAACCTCATCAAGGACAAGGAAGACACCGAGCAGGTCTTCCACATCTTCGAGAATCTGCCGCGCAAGGGCTTCATGGACGACGCGCGCGCCTTCGTAGAAAGCGACAAGGGGCGGCGGCTGATGGCGAGCGAGCCCTATCTCCCGGACCTGCTCGATGATCACAGCTGGATCGACGAACTGCCCGAAGGCACGGTCGGCCACGCCTATGTCACCTTCATGCGCCGCGAGGGGTTGTCGGCCGCGGGGCTCGTCGCCGAGGCGGACAAGATGGGCCGCCCGAAGTTCGACGACCAGATCCAATGGTATGCCAATCGCCTGCGCGACACGCACGACCTGTTCCATATCCTGACCGGCTATGGCCGCGATGCGCTCGGCGAGCAGTGCGTCCTCGGCTTCACCTATGGCCAGACGGGCAATTACGGCAATTTCTTCATCGCCTACGCCGGTGGTTATGAGCTGAAGCGCCGCGTCAAGGGCAACGCGCCGGTGATGGGCGCGATCCGCCAGGGCCAGCGCCACGGCAAGGCGTCGCAGGCGATCATCGAACAGGACATTCGCGCATTGCTCGCCGAGCCGCTCGACGCCGCGCGCGCGCGCCTCGGCATCGGCGAGCCGACGCTCTACAAGGAAGCGCACCGGGCGTATCGCAGCCGCGGCATCGATCCGTATAATTTCCTTGCGTCGCAGGCCGCGGCGGCTTGAGTTGAATGCTCCCCGGCGAAAGCCGGGGTCCAGCTTTGCACCTTCATGGGTCCCAGCTTTCGCCGGGGTTCTTTTGATTCAGCGCAGTTCTTTGCGGATCATCAGCTTGAGGCCGGACCACACGGCGTCGATCGCGCAGACCTTCACGTCGACCCAGCCCATCGGCAGGCAGATGGCGCGTATGACATCTTCTGTGATGTCGGTCGGAACTTTCGACGCCTTTTTGGGCCAGCTGACCCAGACGAAACCCCCGGGATCGATCAGCGTACGTAGGTCGGTCAGCAGGCGAGTGAGTTCGGCGCGCTCGGTGGTGAAGATATGCGCGGCTTGCAATCCCGCTTCGGGCGCCTCGCGTTCGTCGAGCGCTACCTCGCCGATCTCCTCACGCACGCTGGCCGGCATTGCGTGGAACCACGCGGTCATCCCGTCCTTCAGCGACAATTTTTTCGCCAGCGGCGTGCCCGAGTAGCCCGTGGTCACAGCCGGGCGATCAGCGCCTGCGCGGCGGCGGGGTTGCGGACCTTGGCGCCCGAGATGAAGAAGAGGAAGACGTCGCGGTCCCCCTTGGCCCAGTCCATGGCCTGCTTCGCCCAGCTATCGAGCGCCTTGGCGTCGTAGCCCGTCTCGACATCCTCCTGGCTCCGCTGAAGCCGGGCGTAGGTGAAGTCGGCGGTCTGTTCTTCGATGCAGGGGAATTCGTCGCTGTCGGCGTAAACGACCGCCATGTTGCGTTCGCGGAGCATGGCGATGAAGGCCGGGTCGCGGAAGCTTTCATGGCGCACTTCGATCGCGTGGCGGAGCGGGACGCCGTCCTGGCTGTCGGGCAGCAGGTCGAGGAAACCCGCAAAATCGTCGGCGTCGAACTTCTTGGTTGCCATGAACTGCCAGTGGATCGGGCCGAGCCGGTCGCCGAGCCGGGTCAGACCCTGCGTCAGGAATTTCTCGATCGACGCGGCGCCGTCCTTCAGCACCTTTCGGTTGGTGGTGAAGCGCGAGGCCTTGACGCTGAACTTGAAGCCGTCGGGCACGGCGGCGGCCCAGCCCGCGAAGGTCTCGGGTTTCTGGCTGCTGTAATAGGTGCCGTTGATCTCGATCCCGGTCAGATGCTGGCCGGCATATTCGAGCTCGCGCTTTTGCGGATGCTTGTCGGGGTAGAAGGTGCCGCGCCAGGGTTCGAAGGTCCAGCCGCCGATGCCGATGTGGATGCTCATCAAGCCAATACCTCCGTCATCCCGGCGAAGGCCGGGATCTCATCGTAGCGTTTTGCCGCACCGGCGAGATCCCGGCCTTCGCCGGGATGACGGTGGGGAAATTAGGCCAGCGCCGCGTCGGCGCCCATCAGGTTCGGGAAAAAGCCCTCATGCGCTTCGCGCAGTTCGGCGAGCGTCACCTGATGGTCGCTTTCGGGGAGTTCGAAGACGATGCGGTCCTTGATCGTGCGGCCGACCGGATCGACCGGCACGTCGGCGCGGCCAGCGGCGTCGAGGAAGTCGGCGAGGCAGGTGTCGCAGACGGTGACGAGGTACAGGCCCTGGTCCTCGCCGAAGAAGCTTTCGGCGATGCTGAAGGGCTGTTCTTCGCTGACCAGCACGCCGATGTTCGACTTCAGGGCCATTTCGGCGAGCGCGACTGCGATACCGCCGTCGGACACGTCGTGGCACGCGGTGATCCAGCCCGCGTTGATCGCGGTGCGGATGAAGTCGCCGGTGCGCTTTTCGCAGCGCAGGTTCACCGGCGGCGGCGGGCCTTCCTCGCGGCCGTGGATTTCGCGCAGCCACACCGACTGGCCGAGATGCCCGGCGCGTTCGCCCACGGCCATCACGATGTCGCCGGTGCGCTTGAAACCGATGCCGACGGCGCGGTTCAGATCCTCGATCACGCCGACGCCGCCGATTGCGGGGGTCGGCAGAATCGCACTGCCGCCGCCAGTCGCCTTGCTCTCGTTGTAAAGGCTGACGTTGCCCGATACGATCGGATAGTCGAGCGCGCGGCACGCCTGTGCCATGCCGTCGAGGCAGCCGGTGATCTGGCCCATGATCTCGGGGCGCTGCGGGTTGGCGAAATTGAGGCAGTTGGTGATCGCCAAGGGTGTGGCGCCGACCGCAGTGATGTTGCGCCAGGTTTCGGCGACCGCCTGCTTGCCGCCCTCGACGGGGTCGGCGTAGCAATAGCGCGGGGTGCAGTCGGTCGACATCGCGAGCGCGCGGTTGGTGCCGTGGATACGCACGAGCGCGGCGTCGCCGCCGGTCTGCACCGTGTCGGCACCGACCTGGCTGTCGTACTGCTCCCAGATCCAGCGGCGCGAGGCGATGTCGGGGGTGCCCATGAGCGTCTTGAGGTCGGCGGCGACGTCCTTTGTCTCCGGGACGTTCGTCAATTCGGGCTGCTTCGGCGTCGGCACGTGCGGGCGGTCGTAGAGCGGCGCGTCGTCGGCGAGCGGGGCGAGCGGGATGTCGCAGACGATCTCGCCATGATGCTCGAGCACCATGCGGCCGGTGTCGGTGACGGTGCCGATGACCGCGAAGTCGAGTTCCCATTTGTGGAAGATCGCCTTGGCAAACTCTTCCTTGCCGGGCTTCAGGACCATCAGCATGCGTTCCTGCGATTCGGACAGCATCATCTCATAGGCCGTCATGCCGGTTTCGCGCTGCGGCACGTCGTCCATCTTGAGGTGGAGGCCGACGCCGCCCTTCGACGCCATTTCGACCGAGGAGGAGGTGAGGCCCGCCGCGCCCATGTCCTGGATCGCGACGATCGCGTCCGATGCCATCAGCTCGAGGCACGCCTCGATCAGCAATTTTTCGGTGAAGGGGTCGCCGACCTGCACCGTCGGGCGCTTTTCCTCGGCATCCTCGCCGAAATCCGCGCTCGCCATCGTCGCGCCGTGGATGCCGTCGCGGCCGGTCTTCGAGCCGACATAGACGATCGGATTGCCGACGCCGCTGGCGGCCGAATAGAAGATCTTGTCCTGTTCGGCGACGCCGACGGTCATCGCGTTGACCAGGATATTGCCGTCATAGGCCTTGTGGAAATTGACCTCGCCGCCGACGGTGGGGACGCCGACGCAATTGCCGTAACCGCCAATGCCGTGGACGACGCCCGAGATGAGGTGCTTCATCTTCGGATGGTCGGGGCGGCCGAAGCGCAGCGCGTTGAGGTTCGCGACCGGGCGCGCGCCCATGGTGAAGACGTCGCGCAAAATGCCGCCGACGCCGGTCGCCGCGCCCTGATAGGGTTCGATGTACGACGGGTGGTTGTGGCTCTCCATCTTGAAGATCGCGGCGAGCTTCTTGCCGTCCGGCCCTTCGCCGATGTCGATGACGCCGGCATTCTCGCCGGGGCCGCAGATCACCCAGGGCGCTTCGGTTGGCAGTTTCTTCAAATGGATGCGCGAGCTCTTGTAGCTGCAATGCTCGGACCACATGACCGAGAAGATGCCGAGTTCGACCAGGTTCGGCTCGCGCCCGAGCGCGTGAAGGACGCGCTCATATTCTTCCGGCGAGAGGCCGTGTTCGGCGACGATCTCGGGGGTGATGACGGAGGCGGGCGCGGTTGCGGTCTGAGTCATGGCGCGCCTTTAGCGACACAGGCGCAAAACGAACAGACCCCATCGCGCATTTCGCGCCATGGGGTCTGCGGTCGGAGATGGATCAGCGCGCGGCGAGGACGGTGACCGAGGCCTTCAGCGGCTCGACTTCCTTGAGCGAAAATTCGACCTGCTGCGAACCGACGGTGCCGCGGACCTTGTGGGTGCCGACGCGGAGCGAGAAGCGCTTGCCGGTCGCCTCGTCGACGCCGTCGATCACGCGGCGCTCGCCGACGGTCTTGATCGTATAGCTGTAGATGCGGCCCTCATGCTCGAAGCGGCGGACCTCTTCGGCATGCGCCGCCGCGGGGACGAGTGCGAACAGGGTCAGCATGGGGAGGATGATTTTTTTCATGATGCAAGTCCTTGTCTGGATGAACAAAACTTGCCTTTACGCCCCTCTCTTCTTGTGCAGTGCAGCATGACGGGGCCGCAGAGTCGCGGCAATTGCAAAGAATGGAATCGCGATTGCGCGGCGCAGCGAGGGGTCAGGCGGTGCGGGGAAGCAGCGCGAGCACCAGCCAGGCCGAGGCGCCCGCCGCGAGGCCGGTCGCGGCGGTTCCCCAGGCGATGTCGGCAAGGGTGACCTTCAGCGACCAGGTCTTCATCGTCGCATGGTTGGTGAGGTCGTAGGTCATGTAGCAGAAGAAGCCGAACAGCGCGCCGTAGAGCGCCGCGACCTGCCAGCGGCCGGCGTCGAGCGCGGGGGCGACGGCGAAAATCTGGATGCCGAGCATGTAGAGCGCGTAGAAGACCAGCGCCGGGGCGGGGCGCCAGCCGTCCATCAGCAACTCGCCGATTTCGGGGCGGTAGAGCTTGGGGCCTACCTTGGTCAGCCAGACCGCGTCGAGCAGGCCGAAGATCAGCGCGGTGGAAAAATAGGCGGCAAGATATTGCGGGATCATGTGCGGGCTCCGGCGAGTTTGCGGTTGGCCCCGGCCCACGCGGCGGTGGCGGCGAGCAGGGTGTAGGCGACGAGCATCGTGGCGGGGATGACGAGCGAATAGGCCGCTTCCTTCGGCCCGAACCAGTCGACGCCTTGCGCGAAGGCGAGCAGCGCGGCGAGGGTCCAGAGGCGCCTGTTGCCGGTGGGGGCCTCTGTGCGGCGCGCATAATAGAGAAGCGCGGCGCCGATGAAGGCGAGCTCGAACGGAATGGCGATCGCGGGATGGTTCCACAGGCCGAGCCCCAGCTTGGGCGGTGCGCCGAAGAGGGTGAGGTCGGGGATGTGGACGAGGAGGTCGACAAACCAGTGCGACAGCACAACGAGCGCCGCGCCGATGGCGGCAGCGCGGCGCTTCGTCGCGGCGAGCACGAGTCCGCCGAAGGCCGCGGCCCATAAAATGCTGCCGAGCAGGCTGTGCGTATAGGGCATATGATGGAGGTCCATCGGGTTCATCGCGGTGATGCCGGGCTCAATCCGCATCGCTTCGATCCCCGGGACCAGCAGCGCGGCGAAGCCGATGTCGACGAGCTGCGCCGCGACGAACAGCGTCCCGAGGCCCGCGGCTTTCGGCCGGGCGGCGGCGACCAGCGCCGGGGCGAAATGGCCGATGAACATGGGGCGAGCCTAGGGCCATGTTCGACCGCGTCAAGCTCGACCGCACTTGACCACCGGGGGGCGAAGGGGCCAAAGCAGGCGCCATGACGGACACCCCCGATAGCCCCGCCGCCCCCGCCATTTCCGCGCTGTCGTTCGAAGCCGCGATGAGCGAGCTCGAGACGATCGTACGGCGGCTGGAAAGCGGCGACGTCAGCCTCGAGGAATCGGTCGCGCTCTACGAACGCGGCCATGCGCTGCGCGGGCATTGCGAGGCGCGGCTCGCCGCGGCGCAGGCGCGCATCGAGCAGGTGAGCCTGGGCGCCGACGGCCGCGCGGCGGGCACCGCGCCGTTCGGCGAAGGCTGACCCGGTGGCGGTCGCGGAGGGGGAGATCGATAGCGGCACGGACCTGGTCCACGCGGCGCAGGCCGATGTGGTCGACGCGATCGACCGGTTGTTCGACCAGTTGCTGCCCGTCCCCGACGACCCGCGCGGGCGGCTTTACGAGGCGATGCGCCACGCCGCGATCGGCGGCGGCAAGAGGCTGCGGCCCTTGCTCGTCCGCGCGGCGGGCGACCTCTATCATGTCGACCGTGCGCCCAGCCTGCGCGTCGGCGCGGCGGTCGAGGCGATGCATGTCTATTCGCTGATCCACGACGATCTTCCCTGCATGGACGACGACGATCTTCGCCGCGGCAAGCCGACGGTGCACAAGGCTTTCGACGAGGCGACCGCGGTGCTCGCGGGCGATTCGCTGCATGCGCTGGCGTTCGAATGGCTCGTCGATCCCGCGACTCACGCCGACCCCTTCGTGCGCAACGAACTGATCCGCGAACTCGCCCACGCGGCGGGCCCCACGGGCATGGCCGGCGGGCAGATGATGGACCTCGCCGCCGAGACCGCGCAGTTCGACCTGCCGACGGTGACGCGGCTGCAGCAGCTCAAGACCGGCGCGCTGATCGCCTTTTCGGTCGAGGCGGGCGCGATCCTCGCGCGCATCCCGGCCGAGGCGCGCACGCCCTTGCGCGGTTATGCGCGCGATATCGGGCTGGCCTTCCAGATCGCCGACGACATCATGGACGTCGAGGGCGACGAGGCGCTCGCGGGCAAGGCGCTGCACAAGGACGAAGCCGCGGGCAAGGCGACCTTCGTCACCTTGATGGGCCTCGACCGTGCGCGCGACCAGGCGCACATGCTCGTCGAGCAGGCGGTCCAGCACCTCGCGGGCTTCGGCGAGGAGGCGGCGCTGCTGCGTGCGATCGCGCGCTATATCGTGGAAAGGGATCGCTGATGCGGGTGGGGGTTTATCCGGGGACGTTCGACCCGATCACGCTGGGGCATATGGACATCATCACCCGCGGCGCGAAGCTGGTCGACAAGCTGATCATCGGGGTCACCACCAATATCGCCAAATCGCCGCTCTTCAACGACGACGAGCGCATCGCGATGGTCAAGGCCGAGGTTGCCGGCATCGACGGCGACATCGAGGTCGTCGGTTTCAACTCGCTGCTGATGGATTTCGCCGATGCGCAGCGCGCTTCGGTGGTGGTGCGCGGCATCCGCGGGGTCACCGACTTCGAATATGAATATCAGCTCACTGGCATGAACCGCCAGCTCAACGACCGCGTCGAAACGGTGTTCCTGATGGCCGACGTCAACCTGCAGCCGATCGCCTCGCGGCTGGTCAAGGAAATCGCGATCTTCGGCGGCGACATCCACAAATTCGTGACGCCTGCGGTGAAAGACGCCGTGGTATCGCGCATCGCCGAGCGGGGCTTGCGCCAAGGGATGGCCTGATCCCAATCATTGAGCGTTCAGCTTTTTCCCGCTAGGGCGCGCCAAGACGGGGCGCACATTGCAGTTTTTTACAAAGGCCGATCCAGCATGAATTCTTCCTTCCGCCCCCTGATCCTGACGGCGATGGCGTTCGGCCTTGCGGCTTCGGCCGTCGCGCAGGAAGCGCCGCCCGCGCCGATGCCCGACGGCAGCGCGCCGCCGGCCGAGACGCCTGCCGAGACGCCGCCCCCCGAAACGCCCGTGACGCCGCCCGCCCAGACCCCGGCGCCGGCCGCCGATGCGACGGCTGCGACCGCGGCTCCCGCGGTGCCGTCGATGACGCCCGACCAATATATCGGCGTCCCCGAATATATGCTCAACATCGACCTTTCCACCGGCGGCCGGGTGGTGATCCAGCTCTATCCCAATGTCGCGCCGGTCCATGTCGAGCGCGTCAAGCAGCTCGCGCGCGCGGGTTTCTATGACGGGGTCAAGTTCCACCGCGTGATCGACGGCTTCATGGCGCAGACGGGCGATCCGACCGCGACGGGGCAGGGCGGCTCGCAGCTCCCCGACCTCAAGGCCGAATTCAATCCCTCGCCGCACCTGCGCGGCACGGTGTCGATGGCGCGCGCAGAGAGCGAGGACAGCGCGAACAGCCAGTTCTTCATCATGCTCCAGCCGCGCTTCAGCCTCGACCGTCGCTATACCGCCTTCGGCCGCGTCGTGTCGGGCATGCAATATGTCGACGCGATCCAGAAGGGCGAACCGCCCGCGGTGATGTCGCGCATGGTCCAGGTGTCGGTCGCCGCCGACAACAAGCCGATGCCGCCGCTGTCGGCGCTGACCGAGACGCAGCCGGCGCCGGCCGAGATCACCGCCGACCAGCTCAACGCGCCGATCCAGTAAGGAGAGGCGCGCGATGCGCGTCGACGCCTTCGATTTCGACCTGCCCAGCGAGCGCATCGCGCTCCGCCCCGCGCGCCCGCGCGACGCGGCGCGGATGCTCGTGGTCGAGGGCGGGGCGATGTCCGATAGGGGCGTGCGCGACCTGCCGGGCCTGTTGCGCGCGGGCGACTGCCTGGTGTTCAACGACACGCGGGTGATCCCGGCGCAGCTCGAAGGCCGTCGGGGGGACGCCAAAATCGGCGCGACCCTCCACAAGCGCATCGACCTCCGCCGCTGGCAGGCCTTCGTGCGCAACGCGAAACGGCTGCGCGTCGGCGAAACCGTCGATTTCGGCGCGGGGGTGGAGGCGGTCGCCGAGGAAAGGCTCGCCGACGGCAGCTTCATCCTCGCCTTCGCGGGCGACGAGCCGGTCGAGGTGCTGCTCGAACGCGCGGGCACGATGCCGCTCCCTCCTTATATTGCGGGCAAGCGCCCGACCGATGCCGAGGATCGCAGCGACTATCAGACGATGTTCGCCAAGGAGGACGGCGCGGTCGCCGCGCCGACCGCGGCGCTGCACTTCACGCCGGAGCTGCTCGCCGCGCTCGACGCCGCGGGGGTGCAGCGCGAAACGCTGACCTTGCACGTCGGCGCGGGGACCTTCCTGCCGGTCAAGGCCGACGACACCGACGACCATGTCATGCATGCCGAATGGGGGCGGATCGAGCCCGACACCGCGGCGCGGCTCAACGCCGTGCGTGCTGCGGGCGGGCGGCTGATCGCGGTGGGCACGACGAGCCTCCGCCTGCTCGAAAGCGCGGCGGGCGAGGACGGCCAGATCGCACCCTTCGCCGGCGACACGTCGATCTTCATCACCCCCGGCTATCGCTTCAAGGCGATCGACGGGCTGATGACCAATTTCCATTTGCCCAAGTCGACGCTGTTCATGCTGGTTAGCGCGTTGATGGGCTTGGCGACGATGCAGGCGGCGTACGCGCATGCAGTCGAAAGTGAGTATCGCTTCTACAGCTATGGCGATTCGAGCCTGCTGCTGCCGGGCTGAACCCAATCCTTAGTCATTTACCGATTTTCAAGGCCTTGCCTGCTAAATGGTCCATATTGGTGGGGACCAGTATGACGATGCATCATGCATAGGCCGGCGCTGCGCCCGGAGGACCAGGGGAATAAGGCGGTGCCAGACGGCGGCGGGCGGGGATTTCTGGGCAAGTTCGGCGCGGGCCGCGCGGCGGCGCCGCGCGCCGAAGTCGTGCCCAGCATTCATACCAAAGAAGCGCTGCTCCTCCTCCGCAATTACGAGGAAAGCGGGCAGGGCTGGTTCTGGTCGACCGACGCCAATGGGCGGCTGACCTATATCACCGACACCGTCGCGCAGCAGATGGGGCGCACCGCCGCGACGCTGATCGGCGCGAGCTTTGCCGAGCTGTTCCTGCCCGTCGACAGCCATGGCGAGCGCCAGCGCACCTTGCCCTTTCTGCTCACAAAACAGTCCAAATTCGATGAATTGCCGCTGCGCTGCGCCTTCGAGGGCGACCGCTGGTGGGCGGTGTCGGGGCGGCCACATTTCGACGGCGGCGGGCGCTTCACCGGCTATCGCGGCAGCGGCACCGACATCACCGAACAGCGCCGCTCGGCGGAGGATGCCTCGCGGCTCGCGATGTACGACAGCCTGACCGGGCTCGCTAACCGCTTCAACATCTCGAAAAAGCTCGACACCACGCTTGCCGCCTTTGCGCAGCAGCAGCGCAGCTGTGCGATCATGCTGCTCGACCTCGACCGCTTCAAGCAGGTCAACGACACGCTGGGCCATCCCGCGGGCGACGCGCTGCTCAAGCAGGTCGCGGGCCGCTTGCTCAAGATCGTCGGCGACAAGGAGATGGTCAGCCGGCTGGGCGGCGACGAGTTCCAGATCATCCTGCCCGACGTCGAGGACCGCGGCAAATTGGGCGACATGGCGGCGGACATCATCAACAGCCTGTCGCAGCCCTATTCGGTCGAGGGCAGCCGCTGCATCATCGGCGCGTCGGTCGGGGTCGCGATCAGCCCGTTCGACGGCGAAAACAGCGACAATCTCGTCCGCAACGCCGACCTTGCGCTCTACGCCGCCAAGGGCAACGGGCGCGGGCGGTTCAGCTTCTATTCGAGCGACCTGCACCAGGCGGCCGAGGATCGCCGCGTGCTCGAGGAAGATTTGCGCGACGCGCTGGCGCGGGGCGAGATGGCGCTGGCGTACCAGCCGATCGTCAAGGCGAAGACCAATGTCGTCACGGGGACGGAGGCGCTGGTACGCTGGACGCACCCCGAGCGCGGGCCGATCTCGCCCGCCTTGTTCATCCCGATCGCCGAGGAAGCCAATCTGATCTGGGCGCTGGGCGAATGGGTGCTGCGCAAGGCATGCGAAGACGCTGCCAAGTGGCCGGGCGCAATGCGCGTCGCGGTCAATGTGTCGCCGATCCAGTTCGCCAACCCCGACCTGCCCAAGATTGTCGCCAGCGCGCTCGCGAACAGCGGACTGCCGCCCGAGCAGCTCGAGCTCGAGATCACCGAAAGCGTGTTCCTGGGCGATTCGAAAGACACCGCCGCGATGTTCAAGGCGCTGAAGGGGCTTGGCGTGCGGCTGGCGCTCGACGATTTCGGCACCGGTTATTCGTCGCTCGGCTATCTGCAGTCGGCGCCGTTCGACAAGATCAAGATCGACCAGAGCTTCGTGCGCGGCGCGACCGACCCGGGGTCGCGCAACGGCGCGATCATCGCGGCGATCGTCGCGCTCGCCGAGGCGCTGGAGATGGAAACGACCGCCGAGGGCATCGAATCGCTCGACCAGCTCGACCTGATCCGCAAGCTCAACGTCAGCCATGTGCAGGGCTATGTCTACAGCAAGCCGGTCTCGAACGCCGACCTGCTCGGCCATGCCGAGACGGGCAACTGGATGATCGAGCCCGCGGGCCCGGCGCGCCAGCGCAACGACCGCTTCCAGATGTTCCGCAAGGTCGGCGCGATCCACGACAATTACCGCTACACCGTCGTGATGCGCAACCTGTCGGCGACCGGCGCCTTTATCGAGGGCATCATGAACGTGCCGCTGGGCACGCAGTTCGTGATCGATTTCGGCGAAGGCCAGCTGGTCACCGCGACCGTCCGCCGCTCGAAGAATCACCAGCAGGGCATCGAATTCGAAAGCTCGATGGTCAGCGACGGCAATGGCGGGCTGTGTACACGGCACCGCGTCTCGCCCTATCTGATCGCCGCGGCGAGCCAGCAGGCGGGCATCGCGCTGCCCAATTTCACGACGACGAGCGACTGGGCGGGCAAATGATCATCGGGGCCGCTTTGAGGCTCTAGCGCTTTCGCCGCCATGCTGTCACAAGCGCGGCATGAGGGATATTCGCAACATCAAAGCCTTGGGTGCCGCTGCGCTGGCTTGGGCCCTGCTCATAGCCGCATCGCCGGGCCCGTCGACGGGCGAACAGGTCGCCGACCTGCTCGACGCGAACAAGCCGATCGAGGCCTTTTCGCTGGCGCAGACGAAAGCGAACGAGGGCGATGCCGAGGGGCAGTTCGCGCTCGGCTGGTTCTACGACAATGGCGAGCATATGACCGCCGACAAGGCGAAGGCCGCGGGGCTGTACCGGAAATGCGCCGATGCGGGGCTCAGCCAGTGCCAGTGGCGTCTCGGCGTGATGCTCGACACCGGCGAGGGCGTGGCGGAGGATCCCGCCGCGGCGCTGGCGCTGATTTCGAAGGCGGCGGCGCAGAACAATCCGCAGGCGCAGATGAGCCTCGCGGTGATGCACGCCAACGGGCGCGGTACGCCGGTCGATTACGCCAAGGCAATGGAGAGTTACCAGGCCGCAGCGAAGGCGGGCCAGCCGCACGCCTTTTTCGGCATCGGACTGCTCTACCTCGAGGGGCAGGGGGTCGCGAAGGACGGCGAAACCGCGGCGGCGTGGTTCTCGGTCGCGAACCTGCTCGGCGACGCGCAGGGCAAGGCGACGAGCGAGCGGCTGCTCGCGGGGCAGAAGAACGACGTGCTCGACCGCGTCGCGGCCAAGGCCAATGCGATCTACGCCGAATATATCGGTCCGCTGGCGCGGCCCGCGCCGGCGGCGGCTCCGCCCGCTCCCAAGGCGCCCTGATCGCATCGGGCAGGGAACCGCCCGCGGCGCCGTCCGTTCTCACGTTGACGATCAACGACGGAGACGATCATGGCGGAAAGCAAGATTTTCGAGCGGCTGAAGGCCGACCACGACCGGCATCGCGAACTGCTCGACCGGATCGACGAGACGCATGGCGACAGCGAAGAGCGCGAACAATTGTTCGAGGCCTTCCGTGTCGAGGTGACCGCGCATGCCGCGTCCGAAGAGCTGTCGCTCTATGCGACGATGATGGGAAAGCCGGACCTGCGCGAAGACGCGCAGCACAGCGCGAGCGAGCATAAGGAAATCGACGAGATGCTCACCGAGCTCTACGAGATGGACTTCGCCTCGACCGGCTGCCTGACGCGCTTTCGCACGATGAAGCACCGCTACCTTCATCATATCGAGGAAGAAGAAGAAGAGATGTTCCCCGCCGCCGAGGAAGGGCTGAGCGCGGCGCGCAAGAAGGAAATCGCCGAGATCTTTGCCAAGGAAAAGCCGAAGGAAAAGGCGAAGGCGGCCGCGGAAGAGCCGTCGAGCGAGGATGAACGGGAGTAGGGCCGGGCCGCTCGCTGACAACCCGCCCTATAAACCCCGTTCGTGTCGAGCGAAGTCGAGACACGTGAAGGCACGCGCTAACTCGGCGTGTCTCGACTTCGCTCGACACGAACGGAAATATGGGTGGTCTGGAAATCCCACCGACCGCCCCACCTCGACTTTTCCCCCCGCCCCCGCCATAGGCGCGCGCCATGACGAAAAGATTCGCCTTTTCGGTCGCCGCCACCGACGGCGCCGCGCGCACGGGCACGATCGCGATGCAGCGCGGCGAGATCCGCACGCCTGCCTTCATGCCCGTCGGCACCGCCGCGACGGTGAAGGCGATGCGCCCCGCCGAAGTGCGCGCGACGGGCGCCGACATCATCCTCGGCAATACCTATCATCTGATGCTCCGCCCCGGCGCCGAGCGCATGGCGCGGCTCGGCGGGCTGCACCATTTCATGGGCTGGGACCGGCCGATCCTGACCGACAGCGGCGGTTATCAGGTGATGAGCCTGTCGGCGCTGACCAAACAGAGCGAAGAAGGCGTCGCGTTCAAAAGCCACCTCGACGGGTCGCGCCACATGCTGACCCCCGAACGCTCGATGGAGATCCAGCGGCTGCTGGGGAGCGACATCGTGATGGCGTTCGACGAGTGCCCGCCGAACGGCGTCGATGCGAAGCGCGCCGAGCAAAGCATGGAGCGTTCGATGCGCTGGGCGGCGCGCAGCCGTGCCGGCTTCGACGCGGGCGAGGAGCATGCCGCGCGCGCGGCGCTGTTCGGTATCCAGCAGGGGTCGCTCGATCAGACATTGCGCGCACGCTCGGCGGCGGCTCTGACCGATATCGGCTTCGACGGCTACGCGATCGGCGGCCTCGCCGTCGGCGAAGGGCAGGAGGCGATGTTCGGGGTGCTCGACTTCGCGCCCGCGCAGCTTCCCGCCGACAAGCCGCGCTATCTGATGGGGGTGGGCAAGCCCGACGACCTGGTCGGCGCGGTCGCGCGCGGTGTGGACATGTTCGACTGCGTGCTGCCCACGCGCTCGGGGCGCAACGGTCAGGCGTTCACCTCGCTGGGCCCGGTCAACATCCGCAACGCGAAGCATGCCGAGGACAAGAGCCCCCTTGATGCGGCGTGCGGCTGTCCGGTGTGTACGACCTGGTCGCGCGCCTATCTGCACCACCTCGTTCGCGCCGGCGAGATGCTCGGCGCGATGCTGATGACGCAGCATAATCTGCATTTCTATCAGGATCTGATGGCGGGCATGCGGGACGCGATCGCCGAGGGGCGCTTCGCGGCCTTCCAGTCGAATTTCGAGGATCGCTACCGTCGCGGCGGCGGCTGACTCCGGATCAGCTTGGCTTTCAGTTGAGCTTGTTGAGCAGGTCCATCATCGAATCGGGGATATTCTCTTCGATCGCCGACTCATAAGCGCGACGCAGGGCGATGTTCACGTCCTGCGCCTTTTTGGGCATTTTTTTGTCGGCGTCTTTTCCGGCGACCTTCCGCTGGGAACCGGTTTCAGACGACATTATCGTGACATCCAATGGACATGGGGCCTGTAGCTAACCGCGCGATGAGCAAAGCGCAATGACGCTTTGTTCCTTCCCCATGAAACCAATTTGCGGCTAAATCGTTCCGTGACAGCGCAATAATATCGGGCGCGGTTGGCGTGTGCGCGCTTTTCGCCCGGTTTTGCACGAGTTTCGGGGCAGGCATCGACCTGTTTTAGGAGGTACTATATGTCATTGGGTCAGGCGATCGCGCCGCATCTTCCCTACCTGCGCCGCTATGGCCGTGCGATTTCGGGAAGCCAGCAAAGCGGCGATGCGCTGGTCGCGGGCCTTTTGCAGACTTTGGTGGCGAACCCCGCCGCGGTGGATACCAGCGCCGACCTGCGCATCCAGCTCTATCGCATGGTGCACGACAATTTCGGGCTCGCGAGCGAACAGGCCGCCGCAACCGACGAGCCCGCCGCCGCCGATATCGCGATCGCCGACGCACGGCTGCGCCGTATCCCGTCGCTCGCGCGGCAGGCGCTGCTGCTCACCGCGGTCGAGGGCTTCAGTGAGGACGAGGCCGGCCGCATCATCGGGCGCGACGCCGGCACGGTGCACAATCTGATCACCGAAGCGATGGACGAGATCGACCGCCAGACGCGCGCGCGCATCCTGATCATCGAGGACGAGCCGATCATCGCGATGGATATCGAGATGATCGTCCGCGACCTCGGCCACGACGTCGTCGCGGTCGCGACCACGCATGCCGAGGCGGTCAACGAAGCGCAAAAGCACAAGCCCGGCCTCGTGCTGGCCGACATCCAACTCGCCGACAACAGCTCGGGGATCGAGGCGGTGCAGGAAATCCTGGCCGAGGTGAAGCTGCCGGTCATCTTCATCACCGCCTTTCCCGAACGGCTGCTCACCGGCGACCGCCCCGAGCCGGCCTTCCTGCTCACCAAGCCCTACCAGCCCGCGACGCTGCGCGCGGCGATCGCGCAGGTGCTGTTCTTCGACGAGAGCACGGTTCCGGCCTGACGCTCATAAATAGGGACAGTCCCTATTTAACCGTTGGCGCATAGACCTTCGCCAAAAGGATGCCGTTAAATCGGGACTGTCCCTATTTATGCCCTCGCCGCTGGCCTTGTCATGCGAGGCCGGGCGCGCGATAGCCGGGCGTAATGACGTCCCAACGCCAATCGGCGCTCGATCGCCTGACCGCCAACGCGCCGTTCCTCGCGCGGCTTGCCGAAATCCATCCGGGCGATGTCGCGCTTTTCCTCAGCGCCGGCACCGACGCCGCGCTCGCCGCGGTGACGCCGCCGCCGGGCGATGACGACATTATGGCGGCGCTGCGCCACTGGCGCGGGCGGATGGCGCTGCTGCTCGCGCTCGGCGACCTGTCGGGCGAGCATGACGTCGCGACGACCACGCGGCACCTGTCGGCCTTTGCCGACGCCGCCTGCGACGCCGCGCTCGCCGCCGCCTTCGCCGAACGCACGCCCGACGAGGAAGCGAGCGGGCTGTCGGTGATCGCGCTCGGCAAGCTCGGCAGTCATGAGCTCAATTATTCGTCGGACATCGACCCGATATTGATCTTCGATCCCGAGACGATGCCGCGCCGCCAGCGCGACGACCCGACCGAGGCGGCGGTGCGCATCGCGCGGCGGATGACCGAGATATTGTCCGCGCGCACCGCGAACGGCCATGTGCTGCGCGTCGACCTGCGGCTGCGCCCGCATCCCGAGGTGACGCCGATCGTGCTGCCGGTCGATGCGGCGATCTCTTATTATGAGTCCGAGGCACTGGCGTGGGAGCAGGCCGCCTTCATCCGCTCGCGCGCTTCGGCGGGCGATCGCGCCTTGGGCGCCGAGTTCCTGTCGGCGATCAGCCCCTTCATTTGGCGCCGCAGCCTCGACTTCCGGCAATTGAAGGAAATCGGCGCGATGAGCGACCGGATCCGCGACCATTTTGCGCAGGGGCAGGCGTTCGGGCCGGGTTACGACCTGAAGCGTGGGCGCGGCGGGATCCGCGAGATCGAATTTTTCGCGCAGGTCCACCAGCTGATCTATGGCGGGCGCGATCCGTCGCTGCGCGTGCCCGCGACGGTCGATGCGCTCGCGGCGCTCGCGAAGGCGGGGCGGATCGACGCCGATATCGCGGCACGGCTGACCGGCCATTATGCGCTGCTGCGACGGGTCGAGCATCGGTTGCAGATGATCGAGGACCAGCAGACGCATTGCCTGCCGACCAATGCCGCCGCGCTCGACGCGGTGGCGCGGCTTGACGGGCACGCCGACGGTGCGGCGCTGCTCGCGATGCTCGAGCCGGTGACTGCGGATGTCGCCGCCTGCTACGACCGGCTGGTGCTCGAGCGCGCGGCGACCAGCGGGCTGCCGCGCGACGAGGGCGAACTCGCGGGCGCGCTGATGGCGGCGGGGTTCGAGCCGCCCGAGCCGGCGCTCCGCACGATCGCCGAATGGCGCGGTGGCAAGCTGCGCGCGCTGCGCACCCCCGCGGCGCAGGACGCGCTCGAGACGGTGCTGCCCGGGCTGGTGCGCGCGCTGGGCGCGGCGCCCGATCCCGAGGCGGCGCTGACGCGTTTTGACAAGCTCGTCTCGGGCCTGCCGAGTGCAATCAACTTCTTCCACCTGCTCGCGGCGCAGCCCGAGTTGGCCAAGGTCGCGGTGCGCGTGCTGACGCTGGCACCGACGCTCGCGGAGGCGCTCGGCGCGCGCGTCGAGCTGATCGAGGGGCTGATCGACAAGCGCGCGTTCGAGGCGCCCGCGACCAAGGCCGAACTGCTCTCCGAATGGGCGCCGGGGCTCGCGGGGCTCGATTACGAGCGATTGCTCGACCGCGTGCGCGACCGCGTCGGCGAGCGGCGCTTCGCTTATGGCGTCCAGCTGATCGCGGGGGCGAGCGACCCGATGATGATCGCCTGCGGCTATTCCGAACTCGCCGAGGCGGCGCTGCAGGTGCTCGCCGACGCGACGGTCGCCGAATTCGTCGAGGCGCATGGGCGGATCGCCGATAGTGAGCTCGTCGTGCTCGCGCTCGGGCGGCTTGGCGGGCGCGCACTGACGCATGCGTCGGACCTGGACCTCATCTATCTCTTCACCGGCGACCATCTCGCCGAATCCGACGGGCGGCGGCCGCTCGGCGCGACGACCTATTACAACCGCCTCGCGCAGCGGCTGACCGGCGCGATGTCGGTGCCGACCGCGGCCGGCAAGCTCTATGAGGTCGACACGCGGCTGCGGCCGCAGGGCGCGCAGGGGCCGCTGGTCGTGACGCTCGACAGCTTCGAGCGTTACCAGCGCGAAGAGGCGTGGACGTGGGAGCATATGGCGCTGCTCCGCGCGCGGCCGGTCTATGGCTCGGATCGTGCCAGGGCCGCAGTGCAGCGGATCATCGATGCGCTGCTCGCGATCCCGCGCGATCCGGCGAAGCTGGCGCAGGACGCCGCCGAGATGCGCGCCAAGATGGCGGCGCACAAGCCGCCCAAGGGCCCGCTCGACATCAAGGGCGGGCCGGGCGGGCTCGTCGATCTCGAATTCGCGATGCAGGTGACGCAGCTCCAAAGCGGGCGCTGCCACGACCCCAATATCGGCTCGGCGCTGGCGTGCCTGCGGGTCGAGGGGCTGGCGCCGGTCGAGATTTGCGATGCGCACGGCCTGCTCGCGCGGATGCTGGTGATGCTGCGGCTGACCGCGCCCGAGGGCGAGCCCGCGACCCCCGCGGCGCGCGAGCTGGTCGCGGCGGCGTGCGGCGAGCCCGGCTGGCCGCAACTGCTTGCGGCGCACGACGCGGCGCGGCAGGAGATCGCGAACTGGTGGGCGTCGATTCGCGACCGCAGCCAATAAATAGGGACTGTCCCTATTTATTTATTGAGGAGACCAACGATGACCCTTGCCATCGGCGATGTCGTACCCGCCGTGAAACTGCTCGACGCCGACGGCGCGGCGATCGACCTTGCGGCGCTCAAGGGCGCACCTTTGGTCGTCTATTTCTACCCCAAGGCGGACACGCCGGGCTGCACCGTCGAGGCGCAGGATTTCACGCGGCTGGCGCCCGAGTTCGCCAAATTGAACGCGCAGGTGCTCGCGGTGTCGCGCGATGCGCCGGCGAAGCTCTGCAAGTTTCGCGACAAATATGGGCTGACCGTGCGGCTCGCCTCCGACGAGGACGGCGCGGTGTGCGAGGCCTTCGGGACGTGGGTCGAGAAGCAGAATTACGGGCGGACCTATATGGGCATCGAGCGCTCGACCTTCCTGTTCGGCGCCGACGGCAAGCTCGCGCAGGAATGGCGCAAGGTGCGCGTGAAGGGCCATGCCGACGCGGTGCTGGAGGCGGCGAAGGCGCTCTAATGTTTGTGGCACCCTATTTCCGTTCGCGTCGAGCGAAGTCGAGACGCCGCGCTGGACCGAGGGGCGTCTCGACTTCGCTTGACGCGAACCGGATAGGGAAACCGTGACGACATTGGGCGAAGCCGCGCGCGCGGTGCTGCTGACCGCCGATCCGCACGCCAAGCGCCGCGCGGCGCGGGGGCTGGCGCGGGCGTGGCGGCAGGGTGCGCTCGAACATCGCTGCGACGTCGCGATGCCCGACCGGCCCGCCTGGCCGGCCGAACCCGAACTGCTGCCGCCGAACCAGATGCCGCGCCGCCGCAAGGGCGGGTCCGACCGCGGGCGGATCGCGATGCTCCACGCGCTCGCGCATATCGAGTTCGTGGCGATCGACCTCGCGGTCGATCTGGTCGGGCGTTTCGGCGGCGAATTTCCGCGCGGTTTCGTTGACGACTGGATCGGCGTCGCGGCCGACGAGGCGATGCATTTTGCGCTGATCGACCGGCGGCTGCGCCAGCTCGGCAGCTATTATGGCGCGCTCCCCGCGCATGCCGGGCTGTGGGAAGCGGCCGAGCAAACGAGCGACGACGCGCTGGCGCGGCTCGCGATCGTGCCGATGGTGCTCGAGGCGCGCGGGCTCGACGTCACGCCGGCAATGATCGAACGGTTTCGCGGCACCGGCGACAAAGCCTCGGCGCAAATCCTGGAACGCATCTACGCCGACGAAATTCGCCATGTGAGCGCGGGCACAGACTGGTTCGAATGGGCGTGCGACAAACGGGGATTCGCCCCGGCGTTAACTTGGCAAAGCCTCGTAAAATCGCGATTTCGGGGTCAATTGAAGCCGCCGTTCAACGACTCGGCGCGCCGCGACGCCGGTTTAACGCAAGAATACTATGCTGTTGTTGCTTCGTAACGACTCCCCCCGCAGACAGGATGCCGGGCGGATGATCAATCATCCAAAAGCAGACTAAACCGGCACCGATGGCCGTTTCGGACCATCGGCGACAAGGCAGATGCGGGGTCGTAAGTGATTAACACTCTTCTGGTGCAAAAGTTTCGTTTTGGACTGATTTTTTGTGCCACCGCGCTGATGGGCGTGAGCGCTCCGGCGGTTCATGCCGCGGAAAACAGCGCCGATGCGGGCATCGTCGTTCCCGACGAACCCGATGACGACAGCTTCGATGCGGGCGTGCCGCAGGTCGGCGAAGACAGCGAAGCGCGCGCGATTTTCCAGGCGTGGAAGCGCCTCGACACCGGGCTGACGCAGAGCCTGGGCGTGTCGGTCCCGTCGCGGGTTCCGATCCAGAACATGTCGCTCTCGTCGTCCTACGGCATGCGCGTCCACCCGATCACCGGCAAGGTCGCGCGCCACAACGGCATCGACATTCCGGCGCCGCACGGCACCCCGATCTACGCCACCGCCGACGGCATCGTGGGCCGCGCCCAGCGCCTCGGCGGTTACGGCAATTATGTCGAAATCGAACATGGCAACGCGATCCAGACGCGCTACGGCCATATGTCGTCCTACATCGTTCGCCCCGGCCAGCAGGTGAAGAAGGGCGAGATCGTCGGTTATGTCGGCTCGACCGGCCGCTCGACCGGCAACCACCTCCATTATGAAGTCCGCATCGAAGGCGCGCCGGTCAACCCGATGCCCTTCTGCCGTCAGGATTCGATGGCGATCGCCGCGATTACCGGCGACAAGGCCGCGATGGGCGGTCCCGAATAACTCAAGCTTCCAGGGTCGGAGAGGATAGGGCGCCCAACGGTTCAAGCCGGGGCGCCCTTTTCATTTGAGGGCCGGTAAAGATCCTCCCCACGCGCAGCGATGGGGAGGTGGCAGCCCGCAGGGCTGACGGAGGGGTTCAACCCTCTCGCCATGACGCACCGTCGAGACCCCTCCACCACCGCTTCGCGGCGGTCCCCCTCCCCAACGCTTCGCGATGGGGAGGATCTTCACCCCCCTTCCATTCGCGCCCGCACGCCCTATCTTGACCCCATGGCCACGCAGCTTTCCGATATCGCCCTGTCCCCCGCCGCCGCGGCGCGCGTCCGCTGGATCGCGAACCGCAAGGGCGAGGCCGACGCCGCGCTGCGGCTTGCGGTCGACGGCGGCGGCTGTTCGGGCTTCACCTATCGCTTCGGGCTGGCCGAGAGCATCGACGCCGATGACATCGTCACCGAGACCGACGGGGTGAAGCTGGTGGTCGATCCGGTGAGCATCGACCTGGTGCGTGGCTGCGTCGTCGACTTCGTCGATTCGCTCGGCGGATCGTCGTTCAAGGTCGAAAATCCCAACGCGGCCTCGGGCTGCGGCTGCGGGTCGAGCTTCTCGATCTGACGCCTTTCGCGGGGCGTCGCATGCTGCCATAGATGCGGCATGAAAATCGCGACCTTCAATATCAACGGTATCAAGGCGCGGCTGCCGCGCCTCATCGAATGGCTGGAGGAAACCCAGCCGGACATCGCCTGCCTGCAGGAGCTGAAGTCGAGCGACGAGACGATGCCGACGAAGGAGATCGAGGGAGCCGGTTATGGTTTCCTCTATCATGGGCAAAAGGGCTTCAACGGCGTCGCGATCCTCGCGAAAGGCACGATGCCGGTCGAGACGCAGCGCGGTTTGGCGGGCGAGGCCGAGGACGAGCAGTCGCGCTATCTGGAGGCCGATATCCACGGCCTGCGCGTCGGTTGCATCTATCTTCCCAACGGCAACCCGCATCCGGGGCCGAAGTTCGATTATAAGCTGCGCTGGATGGCGCGGCTGCGCGAGCGCGCGAAAGAACTGCTCGCGGCCGAAATCCCCGCGATCCTGACCGGCGACTATAATGTCATCCCGCACGACGACGACGTCTGGGACCCCCGCGGGCCGATGGCGAACGACGCGCTGATGCAGCCCGAATCGCGCGATGCCTGGTTCCGTCTGCTCGGCGACGGCTGGACCGACGCGGTGCGCAGCCGCCATCCGGCGGGCGGGGTGTGGACCTTCTGGGACTATCAGGCGGGCGGCTGGCAGCGCGACCATGGTTTCCGCATCGACCATCTGCTGCTGAGCCCCGCGCTCGCCGATCGGCTGGTCGATGCGGGCGTCGACAAGGACCATCGCGGGCGCGAGAAGGCGAGCGACCATGCGCCGACCTGGGCGGTGCTGGGATGAGCCTGTTGTCCGCCGCGAAGCTGGCGGACGCGCCGCTCTTCGCCGGATTGGACGCGGCTGAGCTGGCCGAGCTCGCCGACGGATTTTCGCCGCGGCACTTCGCCGACGGGCAAGCGCTGCTCGTCCAGAACGAGCGCGCCGAGGGGCTCTA
This sequence comes from Sphingopyxis sp. QXT-31, assembly GCF_001984035.1. Classification (NCBI taxonomy): domain Bacteria; kingdom Pseudomonadati; phylum Pseudomonadota; class Alphaproteobacteria; order Sphingomonadales; family Sphingopyxidaceae; genus Sphingopyxis; species Sphingopyxis sp. QXT-31. Next base: position 2,300,073 of record NZ_CP019449.1, on the reverse strand, counting down.
TCTGATCGACACCGGCCGGGTCGATATCGGCAAGCGGCTGCCCGGCGGCGGGCTTGCGCTGCTGGCGAAGGTCGGGCCCGGCGAGGTGATCGGCGACATGGCGCTGATCGGCCGCGACCTCAAACGGTCGGCGATGGGCATCGCGCGCGGGCCGGTGGCGACCTGGTATCTGCCCGCCGACCAGTTTCGCGCCGCGCTGGCGCGGCTGCAGCCGGCGTCGCTCAAGCTGCAGGCGGCGCTCGGCGAATTGATCGCCGCGCGCGTCGCGGGCAAGACGCACGATATTGCGGCATTGCTGAGCGACGCGCCCGACAGCTTCACCCCGCGCCCGCAGCGGGCGTTGCCGCCAGTCGCCGAGGATGATTTCGCCGCCGAGGCGTTCCTCGCGAAGCTGCCCTGCTGCGCGGAGATGAGCCCGAGGCAGCGGCAGGCGTTCTGGGACGCGGGCGAACGGGTCGATCTGGCCGCCGACACCGACCTTACCGCGGTCGGCGCGGCGTCGGATGGCTTATGGCTTGTCGTGCGCGGCGCGGTGCGCAGCGCGCTGCCGCACAAGGACGGCGTCTACCAGCTCACCGTCACCGGTCCGGGTCAGCTCGTCGGGCTGTCGCCGCTGTTGCTGGGCGTCCCGCACGACCGGCTGCTGCGCACCAGCGAGCAGGCGACGCTGCTCCGCTTCGAGCGCGACACCTTCCGCGAGCTGCTCGCCACCGGCGACGCGCTCAGCGGCGAGGTCGGGGCGTCGGTCAACGCCGACCTGGTCACCGCGCTCGACGCGCTCGACCAGGTGGAGGCGCGCATCCTGGCGATGCGACGCGGGCATGCGGTGGCGGCTTAGCGGTTCTTCCGCCCCTCGATCAGCCCGTCGACGAGGCTTGGGTCGGCGAGGGTCGAGGTGTCGCCCAGCGAACCGAAGTCGTTTTCGGCGATCTTGCGCAGGATGCGGCGCATGATCTTGCCCGAGCGCGTCTTGGGCAGGCCGGGGGTCAGGTGGATATGGTCGGGGGTCGCGATCGGGCCGATTTCCTTGCGCACTTGCTGTTTCAATGCTGCCGCGACCTCTTCGGTCGGCTCGACCCCCGCGTTCAATGTCACATAGGCGTAGATGCCTTGGCCCTTGATGACGTGCGGGAAGCCGACGACCGCGGCCTCGGCGACATTCTCGTGCAAGACGAGCGCGCTTTCGACCTCGGCGGTGCCCATGCGGTGGCCCGAGACGTTGATCACATCGTCGACGCGGCCGGTGATGCGCCAATAGCCGTCGGCGTCGCGGCGGCAGCCGTCGCCGGTGAAATATTTGCCCCTGTAGGTCGAGAAATAGGTCTCGGCGAAGCGGCCATGGTCGCCATAGATTGTCCGCGCCTGCCCGGGCCAGCTGTGCGTGATGCAGAGGTTGCCTTCGGCTGCGCCGCCGGTTTCTTCGCACACGAGCTTGTTACCCTCGGCATCGACGAGTTCGGGGCGGATGCCGAAGAAGGGCTTCCCCGCGCTGCCCGGCTGCATCGCATGCGCGCCGGGCAGGGTGGTGATCATGATGCCACCGGTCTCGGTCTGCCACCAGGTGTCGATCACAGGCACGCGGACATTGCCGACGATCTGATGATACCAGCGCCATGCTTCGGGATTGATCGGTTCGCCGACGCTGCCGAGCAGGCGGATCGACGAGAGGTCGTGGCGAGTCACATAGTCGTCGCCCTCGCGCATCAGCGCGCGGATTGCAGTGGGCGCGGTGTAGAGGATATTGACCCGATGCTTGTCGACGACCTGCCAGAAGCGGTCGTGGTCGGGGTAGTTGGGGACGCCCTCGAACATCAACGTCGTCGCGCCATTCTGAAGCGGGCCGTAAACGACATAGCTGTGGCCGGTGACCCAGCCGATGTCGGCGCTGCACCAGAAGATTTCGCCGGGGCGATAGTCGAAGCCGTACCAGAAGGTCGTCGCGGTCCAGACGCTGTAGCCGCCGACGGTGTGGAGCACGCCCTTGGGTTTGCCCGTCGAGCCCGACGTGTAGAGGATGAAGAGCGGGTCCTCGGCATTCATCGGCTCGCACGGGCAGTCGGCGGGAACGTCCGCGGACAAGGCGTCGTACCAATGGTCGCGGCCTTCCTTCATCGCGACGTCGCCGCCGGTGTGCGAAATGACGAGCACCGCCTTCACGTCGATGCGTTCGAGCGCCTTGTCGACATTGGCCTTCAGCGGCACCGTCTTGCCGCCGCGGAGGCCCTCGTCGGCGCAGATCACCCAGTCGCTCGCGCAATCCTCGATCCGGCCGTGGATCGCCTCGGGCGAGAAGCCGCCGAAGACGACGCTGTGCACCGCGCCGATGCGTGCGCAGGCGAGCATCGCCACCGCACCCTCGGGGATCATCGGCATGTAGATGGTGACCCGGTCGCCCTTCCGGACGCCCATTTTCCCGAGCGTGTTAGCCATGCGGATGACGTCGGCGAGCAGCGCGGCATAGCTGATTATGCGCGTCTCGCCGTCGGGGGCGTCGGGTTCGAAGATGATCGCGGTGCGCATCCCATGGCCGGCGGCGACATGGCGGTCGACGGCGTTGTGGCAGAGGTTGAGGACGCCGTCCTCATACCATTTGATGCTGACCGGGTCGTAGGACCAGTTGGCGATTTTGGTGGGCGGGGTGATCCAGTCGATTCGCTTGGCCTGTTCGGCCCAGAAAGCGTCGGGGTCCTCGACGCTCTGCCGATAGAGACGGTCATAGTCGGCGGCGGTGCAATGGGTGTTCGCGGCGGCGTCGGCGGGGACCGGAACGAAGGGCTCGGAGGGGGGCAATTCGGACACTGGAGTCTCCCGCTTTCGGTTTGCATTGTGCGCCGCCTGCGATAACCCGCGAGCCACAAACTGCAAGGGCGCGCACGCGTCGATGAAGGGACAGATAATGACGGATATGGGCCAGCAGGTCGCGGCGCTGCTCGATGGACTCGGCGTCGATCGCAGCACGTGGACCGAGGGATCGATGCCGTCGGTGACGCCGCTGACCGGCGAGCAGGTGGCGATGGTGCGCGTCGCCGATGCCGGGGCGATCGAGGAGGCGCTGGACGGTGCGACCGCGGCGTTTCGCGCCTGGCGCAAGGTGCCGGCGCCGCGCCGCGGCGAACTGGTGCGCCTGTTCGGCGAGGAGTTGCGCGCGGCGAAGGATGACCTCGCCAAGCTGGTGACGATCGAGGCGGGCAAGATTCCGTCCGAGGGCGCGGGCGAAGTGCAGGAGATGATCGACATCTGCGACTTCGCGGTCGGGCTGTCGCGCCAGCTTTACGGCCTGACGATCGCGACCGAGCGTCCGGGACACAGGATGATGGAGGTCTGGCATCCGCTGGGCGTCGTCGGGGTGATTTCGGCGTTCAACTTTCCGGTGGCGGTGTGGGCGTGGAATGCGGCGCTCGCGCTGGTGTGCGGCAACAGCGTGGTCTGGAAGCCGTCCGAAAAGACGCCGCTGACCGCGCTCGCGACACAGGCGATTTTCGAACGCGCGGTGGCACGCTTCGGCGATGCGCCGGCAGGGCTGTCGCAGCTGCTGATCGGCGGGCGCGAGGCGGGCGAGGCGCTGGTCGACGACGGCCGCGTGGCGCTGCTGTCGGCGACGGGCTCGACGCGCATGGGCCGCGCGGTGGCGCCGCGGCTGGCGCAGCGTTTTGCGCGCCCGATCCTCGAGCTTGGCGGCAACAATGGCGTGATCGTCGCGCCGTCGGCCGATCTCGACCTCGCGCTGCGCGGGGTGGCGTTCGGGGCGATGGGGACAGCGGGGCAGCGCTGCACGACGACGCGGCGCCTGTTCCTCCACGACAGCATCTACGACGGCTTCGTCGCCAAGCTGAAGGCGGCTTATGCGAGCGTCGGCGTCGGCAATCCGCTGGAAGGCGATGTGCTCGTTGGGCCGCTGATCGACCGTGCGGCGTATGAGATGATGCAGGAGGCGCTGGCCGCGGCGAAGGTGGCGGGCGGCGTCGTGACGGGCGGCGAGCGCGTCGGCGAGGGCGCGAGCTTTTATGCGCGCCCGGCGCTGGTCGAGATGCCGGGGCAGGTCGGGCCGGTGCTCGAAGAGACGTTCGCACCGATCCTCTATGTCATGCGCTACGACGATCTCGACGCGGTGATCGAACAGCATAATGCGGTCGCGGCCGGCCTGTCGTCGGCGATCTTCACCAACGATATGCGCGAGGCGGAGCGGTTTCTGGCGGCCAGCGACTGCGGGATCGCCAACGTCAATCTCGGCACCAGCGGGGCGGAGATCGGCGGTGCCTTCGGCGGCGAGAAGGAGACCGGCGGCGGGCGCGAGAGCGGCTCGGACAGCTGGCGCCAATATATGCGGCGCGCAACGAACACCGTGAATTATTCGGACGCGCTGCCGCTGGCGCAGGGGGTGAGTTTCGAGATTTAGGGTCCTCCCCACTAGTGGGGAGGTGGCAGCGCAAAGCGCTGACGGAGGGGGTTGGCGTCCTCGGGCTACGCTGCTCTAGGCCGACCGCCCCCTCCACCATCCTTGGGACGGTCCCCCTCCCCGCAAGCGGGGAGGATTAGGCCGCCCGCCAGCCGAAACGATCTTCGCCGAGCGCCACCACCGCGCCCGCCGTGCCGACCGGCTCGGCCGCCCCGTCGGTCAGGAACGTCAGCATCGCGGCGTCGCCGACATCCACATGCGCCAGCGTGCGCTGGTTACCCGGCGTGCGGGCGACGACGACGCCGGCCTTGGGCGCGCCGTCGCGGCCGTAGAAGATGGTGTAGCTTTCGATCGTTGCGGGGCCGGCGTAATCCTTGACCAGCTCGGGGACGGGTCCGCGCTTTTCCTCGGCTTCGGCCTGATAGTCGAAGTCTTGCGGGAAACGCGCGGCAGCGATCGGCGCGTTGCTCAGGACGATGCAATGATTGTCGGTCGCGAAGCCGCCGTTGGCGAAGAGGAAGCCGGTGCGGCCCTCGGTGCGGAGCTTCTCGACCATCGAGACCACCGCGTGGCTCATATAATTGGCGATCGGGCCGCCGCCGAAGGTCAGGCCGCCGAACACCGTCGCGGGGCGATCCCACGGCCAGCCGAGGATGCGCCGCGCCATCTTGGGCACGCAGGGAAAGCAGCTGTAGAGTTCGACGCAGTCGAAGTCGTCGACGGTCATGGCGTTGAGGTCGAGCGTGCGGGTAATGCTCGTCTCCATGCTGACGCTGCCGTCGTAGCGGTCGCGGTGGAGGATGCTCGCGGGCTCCTTCGCGGCGGCGCCCATGCCGACGTAGATCAGGCGCTCGTCGGCGATGCCGCGGCGGCGCGCTTCGGCGAGGCTGGTGACGATGAAACCGGCGCCCTGGTTCACCGAAGAGTTGGCAACCATCAGCTTCGAATAGGGGAAGGCGATCGGGCGGTTGCGTTCATCGACGCGGAGGATGTCGGCGGGGGATGCGGGCTTGCGGATCCACGCGCCGTCGTTGGCGGCGGCGACTTCGGAGAAGCGCGACCATATTTGCGCGCTCTCGTCCTGTGCTTCGGCGAGGCTCTGGCCCCAGGCGGCGCGGGTGGCGTTTTCGTAGAGCGGGTAGACGTCGACCGGCGCCGACAGGCCGTGGACCTGCGCATAATTGGGCTCGCGGCGCGTCGCGACCTGGCGCACCGCGTTATAGCTTTTGTCCTCGCCCTTCGCGGCCTTCGCGGCGCGGCCGGCGGCGGTGCGCAGCGCCTCGGCGCCCACGATTGCGGCGAGCTTCACCTCGCCCGCGCCGATGCGGTTCGCGGCTTCGTTGAGCAGGCGGATCGGGGTGTCGCCGTGCGGGGCGTCGGACTGGTAGTTGATCTTGGGGCTGGCGCCGATCGCGGCGGCGAGCGGTTCGGGCAGTTTGCCGAGGCTGTGGAAGCTGATCTGGTCGACGATCGCGAGGCTGTCGAGCTCCGTCAGCGAGACGCCGGCATCTTCGGCCGCAACGTTCAGCGCCGCGACCATCAGGCCGAGAGAATCGAGCCCCTGATCAGGGTCCTCGGGCCGGTCGTTGACCTGGCCGACGCCGATGATGACGGGAATGTGCTCGGGATCAGTCATCCAGATTCTCCGTTCGTGTCGAGCGAAGTCGAGACGACCCGAAGTCAAGCGCCGAGCCGATGGGCATCTCGACTTCGCTCGATGCGAACGGACATTGGAGGGCGCCGGCGGTCATCATCTCAGCGCGCCTTCCATTCGGGCTTGCGCTTCTGGGCAAAGGCGAGCGGGCCTTCGCGGGCGTCTTCGCTGCGCATCAGCGCGCTCCGCTCGATCGTGTTGTGCTCCCAATAGGCGGCATCGGAGGCGATGCGGCCGTCCTGGATGCCGAGCGCGACGCGCTTCGACACCTGCACCGACAGCGGTGCGTTGCCCGCGATCTTCTCGGCGAGCGCGAGCGCGGTGGGGAGCAGGTCGGCGAGCGAGACGACGTGATTGACCAGCCCATATTCGGCGGCGCGCGCGGCGGGGATGGGGTCGCCGGTCAGCATATATTCCATCGCCAGCTTGCGCGGCAGCTGCTGCGCGAGACGGAAGGCGCCACCCGCCGCGGCGAACAGCCCGACCTTGACCTCGGGCAGGCCGAATTGCGCGTGCTCGGCGGCGACGATGATGTCGCTCATCAGCGCGATCTCGCAGCCGCCGCCGAAGGCGAAGCCGTTGACCGCGGCGATAATCGGCTTCGAGATCGGATGCGACACCATGCCCGCGAAGCCCCATGCCTGCTGCGCCGGATCCTTCGGCGCGAGATGTTCGCCGCGCGAGAGCGCGACGAGGTCGGCCCCCGCGCAGAAGCTCTTCTCGCCCGCGCCGGTGATCACCACGACGCGGATTTCGGGGTCGTTCTCGGCTTCCTCGAGCGCGGTGCCGATGCCGACATGCACCGCGGCGTTGACCGCGTTGCGCGCCTCGGGCCGGTTGATCGTCATGATCAATATATGGCCCCGGCGTTCGCTGAGGACGGCGGGGGCGGCGGTGTCGGTCATCGGATCTCTCCCTTTGTCGCGGGAGAGTATCGGCGCAGGTTGACGTTTACGTCAACTGTAATCCTCCCTGTCGCGAAGCGGTGGGGAGGGGGACCGTCCGCGAAGCGGATGGTGGAGGGGCCGCGTCATAGCCCCTCCGTCAGCGCTTCGCGCTGCCACCTCCCCATCGCTTCACGACAGGGAGGATCATTGGAATCAGATCGACTGGCCGGTCTTCGCCCAGTCGGCGAGGAAGCCCTCGATGCCTTTCTCGGTCAGGATATGCTTGAACAGCCCCTTGATCACCGACGGCGGCGCGGTCATCACGTCGGCGCCGATCTTGGCGGCTTCGAGGACGTGGATGCCGTGGCGCACGCTGGCGACGAGGATTTCGGTCTCATAACCATAATTGTCGTAGATCAGGCGGATGTCGGAGATGAGCTGCATGCCATCGAAGCCATTGTCGTCGTGGCGGCCCACAAAAGGCGAGACGAAGGTCGCGCCGGCCTTCGCCGCGAGCAGCGCCTGCGCCGCCGAGAAGCAGAGCGTGACATTGACCATGGTACCGTCGCTGGTCAGCGCCTTGCACGTTTTAAGTCCGTCGATCGTCAGCGGCACCTTGATGCAGACATTGGGTGCGATCTTGCGCAGGACTTCGGCCTCTTTCATCATCGTCGCGTGATCGAGCGCGACGACCTCCGCCGAAACGGGGCCGGTGGTCAGCGCGCAGATTTCGCGCGTCACTTCCTTGAAATCGCGGCCCGACTTGGCGATCAGCGACGGGTTGGTGGTCACCCCGTCGAGCAAGCCGGTCGCGGCGAGTTCCTGGATGTCGGCGATTTCGGCAGTGTCGGCGAAGAATTTCATGGCGGGCTTCCTGTTGGGAGGTCGATTCGTGAGGGTGCCTATAGCGGCCTAGCGCGCGAGGCCAAAGACGGCGGTGAGCAGAGGGCTGCCGGTTTCGCGCGGGTTGGCGCGGATCGCGGCTTCTTCCTGGGCGATCGCCCGGTAGATGCTGTCATGCGTGCGGTCGCTGACGTCCTGCACCAGCCCGCGAAAATCGATGCCGGTCGCGGCGCGCAGCGCTTCGGTGACGACGGCATTGTCCGCGAGGCGCAGCCCCTGGTCGATGCCCGGGAACATCGCGCCGACGAGGCTGCGGCCCATCGCGCGTTCGAGCAGGTCGGTCGCCGCGGTCGGGCCGCCGCGCACGATCGCCGCGGCGTCGGCGATGCTAATGCTGCGGATCGCGTCGGCGACGAGCGGCGCGGCGCGCTCGGCGCCTTCGCGCGCGGCGCTGTTGACCTGCTTCGTTAGCCGCGTCTTGAAGGCGCCTGTCAGCAGCACGCGCGCGACGATCGACGAAGCTCCGCTGCCGCCGAGCTGCGGCGGCAGGTCGATGCGTGCGACCTGGCTGTCGTAGAAACCGTTCGGTTTGAGGAGCAAAGCGAAGGCACGCTGCGACGAGAGGGTGAGCAATTCGCGGATCGCCTCGGTTAGGCTGAAACCCGGCAGGCTGGCGCAGCCGGGCAAGGCGAGGATGGGCGCGAGTGCGAGTCCCGACAGCAACGTCCGGCGATCGGTGATGGGGGCGGTTATCGTCATTCTCCTGAAAACTCTAGCGTTCCGCATTTGTTCCGATTAAGCGAACGGCATGGCCAAAGCGAAGCGTCAATATGTCTGCCAGAATTGCGCCTCTGTCACCTATCGCTGGCAGGGGCAATGCGCCGACTGCGGCGAGTGGAACACATTGATCGAGGAAGCGGGCGAGACCGCCTTTTCGGCGAAGCACGACCTCAGCAAGGGCGGGCGGACGATCGCGCTCGAATCGCTCGACGCCGACAGCGTCATGCCCGAACGCATGCTGTGCGGCATCGCCGAATTCGACCGGGCGATGGGCGGCGGCTTCGTCGCGGGGTCGGCGACGCTGATCGGCGGCGATCCGGGGATCGGCAAATCGACGCTGCTATTGCAGGCGGCAGGACGGCTGGCGCTTTCGGGCAAGGCAGTGGTCTATATCAGCGGCGAGGAAGCCGCGGCGCAGGTGCGGCTGCGCGCCCAGCGGTTGGGCCTCGGCAAAGCCCCGGTGCAGCTGGCGAGCGCGACCTCGGTGCGCGACATTCTTGCTACGCTCGGCGGCAGCGACCCCGACTTCGTCGTCATCGATTCGATCCAGACGATGCACAGCGACCTGATCGAGGGCGCGCCGGGGACGGTGAGCCAGGTGCGCGCCTCGGCGCAGGAACTGATCCGCTTTGCCAAGGACAGCGGTGCCGCGCTGGTGCTCGTCGGCCATGTCACCAAGGACGGAACGATCGCGGGGCCGCGCGTGCTCGAACATATGGTCGACACCGTGCTCGCCTTCGAGGGCGAGCGCAGCCACCAATATCGCATCCTGCGCGCGGTCAAGAACCGCTTCGGCGGGACAGACGAGATCGGGGTGTTCGCGATGGGCGAGGGCGGGCTGGGCGAGGTCGCCAACCCTTCGAGCCTGTTCCTGACCGACCGCAGCCGCGACGTGCCGGGGTCGGTGGTGTTCCCCGCGTTGGAGGGCACGCGCCCGGTGCTGGTCGAGGTGCAGGCGCTGACGGTGCGGCTGGCGAGCGGGGCGACCCCGCGGCGCGCCGTGGTCGGCTGGGACAGCGGGCGGCTGGCGATGGTGCTCGCGGTGCTTGAGGCGCGGTGCGGGCTGCAACTCGGCGGCGCGGAGGTCTATCTCAATATCGCGGGGGGCTATCGGCTCACCGATCCTGCCGCCGACCTCGCGGTCGCGGCGGCGCTGATCTCGGCGTTCAGCGAGCGGCCGGTGCCCGCTGATGCGATCGTCTTTGGCGAGCTGTCGCTGTCGGGCGAGGTGCGCCCGGTTTCGCACGACGGCCTGCGGCTGCGCGAGGCGGCGAAGCTCGGCTTTTCGACCGGCTGGGGGCCGAAGGGGATGAAGGGCGTCGGCGGGATTTCGGTCACCGGTTTTGCGCGGCTCGGCGAACTCGTTGACCTGATGCTCGGGCGCGACTAGCGACCGGCACATGGGAAGTTTGACGGCTTTGGATGTGCTCGTGCTGCTGCTGGTTGGCGGCTCCGCGGTGCTCGGCTTTTCGCGCGGGCTGGTGCAGGAGGTGACGACGCTTCTTGCGTGGGTGCTCGCGATCCTCGCGGTGCGGCTGCTCCACGGCACGGTGACCGGGCTGGTCGCGGGCTGGGTCGGCACCGAAGGCGGTGCTGCCGTGCTTGCCTTCGTGATCCTGTTCGGCGGCGTGTTTGCGCTCGCCAAATGGGGATCGCGCGCGATGGGACAGCGCAGCCGCGCGTCGATCGTCGGCGGTTTCGACCGCGGGCTCGGCGCGGGTTTCGGCGCGATCAAGGGGTTGCTGATCGCGACGATCGGCTTCATGCTGATCACCCTCCTCTACGACATCGGATACGGCAATGCACAGCGCCCTGCGTGGATGACCGCCAGCCGCACCTATCCGGCGCTCAATGCGACGAGTTCGGCGATGAGCAAGGTGATCGCCGAGCGCCGCGCCGCGGCGCGAGAGGCCGAGGCCAATGGCAAGGACGTACCCGCCGCGGGCGCGAAATGAGCGCGCCGCTCTATAACCGCGACATCTTGTCGCTGGCGGTCGCGACCGCCGAATATCTGCCGCTGCCGGGCGCGCGCCATCATGCCTCGTTGCGCGCGCCGCTCTGCGGCAGCCGCATCCTGCTGGATCTCGACACCGACGATGCCGGGCGCGTGACCAAGGTCGGTATGCATGTCGAGGCCTGCGCGCTCGGGCAGGCGTCGGCGTCGCTGCTCGCGCGCCATGCGGCGGGCAAGGGGCTCGCCGAAATCCGCGCGGCGCGCGCGGCGATCGCGGGCTGGTTCGGCGGCAGCGGCGCGCGGCCCGACTGGCCCGGTTTCGACCTGCTCGCGCCGGCGAAGGATTATCCCGCGCGGCACGGCGCGATCCTGCTGCCCTTCGACGCGGCGATCGCGGCGCTCGAACCGCAGGCGGCGCGGGCGTGAGCCTGTTGCTGTTCGCTACCGCGGCGTCGAACATCGCCGCCGAAAAGGCGGGCGAGACCGCGACCGACACCTTGCTCTTCGAAGGCGCGATCCTGCTCGGGGTCGCGACCCTGTTCGTGATGATCTTCCGTCGCCTGGGGCTCGGCGCGGTGCTCGGCTATCTGATCGCCGGTGCGCTGGTCGGGCCACACGGGCTCGGGCTCGTCGGCGGCGGCGAATCGAAGCTCGCCTTCGCCGAGCTCGGCATCGCCTTCCTGCTTTTCCTCGTAGGGCTCGAACTCCATCCGCGGCGCTTGTGGGATCTTCGCCGCGCGATCTTCGGGCTGGGTATGGCGCAGGTCGTGATATCGGGGCTGATCCTGACCGCGCTGATCCTCGCCACGCTCGGCTTCAGCTGGCAGGCGGCGCTCGCGCTGGGTCTGCCGCTCGCGCTGTCGTCGACCGCGCAGGTGCTGCCCAGCCTCAAGAGTTCGGGCACGATCAACTCGCCCTTCGGCGAAAAGGCCTTTTCGATCCTGCTGTTCCAGGATCTGGCGATCGTACCGATGATCACCATCGTCGCGGCGCTGTCGCGCGCGCCCGCCGATCCCTCGGCGCCGCCGGGGTGGCAGATGGCGCTCTACACGGTCGGCGCGATCGCGGCGCTGGTGCTCGTCGGGCGTTTCGTGCTCAACCCATTGCTGCGGCTCGTCGGCCGCTACGGCGAGCGTGAATTGTTCGTCGTCGTCGGCCTGCTCGTCGTGCTGGCGAGCGCGGCGTTCATGCACAGCCTGCACCTGTCGACCGCGCTCGGCGCGTTCATCGCGGGGGTGATGCTCGCCGATTCGCCGTACCGGCACGAGATCGAGGCCGATGTCGAACCCTTCCGCCTGATCCTGCTCGGGCTCTTCTTCCTCGCGGTCGGCATGGTGCTCGACGTCGATGCCGTGCTCGAGCGGCCGCTATTGGTGCTCGGTCTCGCCGCCGGGCTGGTGGCGGTCAAGGTCGCGGTGCTCACCGGTATCGCGCGGATTTATGGGATGGGCTGGCGCGCGGCGCTGGGGCTGGGGCTGCTGCTCAGCCAAGGCGGCGAATTCGGCTTCCTGCTATTCACCCAGGCCGCCGACGCGCTGCTGATTGCGCCCGAGGCGGCGAGCCTGTTCAGCGCGGTGGTAACGCTGTCGATGGTCTCGACGCCTTTCCTGATGCTCTTCGCGCGCAACCTGGAATTCGCCCCCGACAAGAGCAGCAAGGAGCTGGCGGGCCCCGAACATGCGCCGCGCGGGTCGGCGCTGGTCATCGGCTACGGTCGCTTCGGGCAGATCGTGTCGCAGATGCTGCACGCGGTCGACTGTTCGGTGACCTTGATCGACAAGAAGCCGAGCCAGATCGAGCTGTCCGAGCGTTTCGACACCAAGGTCTATTTCGGCGACGGGCTGCGGCTCGATCTCCTGCGCCGCGCGGGTGCCGACGAGGCGAAGCTGATCGTCTATTGCATCGACGACCGCAGCGTCGACGCCGAGGCGCTGCGCCCCGTGGTCGAGGCCTTTCCGCACGCCCGGGTCCTGACCCGCGTGTTCGACCGCCGTCAGCTGATCGCGATCGACGGCGCGGGCGCGAGCGGCGCGGTGCGCGAGGTGTTCGAAAGCTCGATCGCGCTGGGGCTGATGGCGCTACGTCAGCTCGACATCGACGCGCGCGAGATCGAGGATGTCGAGGCTGCGCTGCGCCACCTCGACGAGGTTCGGCTCGGCGCGCAGATGGCGGGCGGCGACCTGTCGGCGGGCATGGACCATCGTTTCCAGCCGGGTGGCAGCCGCGAGGGGACAAGCATCCTCGAAAAATTGCGCGAGACGCGGCGCGCGGCAAAGCTGGCGAAGGAAGAGGCAGAAGCCGCCGCCTTACACTAGGAAGCGAGCGAGCGGAAAAAAGGGGCAGACTCGCGTCCACCCCTCTTCGCTTCGGTTTGCCTTGGCGTCAGTCGAGCTTGAAGCGGACGCCGACGCGATAGGTCCGGCCGAGCAGGTCGGAGAAGGTGCTGTTCGCGGCAAGGCCCGTTTCGGGGAGCAGCAGCGGGTTGGCGTCGAACAGGTTGGTGACGTTAAAGAAGAATTCGGCCTCCGACGCGCCGCCGACCTTGATCTTCTGCGTCAGGTTGAGGTCGACGTAGAAGGTGCCTTTGACGCGGTTGTTGTCGTAGGTCGGGAACTGGCTGGTCGAGGTCGGGCACCCGCTGGTGCATTCGATCGCGTTCGCCAGATATTTGCCCGAGCTGACGCCGCGGCCGGTGACCGTGCCCGAGAAGGTCGGGGTCGAATAATTGACATTGGCGCGGAAGATCCACTTGGGCGTGCTGAACTGGCCGCCGTTGGCGCCCACCGTGTTGACCGGCGTCGTCCCGGCGATGCCGGTCTCCGACAGATTCTCGATGTAGCGCGTCGCGGTGCCCTTCAAGGTGATGCTGCTGTTTTCGCCCACGGGCAGGCGATAGGCGGCATCGAAGTCGATGCCGCGCACCAGCCGGCGCACATAGTTGAACGGCTGGGTGCGGATCAGCAGATAGGGCGTCGTCGGGGTCGAGCGCACCGGATCGGTGGTGATCGCGTCGCAGAAGGCCTGGATGCCTTCGTTGCAGCGGTTGACCACTTCCTGCGCGCTGATCGAGTCGATCGCATCCTCCAGATCGATGCGGAAATAATCGACCGACGCCTGGAAGCCCGGCAGGAAGCGCGGGGTGATCACGCCGCCGATGTTCCACGAATCGGCCTTTTCGGGCTCGAGCGCGGGGTTGCCCGTGGTCAGTCCCGAATAGGGGAAGAACTGCGGGCCATTGGCGAGGTCGGGGGTGAAGGCGGGGTTGCGCACCGAATCGCTGTTCGCGGTGCCGGCCTGGAACAGCTCGTTAAGGTTCGGCGCGCGAATGTCGCGCGAGCGCGTGACGCGGAGGCGGATGTCGTCGATCGGCGCCCAGGTCGCGCCCAGCTTCCACGTCGTGACATAGCCCGAGGTCGAATAGTCGGTCGCGCGCACCGCGCCGTTGAATTCGAGCCCGAAGCCCAGCGGGATCAGCGTTTCGAGATAGGCTTCCTTCACATTATAGCTGCCGCGGAAGGGCAGGTAGTTGCCGACCGACCAGCGGTTCGAGGTGGTGCCGTTGGGATTGATGATCGGCTGGAACTCGGCGGGCACGCTGCCGCGGATCTTCTCTTCGCGATATTCACCGCCGATCGCGATGCTGACGTCGCCTGCCCAGGTGGCGAAGGGCGTCAGCGACAGGTTGGCGCCGGTGACATATTGTTCCAGCACCTGCTTGCGGAACGGATCGCCGAGCACATAGTCGATCGCCGCCGGGTCCGCGACGCCGATCCCGAGGCGGTTGAGCGGCACGCAGGCGGCGTCGTTATTGAGGGGGTCGGCATCGACGTTGATCAAGCACTGGATCGAGCCAACCGCATAGCCGCCGGCATTGCCCGCCGGCGCAAAGGCCGCGTTGGTGGCCGCCGTCATCTTGGCGACGTGCATGATGTTGCGCAGCTGTTCGCGCACGTCGGAGCGGCCGTATTGGCCATAGACGTCCCAGCGCGCCGACTTGCCGAAGGCGTCGAATTCGCCCTCGGCGCCGATGACATAGCGCTGGACCTGGCGCTTGTTGTTGATGCCGCGGAAGGGAAGATCGGCGGCCGTCGTCGTGATGCTGACGCTGGTGACGCCCGCGAGCCGCTGCGCGCCGAGCGTCTGCAGCGCGAAGGCGTTACAGGTGATCGGGGTCGGGACGACCGTACAGCCGGTGGTGTTGAGCGTCGCCGAGCCGAGGTTCGGGCCGGCGTTGAAGAAGACTTCCTGCTTGTTGAACGAGCCCTCGGCGAACAAAGTCACGCCGTCCGAGACGTCGAAGCTGAGGCGGCCGTAGAAGCCGTAGCGATCGTCCTTCGGCGCAAGGCCGATGCGGCGGCCCGAATCGTTGACGCGCCAGTCGCCGCCGACCGTGCGCGTGACGGCGGCCGCGCCGCCCAGCGCGGGCGAGTTGAACGAGCCATATTGGAACGGGATGACCTGGCCGTTCTGGCCGAAATAGAGGCCGCGCAGTCCGTTGTTGTTGCCCGCCGAGCCGGTGATGAAGCCGCCGGGCGCCTGGTTGGTCTGCCCTGCATTTTCGCGGAAGGTGATGAAGGCGGGCTGGCCGTTGGTTGCGGTATAGGCCGGGTTGGCAAAGGCCAGATAGCCCTTGTGGTTCCACGGCCGGTCGTTCGGATCGACTTCGTAGATGCCGTCCTGATGCGCGATCTCGGCGTTGAAGACGAAATGGCCGCGGCCGTCGGCGAAGGATTTGCCGCCCGCGATGCTGCCCGAATAGTTGAAGCCGTCGCCGACATGGGTGATGCCGACGTCGCCGGTGATGCGAATCCCCTCCAGCTTCTTGTTGAGGATGAAGTTGACGACGCCGGTGACTGCGTCCGACCCATAGGCCGACGACGCGCCGCCGGTGACCAGCTCGACGCGTTCGATCAGCGCTTGCGGGATGGTGTTGATGTCAACCCAGCCGAAGATCGTCGAACCGACCGAACGGCGGCCGTCGACCAGCACGAGCACGCGGCTCTCGCCGAGGTTGCGCAGGTTGAGCGCGTTGATGCCCGCCGAGCCGTTGGAGATGTTGAGGCGCGAGTTGGCCGGCTTGGTCGAGCCCGCGAGCTGGGGCAGCTGGTTGACGAAGTCGGCGATATTGTTCGACGGCGAGGTGTTCTGAATATCCTCCTGCGTCAGTACGATGACCGGGGTCGGCGCCTTGAAGCCGTCGCGCGCGATGCGCGAACCGGTGACGATGATCTGATCGCCCGAGGCCGCTTCGTCGCTTTCTTCCTGCGGGGGCGTTTCCTGCGCCATGGCCGGGACGCTGTGAACCAGCGCCAGCGCGGTCATCGCCGCGCCGAAGGCGATATTGCGGCCCAGCGACCCACGAACTCGTCCAATATTACGCATTTCTACCGTCCCCTTTGTTGCCCTGGAGGTCGAACCGCACGTCGCTTGCCGCGTGCTCTGGTTCGCCCTGTCGTCCCACCTGTCCGCCTGGCGGAGCGTCGCCCCGTCCCGTTATTTTCTTGGATAGTCACCGTAACCGGCCGGCAAAGGCCGCGACCGGGGGCCGCGGATGTCCGGCTTCGTGACGGCGAGGTTACAGGGTGGTTGCAGCCGGTCAACTGCTCCGCTGCTAACCTTGCGATATAGACATATAGCCTGGGGGCATAGGGTTGCCGTGCGGCGCCATCACGCGGATAGCTTGCAGTTATAGGCGGCGCCCCGCTTGTTATGGGGCCGCGCCGGGGGGCTGCGATAGGGTTTTGGTTCGCGATCGTCATTCACTTTCGGGGAGGGCCTGTTGATCCAGCGCCGCGCATTCTTGCTGGCTTCCGCCGCGTTCGTCGCGATGCCGGGCAGCCTGTTCGCCAAACCGCGGGTGAAGGGCGGCACGCAAAAGATCAAGCTCGCCGGCGCGCGCGCGCCGATCGAGGTGGTCGAGGACGAACTAGGTGTGCCACATATCCGCGCCGCGTCGAAGCACGACGCCTTTTTCGGGCAGGGCTATCTGGTCGCGCGCGACCGGCTGTTCCAGATCGACATGGAGCGCCGGCGCGACATGGGGCGCATGGCCGAGGCCTTCGGGCCGCGCTTCGTCGCGGCCGACAAGGCGGCGCGGCTCTTCCTCTATCGCGGGGATATCGACGCCGAACTGGCGGCAATACCGGCCGACGTGCTCGAATGCGCGAAGGGCTATATCGCGGGCGTGAACGCGCGGATCGACGAGCTGGCCGCCGACCCGTCGCATCTGCCGCTCGAATATGGCATCCTCGGGATCAGCCCGCTGCGCTGGGATGTGCGCGACCTGGTGCGGGGCCGCGGTATCGGCATGGGCGACGCCGACGACGAGATACGCCGCGCGATGCTTCACGCGCGCGGATTGCTCGAGGCCGACCGGCTGATGGCGCCGCTGCGCCCCGCCTGGTCCTTCACCATACCCGACGGTCTCGACACCGCGGCGGTGAGCGAGGCCGACCTCGGCGTGCTCGATCCCGCCAACCGGCCGGGGGGCTTCGAGCCGCTGCAGGAGGCCGCGTGGTTCGACCCCGAGGCGCGGCGCGAGGACCGCTTCGCGCAGGGCAGCAACGCCTGGACCGTTTCGCCCTCGCGCACCGCGACGGGGCGTCCGATCCTCGCCAACGACCCGCACCTCGGCATCGGGCGGTCGAGCCCGCGGCATATGTGCCATTTGTCGGCGCCGGGGCTCGACGTGATCGGCGCGGGCGCGCCGGGGCTGCCGGGGATCATGCAGGGGCACACCGACCGCTTCGCCTTCGGCCGCACCAATTTCCACATCGATCAGACCGACCTGTTCATCCTGCGCACGAAGGAAGGCGATCCGGGCCGTTACTGGCACAAGGGCGAATGGAAGGCGTTCGAGAGTTTCGAGGAGGATATCCTCGTCAAGGGCGCGCCCGCCGAGCGCGTCACCCTGCGCTATGCGAACGGGCGGCCGATCGTGTCGGAGGATGCAGCGCGCGGCCGCGCGGTCGCCTTCGCCACCGTCGCGATGCTGCCCGGCGCCAATGCGCGTTTCGCGATGATCGCGATCAACCTGTCGACCGACTGGGCCTCGCTGCGTCAGGCGTTCAAGCTGCACGTCTCGCCGACCAATTTCCATTATGCCGACATCGACGGCAACACCGGCTGGCAGACGATCGGCTTCACCCCGCGGCGGCCGAAGCACGACGGGCTGTTCCCCGCGCCGGGCGACGGCGACTATGACTGGACGGGCATATTGCCGGTCGAGGATATGCCGCACGTCTATAACCCCGCCGAGGGCTGGTTCGCCTCGGCGAACCAGATGAACCTGCCGAAGGATTATCCGTATCGCGAGCGGATCATCAGCTTCGGCTGGAGCGACCCCTTCCGCTACGATCGCTGCGCCGAGGTGCTGCGCGCGCAGCCCGAGCACCGGATCGAGGACAGCATCGCGCTGCAGCACGACGTCCAGTCGCTGCCCGCGCGCGCTCTGGTCAAGATGCTGCCCGCCGCTCCCTCGGCCGAAGCGGCGCAGGCGGTCGCGCTGCTCAAGCGCTGGGATTGCGGGATCGAGGCGAACAGCGGCGCGGCCATGCTCTACGAAATGGTGCTGCCCTTGCTGTCGACTGCGGTATACGAGCGGGTCGTGCCCGCGGCGGCGCGCGACCTGGTGACGTCGCTCAACCTCGCCGAGATGCTGCGCATGCTGGCGGAGCGCGACAAAAGGCTGGGCGACGATCCCGCCGCGGCGCGCGATGCGCTGGTCGACGGCGCGCTGGTCGCCGGGTGGAGAAAGGCGATCGAACTCGGCGGGCCCGATCCCGCGGGCTGGCAATGGGGCGACCTTCACCGCGTGACCATCGAGCATCCCCTCGCGGCCTCGAACCGCGCGATCGCCGCGGCCTTCCCGAAGATCATGGGCGGCCGCTCGGGCGGCGACTGGAACACGCCGATGGCGCGCGGTTTCAACGCGCGCCGCAATTTCGACGTGTCGCACGGCGCGAGCTATTTGTTCGTCGCCGACGTCGGGGCTTGGGACAACAGCCGCTTCCTGCTGCTGCCCGGCCAGTCGGCCGACCCGCGCTCGCCGCGCTACCGCGACTTCTATCCGCTGTGGCTCGCGGGGACGATGCAGCCCTTGTGGTACAGCAAGGCGGCGGTGGACCGCCACGCCGCGGCGCGCACAATCCTAACCCCCGCTTAAAGCGCCTCGGCGATCGCGACGAGAGCGCGGTCGACGGCGGCGGTGGCCTGGCTGTCGGTGTCCTCGGGCATGTCGTTGGCGAGCGCCGAGAAGATGAGCGTCTTGCCGCTGCGGGTCGTGAGATAGCCCGACAAAGCGCGCGACGCGTTGAGCGATCCGGTCTTGGCGAAGAGCTTGCCTTCCAAAATCGTGCCCTTGAAGCGGCTTTTGAGGGTGCCGTCCTGCCCCGCGATCGGCAGCGTCTCGCGCCACGCCATGCTCCACGGCTGGCGCGATATCCAGCTGAGCAGGGCGACCGCGGCGCGCGGGCTGATGCGGTTGTAGCTCGACATGCCCGAGCCGTCGGCGAAGTGATAGCCGGTCTCAGGCAGCCCGGCTGCGGTCATTACGCGGTGCATCACCGCCTGTCCGTCGGCGATCGAGCCGCTGCCCGCGTGGCGCGACACGCGGCGCAGCATCAGTTCGGTATGGAGATTCTGGCTCTCCTTGTTGATACGGATCATATTCTCGGCGAGCGACGGCGCGGGCAGTTCGGCGAGCATCGCGGGCTCGGTCGGCAGGGTGGCGGGCGCGCCCTTGCGGTTCTCGGGATTGTCGGTCGCGGCGAGCAGCCGATGGCGGACCGCGATCTCGCCATCGACCTTCACCCCGCGCGCGCGCAGCAATTCGCCGAGGCGCCACGCCGCATAATGCGCGGGGTCGTCGATGCCGTAGCGCAGGGTCAGCGGTGCGGCCTCGGCACCGACGGTGCCGGTGAGGCGGAGGGTGCGGCTGTTCGGCATGCGGTCGGCCTCGATCTCCTCTGTCTTGCCCGCGATCGTGACGACCTGATTGTCGATGCTGTAATAGCCCGAGGTGTGGAATGTCGGCGCGGCGCCGATCGCGCCGGGCTTGAGCTTCACCACCAGCTCGTTGTCGTCGAGCGTCAGCGCCGAATTGCCGGTGCCGTAGCGCGACTGGATATTGTTCCAGCTCATGCCGGGACTCCAGCGCTCGTCGGGGAACCAGCTGTCGTCGCCGACGATGTTGCGGACGTGGCGCGTCTTCGCCGCGACGGCGTCGGCGAGGGTTTGCAGGCAGTCGGTCTTGCAGTCGTCGGCGCTCGACAGCAGCGCGTCGCCGCGGCCGTGGAGCACGACATCGGTCGCGCCGCCCGCCTGTTCGAGGCGGACGCCGGTACCCTTGGCGGTCTGCTGAAGCAAAGGCAGTTCGGCATAGGCAATCGCGGTGGTGAACATCTTGGTGTTCGACGCGGGGATGAAGCGCTGATCGGGGGCGATCGACACGAGGATTTCGCCATCCAACGTGGTGACGAGCATGCCGAAGCGCGACCCCGGCGGGCCCTCGGCGAGCTTCTGTTCGACCATGGTCTGCAAGGGGACGGGCGCCGGGCTGGTCTGCGCGCTCGCAGCGCTCAGCGAAAGCGACAGCGCGAGGGCCGAGCCGAGGGCGAAGCGTGCGATCGTTGGCGTCATATTATGTCCGTTCATCCCAGGCTGTGATGACCGCATTGCCCACCGCGGGGCGCACGGCCGTGATGCCGCTGTCGGCATGGCGGGTCGGATGGACCCGGTTGGTGAGCAGGGTCCAGGCGAGGCCGCGTTCGAAATCGATCCAGAGGCCGGTGCCGGTGAAGCCGGTGTGACCGATGGTCTCGGCCGAGCAGGCATCGCCGCCGTGCCAGCCGGCAAAGGCGCGTTCCCAGCCGCAGGTGCGGTGGCGCTCGCCCGCGGTTCGGATTTCGACCATCATCGCGCCCGACAGGATCTCGCCCGCCATCAGCGCGCGCGCGAAGCCGAGCACGCCGTCGACGGTGCCGAACAGGCCGGCATGTCCCGGCGCGCCGCCGAGCGCATAGGCGTTCTCGTCGTGCACCTCGCCCTGCATCACACGCCCGCGCCAGCTGCAATTTTCGGTGGCGACGGCGGGACCGGGGGGCGGACCGAAGCCGAGGCCTTCGCCGAGCGGCCAGTCCGACAGCGGCGCGCCGGTGAGGCGTTCGATCGCGATGCCGAGCAGGATGAAATTGATGTCCGAATAGACCGGCGGGCCATGGCGCCATTCGCGCTGGAGGACGAAGGCGCGCAGCCGTGCGGGATCGTCGCCATAGGTATAGATGGGCTCGACCGCGGGCAGGAAGCTGCGGTGCATCAGGCAGTCGCGGAAGGTCAGCCGCCGCTCGGCGGCACTCGCGACATCATATTGGCGGAGATCCGGGATCGCGTCGGTCAGCGGGCGGTCGAGGTCGAGCCGGCCTTCGTCCGCGAGCGTCAGGATCATAACCGTCGTCGCGATCACCTTGCTGAGCGAGGCCAGGTCGAACCAGTGCTCGCGGGTCAGCGCCTCGCGCTCGGGGACGAGCGCGGCCATGCCCGCGAAGCGCACCGCGCTTGTGCCGTCGGCGCTCACCACGCCGAGCGCGGCGCCGGGGATGCGGCCGCTTTGCGTCGCTTCGAGCGTGGGGGCGAAGCCCGCTTCGCAGAGGGCGCCGAGGCTCATGCCGTGCGCCCCTTCACGCGGACGATGACGGGGAGCAGGAAGATCGCGGCGAAGCTGAGCGCGCCCGACAGCAGGAAGAAGCCGTCATAGCCGATCTGGGTCTGCATCGACCCCGAGGCGCCCGCGAGCAGGCGCGGCAGCAGGAAGGCGAAGCCCGATAGCAGGGCATATTGCGCGCCGGGATATTTGGGGCTGACGAGCATCGAGAGATAGACGACGAACACCGCGCCCGCGAAGCCGTTGCCGAACTGGTCGACCGCGACCGCGGTATAGAGGATGAACGACGCGGGCTCGCTGTGCCACAGCCAGACGTAGATCCAGTTGCCGAGCGCAGCAGTCACCGCGCCGATGCCGAGCGTCCAGCCGAGCGACAGCCGCGTCGACAGCCAGCCGCCGAGCGCGACCCCCGCCATGCTCGCCGACAGGGCGACGACGCCGTCGGCGACGCCGATCTGGTGCAGGCTGTAGCCGCGCTCGTTCCACAGCGGGTGCGACAGCGTCAGCGCGAGCACGTCGCCCATGCGGTAGAGCGAGACGAAGGCGAGCAGCGCGAGCATGGCATAACCGTAGCGCCAGAAGATCTCGACATAGGCCGCGGCAAAGCCCGATTTGCGGGCCAGGAAGTCGGCGGGCAGGCGGTTGATGCGCGGCAGCGCGAGCGCGAGCAGGGCGAAGGGCAGCAGCGCAATGGCGAGAACGACGGGGGTGATGTTTGTCTTGGCCGAGATGCCTGCGCCTTGCGCTGCGGAAAGCAGCACCCAGCCGACGGCCGTGGTGGCGAGCGTCGCGGCGAGCAGAATCAGCAGGCTGGCCGATATCCCCTTGATCAGCGCGGCGCCGCGGCCGGCCGTCCCCGGCTGGTCGGGGCGCATCGCGGCAAGGATCGGGAAAGGCGCGAAGGCCGCGACCGCGATGACCAGATAAGCCCAGGTCCAGTCGGCCCAGGCCGCCACCAGGATCGCGCCGCTTCCTGCAGCGACCATCGCGCTGCGATAGCCCCAGAGGTTCGCGGCGACGATCGGCGCCTGCTCGGCCTGCGTGGGTGCGAGCTCGATGCGCCAGCCGTCGGCGGCGACCTCGAGCGTCGTCGTCCAGAAGGCGAGCAGGATCGCGAAGAGCGCGGTGAGCGGCAGGCTCTTGTCGCTCGATGTGAAGGCCATTGCGACCATCGAGAGGAAAATGCCGAGCTGCGACAGCATGATCCACCCGCGGCGGCGGCCCCAGAAACGCGCGAAGCCGGGGATATCGTAGCGCTCGACGAGCGGCGCCCAAGCGAATTTGAAGGTCGGCAGCAGCGCGATCCACGCGAAGAAACCGATGATGACGATGTCGACGCCGTGCTTCGACAGGCGCAGCGTGAGCACCGCGTTGAACATGTAGAAGGGCAGGCCGGCGGAGAAGCCGAGCAGGAGGTAGAGGCCGAACAGGCGGCGTGCGGAGGGCTTGGCGGGGGTTTCCGACGGGAGGGCGGTGGTGGCGGCGGTCAATTAATCCTCCCCGCTTGCGGGGGGGGGGACCGTCCGCGAAGCGGGTGGTGGAGGGGGGGCGCGGCCTGAAGCGACGTTGCGCGAGGAGGCGAACCCCCTCCGTCAGCGCTTCGCACTGCCACCTCCCCACAACTGGGGAGGATTGTATTATTCCCACCCCAAAACCACTGCAGGACCGCAGCCCCGCAACCTTCACCCCCGTTTTGCCCCGATGCCGTCAAATGCCACCCCAGAAGCCGGGCTGCGGCGGCGACAATATGCCGTTCGCTGCGCTCACCCCGCCCGGGCGATCCTCGGCAAGCCAGAGCGGTCCGTCAAGGTCGGCGAAGCTGCTTTGCGCCGCAATCGCCCAGGCGGGGGCGATCGAGAGCGACGAGCAGATCATGCAGCCGGTCATCACGCCGAGCCCGCGCGTCCGCGCCGCCTCTGCCAGCTCGAGTGCGGCCGTCAGTCCGCCGGTCTTGTCGAGCTTGATGTTCACCACACCATAACCATCGGGCAGCGTGTCCAGATCGGCGGCAACATGCACCGCCTCGTCGCCCGCGATCGGGATTGCAGAGCGGAAACCGGCGAGGTCCCCGTCGGCGTCGGCGGGCAGCGGCTGTTCGAGCAGGTCGATGTGCAGCTCGACGAGCAAATCCTGCAGGCGGGCGACTTCGGCGATGGTCCAGCTTTCGTTGGGATCGACGATGACTTTGGCATGAGGCGCCGCCGCGCGGACCGCTTTGATCTGCGCCGCGGGGTCGCTGCGGTCGACCTTGACCTTGAGCAGCGGCGCATCGGCGAGCGCTGCCGCGGCGGCCGCCATGCGATCGGGGGCGTCGAGGCTGATCGTCATCGCGGTGACGATCGGCGGCAGCGGTTTTTCGAGGCCGAGCGCGGCGGCGATATCGCTCCCCGCGAGGCGCAGTTCGAGGTCCCACAGCGCGCAGTCGACTGCGTTGCGCGCTGCGCCCGCGGGCATTAGGGCGAGCAGATCCTGCCGGCTGATCCCATGCTCGATCGCATCGCGCGCCGCCTCGATCGCGGCGATCGTGCTTTCTTCATCCTCGCCGTAGCGCGGATAGGGGACGCATTCGCCGCGGCCGGTGACCCCGTCCTCGCTGAGCGCGACGGTGACGACCTGCGCCGCGGTCTTCGTGCCGCGCGAGATGCGGAACGGCGTGTGCAGCGGCAGCGTCTCACCCGCGACGGTCAGGGAGCGGCGCATGCGGTCAGGCGGTGGCCGCGACGTTTTGCGCGGCGGCTTCGGTGCCGAGCAGCCGGTCGAGGATCGTCTCGACCCCGAAGCGATAGGGATCGCTGGTCGGCAGCTCGAATTCGGCCTCGATCTTCGCGCACAGTGCGCGCGCCTCCGCCTCGGGCATCGCCGAGGTGTTGAGCGCGATGCCGACGACGCGGACATCGTCGTTGGTGAGCCGCGCGGCGTTGAGATTGGCCTCGATCGTCTGCGCGATGCCGGGGAGCGGATAATGCGGCAGGCCGCGCATATGCGGGCGCACGGGATCGTGGCAGAGCACGAGCGCGTCGGGCTGAGCGCCGTGGAGCAGCCCCATCGAGACGCCCGCGAAGGAGGGGTGGTAAAGCGAACCCTGGCCCTCGATCAGGTCCCAGCCGTCGTCATCGCGCGGCGGCGACACCTGTTCGATCGCGCCCGAGATGAAGTCGGCGACCACGGCGTCGAGCGGCACGCCGTCGCCCGCGACGAGGATGCCTGTCTGTCCGGTGGCGCGGAAGTCGGCGGCGACGCCGCGCTTGGCGAGCGCGTCCGCCAGGCAGAGCGTCGTGTACATCTTGCCCACCGAACAGTCGGTGCCCACGGTGAGCAGGCGCTTGCCGGCGCGCTTCTTGCCGTTGCCGACGGGGATGTCGGGGCGCGGGTCGCGCACGTCGTGGAGCTGGCGGCCGAGCCGCGCGGCGGCCTCGACCAGCCGCGGTTCGGCGTTCAGCCGGTGGTGCAGCCCCGATGCGATGTCGAGCCCGGCCTCCAGCGCGGCGAGCGCATCGAGGATCAGCGGCTCGCCGAGCTTGCCGCCGGCGTTGGCGATGCCGAGCACGAGGGTGCGGGCACCGGCGGCGCGCGCCGCGGCGAAATCCATGCGCGGCAGGTTCAAGGTCAGCGGGCAATCGTCGTGGCGAAATTCGCCGACGCTGATGTCGGGGCGGAAGACGGCGAGCCCGCGCGAGGTCTTGATATCGGCGGGGTCGGTCGCGTGGCCGAGGTAGAGAAGATAGGGCGTTTCGATCATATGTCGGCAGACCTGCGTAACGGTGGAACCGCGTTCTTACGCCCGGTTGGGACGGCGGTGTATATATCTAGCGCCCGCTATCCCATAGCCTGGCTCTATAACCCCTCGAGCACCGTCGCGAGCACCGCGAGGAAGGCCGAGGCGGTTTTCGACGGCGGGCGGTTCTGCAGATAGACCGCGTTGATGTCGAAGGTGATCGCGGGCTGGAGCGGCCGGCTCGACAGGCCGGGGGGCAAAGCGGCGTGCGCGGTAAAATTGTCGACGATGGCCATGCCGACCCCGGCGTTCACCAGCGCCGCGGCAACATAATAGGTGCGGGCCGACACCACCTCGTCGAGTTCGACCTCGAGCCGGCTGAGCTCGCTCGACAGCATCCGCCCGATCGGGCCGCTCTGCACCGGGCTGATGAACTTGTGCCCGCGCAGCTCGTCGAGGTGCAGCCGCGGCGGGGCGCCGGGCATATCCTCCTCGCGATAGATCACGACCAGCTCGCCCTCGCCGATCACCTGATGCGCGACGGGGGCCGACAGCGGCACCTCGAAGCTGATCGCGATGTCGGTTTCATGCTCGTAGAGCTTGCGCACCATCTCGTCGTGGTGAAGCGTCTGGAGGTCGAACATGATGTCGTCATGATCGGCAAGGAAGCGCGACACCGCCTCGGGCACCGCACCGAGGCCAAGCGAGGGGAGCGCCGAAATGCGCAGCAGCCCGCCGCGGCCGTGGCGGAGGTTCTGGCACGCCTGGCGCAGCGAGCGCACGCGGTCCTGGATGTCCGAGACTTCGGCAAACAAAGTGTGCGCGTCCTGCGTCGGGATCAGCCGGCCTTTCGAACGTTCGAAGAGGGTGAGGCCGATCGAGCGCTCGGCGTGGCGCAGCACCTTGGTCACCGACGGCTGCGACACGTTGAGCGAGCGCGCCGCGGCGCTGACCGTGCCGTGCAGGAACACCGCGTGAAAGATTTCGATCTGGCGCAGGTTCATCGCTTAAGGGCCTCGGGCTGAAAATGTCGGCGCACTTTCCTCTCTATGCCATCGGGTTATAGGGGGTGCAACAACGCTGGCTGGACGTCGGGCGCCCGCTCGGGACATCTGTTCGCCGACGTCCCGCAGAAAGGTTATGCCGATGCCGCTTGCCCCGCTTCGCCTCGTGCGCACCATGGCTCTGCTTCCTGCTGGAGCGGCTCTGCTCTCGATATCGGGGGCCTCCGCCAAGGCCGACGAAGCGGTCGATGTCATCATCCGCGGCGGCACGATCTACGACGGCGGCGAGGGTGCGCCTTTCGTCGGCGACGTCGCGATTCGCGGCGAGCGGATCGTCCATGTCGGTCCGCCGGGCGGCTTTACCGCACCGCGTATCATCGACGCGAAGGGGATGATCGTCGCGCCGGGCTTCGTCGATCCGCACACCCATGCCGACGGCTTTCTGCGCTCGCCCGACAAGGCGATGCGCGTCAACGCCGCCTGGCTCGCCCAGGGGGTGAGCACGGTGATGATCGGAGTCGACGGGTCGGGCACGCCCGACGTCGCCGCCGACGCCGCGAAGCTCGAGGCGTCGGGCATCGGCACCAATGTCGTGTCGTTCGTCGGCTTCGGGCCGGTGCGCCAGCGCGTGCTGGGGCAGGATGCGCGCGCGCCCGACGCGGCCGAGCTCGACCGGATGAAGGCGCTGGTCGCGAAGGGCATGTGCGAGGGCGCGGTCGGCCTGTCGACCGGGCTCTTCTATGCGCCGCAGAGCTTCGCGAGGACGGGCGAGGTCGTGGCGGTAGCGCGCGAGGCGGCGACCCGCGGCGGCATCTACGACACGCACCAGCGCGACGAATCGAGCTACAGCATCGGGCTGCTCGGATCGGTGCAGGAGGTCATCGACATCGGCAAGCAGGCGGGCATGCCGGTCCATTTCGCGCATCTGAAGGCACTCGGCGTCGACGTCCACGGCCAGGCGGGCGCGGTGATCGCGGCGATCGAGAAGGCGCGCGCGGAAGGGGTCGACGTCACCGCCGACCAATATCCCTGGCTCGCGTCGGGATCGAACCTCGACGCCTCGCTGCTGCCGCGCTGGGCGGTCGACGGCGGCGGCAAGGCGCTGCTGAAGCGGCTGGACGATCCCGCGACGCTGACGAAGATTCGCGGCGAGATGGCGGAAAATCTGCGCCGGCGCGGCGGGGCGAAGGCGTTGCTCCTGATCTCCGCGGGCTATCCCTGGACCGGGCAGACGCTCGAAAAGGTCGCCGCGACGTGGAAGCTCGACAGCCGCGACGCGGCGCTGCGCATCATCCGCGCGAGCGTCGAGGCGAAGGCGCGCGGCGAAAGCGGCGGCGGTACGTCGGTCGCGTCGTTCAACATGGCGCAGGCCGACGTCGACCTGCTGATGAAACAGCCGTGGATGGTGACCGCGTCCGACGGCTCCGACGGGCACCCGCGCATGTTCGCGACCTTTCCCGAAAAATATGTGCGTTATGTGCGTGAGCGGAAGGTCATCGATCTTGCCACGTTCATACGCCAGTCGACCGGGCGCACCGCCGACATCTACAAGCTCGATCGGCGCGGCTATCTGCGCGCGGGCTATTTCGCCGATGTGCTGGTGTTCGACCCCGAGGGCTATGCGCCGCGCGCCGATTATGTGCGCCCGCGCGAGCTGAGCGTCGGGGTCGACAAATTGTTCGTCAACGGCCAGCTGGCGGTCGACGGCTCGCGCACGACCGGCGTCGCCGCCGGCCGCGCGCTGCTGCGGCCCCGCCCGCCGGGCTGCGGCGAACGGGGCTGAGCGTCAGCGGCGGCGCAGCAGCGAGACCGTGCCATGGCCGCCGTCGGCGCAGACGCTGACGATCGTGCACGAGCCCGAGGGCTTGTCCCAGAGCTCCTTCACCGCCTGGCTGAGGTCGCGCGCGCCGGTCGCCGCAAACGGGTGGCCGATCGCGACCGAGCCGCCATTGGGATTGACGCGGTCCCAAGGGAAAGGGCCGAAATCGAAGTCGACGCCCGCATGATCATGCGTCCAGCCCGGCTTTTCGAGCGCGGCGACATTGGCGAGCACCTGCGCGGCGAAGGCCTCGTGGATTTCCCACAGCGTGACATCCTCGTAACGCAGCCCGTGCCGCGCGAGCAGCCGCGGGATCGCGAAGCTCGGCGCCATCAGCAGTCCGTCGACATGATGATCGACCGCGGCAATCTCGTGATCGACCAGCTCGGCATAAGGCGTGCCCTCGGGCAGCTTGCCGAGCCCTGCCTCGGTTGCGACCCATAGCGACGCGGCGCCGTCGGTGATCGGCGAGCTGTTGCCCGCGGTGAGCGAGCCCTTGCCCGACGTGTCGAAAGCCGGCTTCAGCGCCGCGAGCTTCTCGGCCGAGGTGTCGGCGCGCGGGTTGGCGTCGCGCGCGATCTCTGGGAGCGGCAGCACCAGGTCGTCGAAGAAGCCGCTTTCCCACCCCGCGATCGCACGCTGGTGGCTCTTCAGCGCCCAATCGTCCTGCGCTTCGCGGGCGATGCCCCACTCCTGCGCGGTCTCTTCCATATGGTCGCCCATCGTGCGGCCGGTGATGCGGTTCGCCCAACCCTTGACCGGCGTCAGGTCGTCGGCGGTCAGCGCCTGCAGCGCGGCGACCGCGGCGGGCGGGTCGGTGCGGAACAGCTTGACGATGCGCTTCGAGCTGGCGGGTTTGAGCCCGATCGGCGGGCTGCTCATCACTTCGGCGCCGCCGACGAGCGCGAGCTCGGCCGAGCCGCCGAGCATGCCGGCGGCGGCAAAGGCCGCGATCATGCTGGTCGAACAGGCGAGCACCGCCGAAAAGGCGGGCACGGTCGGGTCGAGCTTGGCATCGAGCCAGATTTCGCGACCGATGTTGCTCCAGCCGAGGCTGGGGATCACCGTGCCCCAAACGAACAGGTCGGGGCGCGCCTTGGCGGCCATCGCCTGGACCAGCGGGACCGACAGGCTGATCGCATCATGGTCGGCAAGCGCGCCGCCGCCGCGCCCGAAAGGCGTGCGGAGGCCGGGGGCGATGAAAATCTTCTGGGCAAAACGCTGCATGGCAAATCTCCATAATCGCGCGCGGGAGAGCGGCGGGGAAGCAAGCTATGCAGGGGATGTGGGTGGCGATGGTCCGGCTGTCTACTGGACCAAAGCATATCAAAAATATCGGGCGCGAAACTTTAGCTGCGCGCGCCGTCGAGAAACGCCGCGACCTTATCCAGCCCATATTCGTCGGTCACGAAGCTTTGCCCGATGCCGCGCGTCAGGATCAGCGGCAGCTTGCCCGCGCGGACCTTCTTGTCGTGCGCCATGTGGGCTGCGAGTTCGGCGCCGCCGGTGTTGATGCCCGCGCTGGCAAGGCTGTGGGGGAGATCGACGCTCGCGAGATGGTCGCGGACGCGCGCAGCCTCTTCGGGCGGGCAAAGGCCGTTGGCGGCTGAAAATTCATGCGCGAGGACCATGCCCGCGGCGACGGCCTCGCCGTGGAGGAGGCGGTCCGAATAGCCGGTTTCGGCCTCGAGCGCGTGGCCGAAGCTGTGGCCGAGGTTGAGGAGCGCGCGCACGTCCTGCGTCTCGCGCTCGTCGGCGGCGACGATGCGCGCTTTCGCCGCGACGCTATGCGCGATCGCCCTGTGGCGCGCTGCGCTGTCGCCTGCGAGCAGCGCGGCGCCATGGGCCTCGCACCAGGCGAAGAAGGCCGCATCGTCGATCAGGCCATATTTGACGACCTCGGCATAGCCCGCACCGAGCTCGCGGCGCGGCAGGGTGGCGAGGGTGGTCGGGTCAATCAGCACGAGCGCGGGTTGGTGGAAGGCGCCGATCAAATTCTTGCCCGCGGGCACGTTGATCGCGGTCTTGCCGCCGACGCTGCTGTCGACCTGCGCGAGCAGGGTGGTTGGTACCTGGACGAAGGCGCAGCCGCGCTTGACGATGCTGCACGCGAAACCGACGAGGTCGCCGGTCACGCCGCCGCCGAGCGCGATGACATGGTCGCTGCGCTCAACGCCTTCGCCGATCAACCACTCAGTGAGGCGCGCGAGGCCGTCCCAGCCTTTGGTGCCTTCGCCTGCGGGTAGGACGAGCGCGCTGTGCGCGATGCCCGCGGCGGCCAGTGAGGCCTCGACCGCGGCGAGATAATGCGGCGCGACATGCTCGTCGGTGACGATCATCGTGCGCGGGCGCTTCAGCAGCGGCGCGACATGCGTGCCGATCTCGTCGAGCAGGCCGTCACCGATCAATATGGGATAGCTGCGGCTGCCGAGGTCGACGGTCAGGCGTTCCATGTCGAGAGAGCCTCCATGATGGCGCGCACCGTATGTTCGTGCGGGCTCGACGCCGAGCTGACGCGGATATGCGCCTCGGCATAGACGGGGTTGCGCACCGCGGCGAGGTCGCGGAGCACTTCGCCGGGGTCGCGGCCCTTGAGCAGCGGGCGGTGGCTCCGGCGCGCGACGCGCTCGACGAGCGTCGGGATGTCGGCGTCGAGCCAGATCGACAGGCTGGCGTCCTTGATCAGCGCGCGCGTCTCGTCGTTCATGAAGGCGCCGCCGCCGGTCGCGAGCACGAGCGGCTTGCCGGTGAGCAGCCGCGCGATCACGCGGCGCTCGCCGTCGCGGAAATGCCCCTCGCCGAAGCGCGCGAAAATCTCCGAGATGTTCATGCCCGCGGCGCGCTCGATCTCGTCGTCGGCGTCGACGAAGCGCATGCCGAGCCGCTGCGCAAGGCGGCGGCCGACGGTCGACTTGCCCGATCCCATCAGCCCGACGAGCACGATCGGCCGCGCGCGGATATCGGCGGCTGCGGGCCCGGATGTCGATCCGGCCGGGCTTTTCGGGTTTCCCGTCATGCTGGGCGCGGCTATACCGCCCGCGGCGCGCGGGACAATGGTTTTGCTGCGGCGCGCAAATATTGGGCATGAGGTGTTTGTGATCGACGGATTTGGCGAGGGCGCGCGGTGAGGAAGAGCAAGGGTTGGACGCTGGCGCTCGGGCTGTCGGGCTCGGCGATCGCGGCGGCGCTGGTGCTGCCCGCGCTGGCGCAGGAATCGCTGCTGCCCGAAGGTTTCGGGACGCCCGCGCCGTCTCCCGCCCCGACGCCGGCGCCTGCGCCGCGGCCGGGTACGCCGACGCCTTCGGTGACCCCGGCCCCGACCGCGACCGGCGTTGCCCCGCCCGCGGTGGTGCCGACCACCGGCGCCGCGGCCGAAGACGAGACGCTCGAAGAGGGCGAGGAGGTCGAGCCCGGAACGCTGAAATATGACCTGCCGCCGGGCGCGCGGCGCTTGCTGACGCGTATCGGGCCGCTGACGCCCGAGACCGGCGGGCTGGCGCCCGACGCTTTCGGGGTGCGCGGCCAATATGCCGCGGCGCTGATGCGCGCGACGCGCGGGCCGATCGCCTCGCGCTGGGGATCGATCCTGCTGCGCCGCTCGCTCGCCTCGGCGATCGACACGCCCGCGACGATTAACGGTGCCGACCTCGCCGCCGACCGCGCCGGGCTGCTGCTGCGCATGGGCGAGGCGAATGTCGCGCGCACGATTGTGCAGTCGGTCGATTACGACCGCGCGAGCCCGCGCTTGGTGCAGATCGCGCAACAGGTGTTTCTAGCGAATGCCGATCCGGCGGGCCTCTGCCCCTATGTCCCCGGCGGTCTCGCGCATGGCGACCAGCATAGCTGGCGGCTCGCCGCCGGCATCTGCGCCGGGCTGTCGGGCGAAGCCGGCCCGGCAAGCTGGGCGATGAGCCGAGTGCGGTCGAGCGGCAAGGTCGCCGCTTTCGACATTTTGCTCGCCGAGCGCGTGCTGGGCGCGAGCATCGCGGGCGGACGCTCGATCACGATCCAGTGGGACAAGGTCGACCGGCTGACCAGCTGGCGCTTCGGCATGGCGACCGCGACCGCGACGCCGATCCCCGCTGAACTGCGGAACAGCGAGACGCCCGCCATGCGCGCGTGGACCGTGCTCGCGCCGATGAGCGAGATGAACGACCGCGTCGCCGCCGCGCCCGACGCCGCCGCGCGCGGCGTGCTGTCGAGCGAAGCCTATGTCTCGCTCCTGAGCGCCGCCGCGAGCGCCGAGGAGCCGCCCGAGACGCTGACCGCGCAGACCGATCTGCTGCAGAACGCCTTTGGCGGCGAGACGGCGACCGCGCGCTATGCCGCGATGCAGGGGCTGTGGGGCCGCGGCACGGGCGACATCGACCGCTATGCCGCGCTGATCGCGACGTCGCGCGCCGCCGCGGCGCTGCCTGTGGGTACCGCGGTGGACGAAGATCCCTGGCAGCTGATCGGATCGATGCTCGCGGGCGGGTATGACAATCGCGCGATCGATTGGGTGCCGTCGGTCAACGTCGGCAGCCGCGCCTGGGGTGTGCTCGCAGTCGGATCGCCGCGTGCGCTGAGTGGCACGACGGCCGGTGCGGTGTCGAATTTCGCGGGCGAGGACGGCAGCCCCGGCGCGCTGCGTTCGAAGCTGTTGCTCGCCGGACTCGCGGGGCTCGGGCGGATCGAGCCCGGCGAGGCGGCGTCGGCGGCGAGCGACCTCGGCGTCGACCTTGGCAAGCAGACGCGCTGGACGCGGGCGATTTCGGACGCCGCGGCGCGGCGCGAGCCGGGCATGGTTGCGCTGCTCGCGGCGACGGGGATGCAGGGCGACTGGTCGAAGATGCCGCCCTATCACCTCTATCATATCGTGCGCGCGCTGCGCGAAGTCGGGCTGCCGTCGGAGGCGCGGATGATCGCGGCCGAGGCGCTGGTTCGGGTTTGAGGTGCAAGACGGCGACGCCGCGCTGATCGACCGGTTCCTCGAAATGATGGCCGCCGAGCGCGGCGCGGCGCGCAACACGCTTTTGGCGTATCGCCGCGACCTCGAGCAGGCGGCGGCGATGGTGCCCGCGGGGCTGGAGGGCGCCGACACCGCGGCACTGCGGCAGGTCATGGCCGGATATCAATTGCTTGCGGCGAGCAGCGCGGCGCGCAAGCTGTCGGCGCTGCGGCAGTTCTACGCCTTCCTCCGCGACGAAGGCGAGCGGGCGGACGACCCCGCGCAGCCGCTTGCGCGCCCGGCGACGCGCCGGCCGCTGCCGCGCATCCTGACGCACGACGATGTCGAGCGATTGTTCGCGCAGGCGGGCGAGGAAGCTGCGGGCGAGGCGCCGCCGGCGAGCGCGGTGCGGATGCTGCTGCTGCTCGAGCTGCTCTATGGATCGGGGCTGCGCGCGAGCGAACTCGTCGGACTGCCGCGCCGTGCGGTCGCGGGCGAGCGCCAATATCTGATCATCCGCGGCAAGGGCGACAAAGAGAGGCTGGCGCCTTTGTCGGAGCGCGCGCGCGAGGCGCTCGATCGCTGGCTGCCGCTGGTCGCCGACGGGTCGCCCTGGCTGTTCCCGTCGGGCAAGAGCCATGTCTCGCGCGTGCGGTTGTTCCAGATGCTGCGCGAACTGGCGGCGCGCGCGGGCCTGGATCCCGCGGCGGTGAGCCCGCATGTGCTGCGCCACGCCTTTGCGACGCACCTGCTCGAAGGCGGCGCCGATCTCCGCGCATTGCAGCTGATGCTCGGCCACGCCGATATCGCGACGACCGAGATTTACACGCATGTCGACAGCCGGCGGCTGGTCGAGCTGGTCAACCGGCGGCATCCGCTGGCGCACATGGTCCCGACGCCGGCGGACGTTGACCTGACGCCGCCATCGGCCTAGCGACGTCCCCCATGACAGCCTTTCTGGACTTCGAAAAACAGGTCGCGGCGCTCGATCGCCAGATTGCCGAATTGCGCGAAATGGGCGACGATCCGTCGCTCAACATCGACAATGACATCGCGCGGCTCGAGGACAAATCCTCGAAGATGCTGCGCGACATCTATGCCAAGCTTACGCCGTGGCAGAAGACGCAGGTCGCGCGGCATCCCGACCGGCCGCATTTCAAACATTATGTCGCGGGGCTGTTCGACGACTGGATGCCGCTGGCCGGCGACCGCAATTTCGGTGACGACCAGGCGATCCTCGGCGGGCTGGCGCGCTTTCGCGGGCGCCGCGTGATGGTCATCGGACACGAAAAGGGCGACGATATCCCGTCGCGGATGAAGCATAATTTCGGCATGGCGAAGCCCGAAGGCTATCGCAAGGCGATCCGCCTGATGCAGCTTGCCGACCGCTTCGGGCTGCCGGTGGTGTCGCTGGTCGACACGTCGGGCGCCTTCCCGGGCATCCAGGCCGAGGAGCGCGGGCAGGCCGAGGCGATCGCGCGCTCGACCGAACAATGCCTCGCACTGGGCGTGCCGATGGTCGCGACGATCGTCGGCGAGGGCGGATCGGGCGGCGCGATCGCGATCGCCGCAGCGAACCGCGTCTTGATGTTCGAACATGCCGTCTATTCGGTGATCTCGCCCGAGGGCTGTGCGTCGATCCTGTGGCGCACCGCCGACAAGGCCGCCGATGCGGCCGCGGCGATGAAGATGACGCCCGATGACCTGCTGGCGCTCAAGGTCATCGACCGCATCGTCCCCGAACCCGTGGGCGGCGCGCACCGTGCGCCCGAGATCGCGATCAGGGCGCTGGGCGACGCGATCGCGCAGGAATTGGACGCGCTGGCGGGGCTGCCGCGCGACACGATCCTCGCCGCGCGCGAGGAGAAATTCCTCGCCATGGGCCGGGCCTGAGCCCAGCGGAACCCGATCGCGGGATCGACGTTCTCCCTGACAATCCGCTGAGCAAGATGTTCATCGCGGGTCTTGTCGTGCGCCGATATAGGCTATGGCAAGCCAAACAGGACCAAAGGGAGCGCGATAATGGCCCGGAAAATGACGACAGCATTGGCGATTTGCCTCGCCGCCGCGGTGGGCGCCGGCGGCATCGGCACCAGCGCCGAGGCCCAGACCAAGGGCAAGACCAAGACGATCAAGACCGCGACCGCGATCACCGCGAGCGAACGCAAGCAGGGCGCCGAGGCGCATCCCGAGTTGGTCCAGGAATTCGGTGGCACCTATACGGGGCCGCAGGCCGCCTATGTCGCGCGCGTCGGGCAAAATATCGCGGTCCAGTCGCGGCTGTCCAACGCGCGCTCCGACTTCACCGTCACCCTGCTCAATTCGCCGGTGAACAATGCCTTCGCGATCCCCGGCGGCTATGTCTATGTCACGCGCCAGCTGATGGCGCTGATGAACGACGAGGCGGAACTGGCCGGCGTGCTCGGCCACGAAGTCGGCCATGTCGCCGCGCAGCACAGCAAGAAGCGCCAGTCGGCGGCGACGCGCAACGCCGTTCTCGGCGTGCTTGCGGGGGTGCTCGGCGGCGCGATCGGCGACAATGGCGGATTGCTTGGTGGACTGGGCGGATTGCTGCAGAATAATGCGATGAAGGTCGCACAGCTCGCGACTTTGGGCTTCTCGCGCAGCCAGGAGCTGGAAGCGGACCAGCTGGGCGTGCAATATCTGAAGAGCGCGGGTTACGACCCGAAGGCGCTGTCGACTGTGCTCGCGAGCCTCGCCAACCAGACCAGCCTCGAAGCGCGATTGTCGGGCGGCGACGCGCGTTCGCTGCCCGAATGGGCGAGCACTCACCCCGACCCCGCGTCGCGCGTGCGCAACGCCCAGACGCTGGCGGCGCGCGCCGGTGCCGGCGGCGTGCGCAACGCCGATGCCTTTTACGCGTCGGTCGACGGCGTGCTCTATGGCGACGATCCCGCGCAGGGCGTCGTCGAGGGCAATGAGTTCCTGCATCCCGACCTGCGGCTGAAATTCGCGGTGCCGAGCGGCTACGGGATGCAGAACGGCACGACCGCGGTGTCGGTGAGCGGCAGCGGCGGGCAGGCACAGTTCACGACCGCCGCCTATAATGGCGACATGAACGCCTATGTCGCCGCGGCGTTTAAGTCGGTCGCGGGCAATACGGCGCTCAGCCCCAGCAGCATTCAGCGCACCACGGTGAACGGCATTCCGGCCTATACATCGACCGCGCGCGCGAACACCCAGTCGGGCGCGGTCGATGTTACCGTCTTCGCCTATGAATTTTCGCGGACCAGCGCCTTTCACTTCGTCGCGCTGACCAAGGCCGGCGGCGGATCGGCGTTCAACTCGATGTTTGGCAGCGTGCGGCGACTGAGCAGCGCCGAGGCGGCGGCGATCAAGCCGCGGCGGATCGACGTGGTGACCGTCGCGCGCGGCGACACCGTGGCGACGCTGGCGCGGCGCATGGCGTACAGCAATTACCAGACCGAGCGATTCCAGGTGCTCAACCGGCTGAATTCGACGAGCCGGCTCACCCCGGGGCAGAAGGTCAAGATCGTGGTCTACGCCAGCCGCTGAGTTCGCGGCTGGCGAAAGCCGGAGCAGCGGCGCGTTGCTCGCGCAAAGAAAATGGGGCGGTGGAAACCCACCGCCCCATCTCTGCTCATTGGTACCCGGAAAAACCGGGCGCCGACGCGAAGCTTAGAGCTTGGCGTTGACGTTGTTGAACGTGTTGCTCACGCCCTTACCAACCGAGGTCATCGCGGTGATGCCGGCAACGGCGATCAGAGCGGCGATCAGGCCATATTCGATGGCGGTGGCGGCTTTGTTGTCGCGAATGAACTTTTTGATGAACTTCATGTCTGGTCTCCTAACAAGTCACTTGCCCGGTTGACACTCTGGTCTTGGTCAACAGGGACGGTTCTAAGCGCTATTGGTTTTGAAATTCTTAATGTGGCGGCGCGCCGGATTTTTCGATGAGTCCCGTTACAGGACAGACGTACTTTTCGTCGCGACGTTGTTCCACATGGAGCTGGCCGATTTGCCGACGTTGGTCATCGCGACGCTGGCGGCCACGAAGATCAATGCGAGTATCAGCCCATATTCGACAGCTGTGGCGGCTCTGGTCGACCGCATCAGCTCCACGATATGTGTCATGTCCCTGCCCCTGCCTTTGACAGGATCATTGTCCCTGAACCGCAAAGCCCTTTGTTCGTGGCTTTTATGCGGTGCGGGCGGTCACTGGTCCGTGCCGCGTCGCGCCTTTGCCCTGAACGAAATGCAATTCAAACCTTGGCCGTGCAATTCGGGGATTCTGGTCCTAGAGTTCCCGAGGCCTATGGATTTCGCATATCAGGGTTAACAATTTGTCCTCACCTGCCTCGTTAAAAGCCGCCGAAAACTGTCTCATTGTGGTCGCCGCGGCGATGGTCGATCGCGACGGCCGGGTGCTTGTCCAGCAGCGGCCGCCGGGCACGTCGATGGCCGGGCTGTGGGAGTTCCCCGGCGGCAAGCTGGAGCCGGGCGAGACGCCCGAGGCGGCGCTGATCCGCGAGCTCGCCGAGGAACTGGGGATCGAGGTCGACCATGCGTGCCTCGCTCCCGCCTGTTTTGCGAGCGAGCCGCTGGGCGAACGGCATCTGCTGCTGCTTGTCTATGCGCTGCGCAAATGGAAAGGCGTGCCGGAGGCGCGGCACGCGACGGCGCTGCGCTGGGTGCGTCCCGTCGAACTCTATGCGCTCGACATGCCCCCGGCCGACCGGCCGCTGATCGGGCTGCTCGAGGCTTTGCTCTAGCCATTTGGTTTGAGTGCGTCGGCCAATGACGCTGTCCCGCTGCCGCGCCGCGCGGGGCGCGGCTGGTCGGGGTGCGGCGCCCAGCCGCTGAAATGGATCAGGCGGAAGGTTTCGGCGACGCGGCCGTCGGGGTCGGCCTGCGCCGCAAAGGCGAGCGCGATATGGGCGACCTCTTCGCGCGTGAGCGGCGGCGGCGCGGCGGCGAGCCGGCTCGCCAGCCCTGCGGCGCGTAGGTCGCGGACGAGCGCGAACCAGTCGCCGTAGCGCACGCTCAGCGCCTCGACATCGACCACGGGCAGCGAGAAGCCGGTGCGCTGGAGCAGATTGCCCATCGCCGCGAGATCGATCTGCGGATGCAGGCGCGCGATCGAGCGCACCCCGTCGGCCATCACCGCGCGGCGCAGCTTCGCGAGGCTGCCGTCGCCGACGAAGCTGCCGAGCAGCAATCCGTCGGGCGCGAGCAGCGCGCGCAGCCGCACCAGCGCGCCGGGTACGTCGTTGACGCTGTCGAGCCCGCCGGGCCAGAGGATCAGGTCGAAGCTTTCGAAGGGCAGGTCGATCGCATCGGCTTCGCCGACCAGCGCGCCCGTGGTCGCCGCGAGGCGGGTCCCGGCCTCGAGAATCGTCACGTCGCTGCCCGCAGCGCGCAGATGCGCCGCGAGCGCTGGGTCGTGTCCGCCGATCAGCAGCGCGCGCGGGAAGCTGCGCGTGACCATCGCCAGCCGGTCGGTGAGGCTTTCGGCGATGATCGGCGCGAGGAAATCTGCGCCCGGCGCCAGTTTCGCGAGGCGGTCGCGCTGGGCGCGCAGGCGTGTGGCGGAGAAAAGCGGGACGGGGGGCGGCGACATGCGGCGCTTGTGCCGCCTCGCGTCCTGCTTCACAAGCGGCACATGGGGGCAGCGATGGGCGATGTCGATAGCGGACCCTCGGCGGGAGCGGCCGATGCGATCCTTCGCGGCCTGCAGCGGACCGGCCGCGCGCTCGTCGACTATGCGCTGCCGCCGCGCTGCCCGGCGTGCGGGACGATCGTCGCGGGCGACCGGCAATTCTGCCTTGCTTGCTGGCAGTCGCTGCACTTCCTCGACGGCCCCGCCTGCGCGCGCTGTTCAATCCCGCTGCCCGATGCGCTGCCGGGGGGCGAGATGCAGTGCGGCGCGTGCCTCGCCGATGCGCCGCCCTTCGACGGCGCGCCGTCGGCGGTCGCTTATGGCCCGGCGGCGCGCACCGTCGCGCTGCGGCTGAAATATGGACGGCGCGTCGGCCATGCGCGGCTGATGGCGGGGCTGATGGTGCGGCCGCTGACGAGCCTGGTCGGCGGCGGCGAGGCGCTGCTGGTGCCGGTACCGCTCCACCGCTGGCGGCTGTGGTCGCGAGGCTTCAACCAGGCGGCGCTGGTCGCCGATGAGCTCACGCGGCTGACCGGCGTGCCGCACGACCACGACCTGCTGCTGCGCGCCAAGGCGACCGCGTCGCTGCGCGGCAAGGGGCGGCGCGAGCGCGAAAAGATCGTCGCGGGCGCCTTCAAGCTCGCCGAGGGCGCGAAGGCGCGCGCCGCGGGGTGCCATCTGGTGCTGATCGACGATGTCCATGCCAGCGGCGCGACGTTGCGCGCGGCTGCGCGGGCGCTCAAACGCAGCGGCGCGGCGCGCGTGTCGGCATTATGCTGGGCGCGCGTCGTCCCCGACGCGCTCGCCAGCGGCAACATATTTGACTTTGCTTCGTTGGATTCCGATATGGTTGACGAAAGGATGACAAGGTAGCGGCCATGGCCAAGATCGAAGTGTTCACCAAATTCTTCTGCCCCTATTGCACGCGGGCGAAGGCGCTGCTCGACGGCAAGGGCGCGGCGTATCAGGAAATCGACGTGACGATGGACCGCGCCGGATTCGAAGCGATGGTCGAGCGCGCCGGCGGGCGCCGCACCGTCCCGCAGATTTTCATCGACGGCAAGCATATCGGCGGCAGCGACGACCTCGCCGCGATCGATGCCAAGGGCGCGCTCGACCCGCTGCTCGGCACGGCCTGACCCCTTGATCGTCTTCGACCTTTGCTGCGCCGTCGGCGATCACCGGTTCGAAGCCTGGTTCCAGAGCAGCGAGAGCTTTGCCGACCAGCAGGTGCGCGGGCTGATCGCCTGCCCGGTGTGCGGCGACAGCGATGTGGCCAAGGCGGTGATGGCGCCGCGCGTCGGTGCCAAGTCGAACCAGGCGGCCATGCCCGCTACGCCTGCCGCCCCCGAAAGCGCGGGCGAGGTGACCCCCGAACTGGTGCGCAAGGTGATGGCGGGGATCGCCGCCAAACAGGCCGAGATGCTGCCGCAGTCGCGCTGGGTCGGTCGCGATTTCGCCGATGCTGCGCGCGCGATGCACGAGGGCCGCGCCGCCGAGGACCTGATCCACGGCCAGACCTCGCCCGAGGAAGCGCAGGCGTTGCGCGACGAGGGCATTGCGGCGATGCCGCTGCTCGTGCCCTTCGTGCCGCCCGAAGCGACGAATTGACCGGGCGGGTTACCGGGCCGATTGACGCTGCGCATCCGCCGCCGCTAAACGGACCGCGGCGCACCCGTAGCTCAGCAGGATAGAGCATCAGATTCCTAATCTGGGGGCCACAGGTTCGAATCCTGTCGGGTGCACCACGAACATGTAAGTGACTGATATAAATCGGTTATTCTAAGCCCTTCACACGCAATCGGCGCGGTTGTGCGACCGTTCCCGCGGTCAATCGCTCGGGCGTGGTCAGAGACAGGGCGTCCGGCGAGCTAATTCAGCGCAACGTCTCGGAAAGTCTCTGCGGCGCAATTCGGTGGCCACCGCAGGGGTGATTCGATCAGGTAAATTCGAGCAGTCGGCGCTGGTCGGACCATGCGAGCGCGAGGGCCGGGAGCTTGAGCAGCTTCGCGCGCGTGGTCGTCCTGGTCATGGGTGGTCTCCTTGATCGGATCCCGGCACCGCGCAGGGCCCCTTCAGGTCGGACCGGGAAGTCGGCATCTCGCCTGATTTGAGTCCTGGCCGACCGCGAGGCAGCCGTCCGAAACATGCCGATCACGAACGCTTAAAAGTACGCTCTGTGCCAGTCTTTCGGGCGGGCATCGCGTTCAGTGGGTATTTCCATAGAGGACTTTGGCGCTGGCTTTTGTCCAATTCGGATGTCGCGCCGCCGGTCATCTTCCCCAGCTTATGACCAATATTTAGTGCATTACGGGCATTCGGCGACGCCTTCGCCCGTTGGAGCGGGACCCATTTATGGGGACAATTAGGTTTTGACCCGGCAGACTGGTAGCGCTACCAAATTGTGGTAAGCCGCGATCAAACGACGGCCGATTGGGAGGGTCCGGATGAAAAGGGCAATTTTGCTGGCTGCGGTCGTGGCGTCGATGGCGGTGCCCGTACGCAGCATCGCGGCACCGCGTGGATTGCCCGTCGGGACATGCATCAACATGGGCAACAGCCTCGAGCCGCCAACCGAAACGGCATGGGGCGGGCATCGCATTGCCGACGACGATTTCGCCAATATCGCTTCAGCCGGCTTCACGACCATTCGCTTGCCCGTGCGCTGGGACAGTCATGCAGGAAAGGAGGCGCCCTACACGATCGAACCTGTCTTCCTCGCGCGGGTGAAGCATCTGGTCGGCGCGGCGCAGGCGGCGGGCCTCAACGTCATCCTCGACAGCCATAATTTCGAATCGATGCACAGCGATCCGCTGGGCAGCGCACCGCGCTTTGCCGGGATCTGGAAGCAGATCGCCGTTGCCTTCGCCGACCAGCCGATCAAGACCTTGTGGTTCGAACTGGAGAATGAGCCGCACGACAAATTCACCAACGCCAACCTGATTGAAGCGCTGTCGCCTGCGCTGGCGGCGGTGCGCGCGACCAATCCCGACCGGCCGGTGATCATCGGCGGCGAGTTCTGGAGCGGGATCGATTCGCTCGCCACGCTGACGCTGCCGGACGATCGCAACGTCTATCCGACCTTCCATTATTACGAGCCGTTCGAATTTACCCACCAAGGCGCCGACTGGGTGGAGCCAGTGCCGCCGCTCGGCCGTACATATGGCAGCGCCGACGATGCCGCGCGGCTGGTGCGCGATGTGCAGAAGATCCGCGATTACACGGCGCGCACCGGCCTGCTGCCCTTCATGGGTGAGACCGGCGCGCATACGACGGCGCCGCTCGACCAGCGCGTGAAATATCATGCCGCGGTGACCAAGGCCTTCGCGCCGCTGGGCATCGGCATGTGCACCTGGGCTTACACCAACACCTTCCCCTTTTACGACAGCGACAAGAAGCAATGGCTGCCCGCGATGCGCGGGGCGATCGGCCTTCCCGACACGACGACCGCGCCCGCTCCCGCGGCGGTGCCAGCCGCTGTGGCCGGCGAACGGCAGCCGACCCCCGAACTGCAGGCGCTCGACGACGCGCTGCCCGGCCATCTGATCAACGATCCGTCCGCGCTCGACTGGGCGACCTTCGGCGCGATCATGAAGGCGAAGAACGTCCGGTCCGCCGATATCCCCGGCGGCGGCGCGGCGGTGCAGTTCGCGCTGCAATCGCTGGGCACGGCGCCCTATGACGCCGGTGCCAATGTGCCGATCCGCACCGCACTGCGCAGCAAGGGCGATTATGTCGCCGCCTTCTGGGCGCGCACGATCAAGTCCGACGCGCCCGACGGTAAGGGGCGGATCGGCGTCCGCTTCCAGCAGAATGTCGCGCCTTATGCCGGGTTCGGCGACACCGCGCTGACCATCGGCTCCGAGTGGCAGCTCTACGAAGTCGCCGCGCAGGCCGATCGCGACATCGCCAAGGGACAGGCGGTGCTCGGGCTGCAGCTCGCCGGTGCGCGCCAGACGATCGAGATCGGCCAGGTGATCGTCGTCGAGGGTGCGAAGACGATCCGCCAGGCCGCGGCGCCGGCCGCGCCCGCCGCCGATCCCGAATTGCCGCCGCAGCTCGTCGGCAAGGGCGACCTGCTCAACGATCCGGCGAACCGCGAATGGCTGCTCTATGGCACCGCGCAGACGGCGAAGGCGACCACGACCAATGTCTATGGCCGCGTCGCGACGCTGCTGACGGTCGGCACCGCCAGCGCCAATGCCTATGACGCAGGGGCTTCGGTGCCGCTGCAGGGCGCGATCGCCGAGGGCGACCGGCTGCGCATCGCGGTCCTCGCGCGCACCGTCTCGGCGGCGACCCCCGACGGGCAGGGCAAGCTCGCCATCCGGGTG
Source organism: Sphingopyxis sp. QXT-31 (assembly GCF_001984035.1). Classification (NCBI taxonomy): domain Bacteria; kingdom Pseudomonadati; phylum Pseudomonadota; class Alphaproteobacteria; order Sphingomonadales; family Sphingopyxidaceae; genus Sphingopyxis; species Sphingopyxis sp. QXT-31. The sequence continues at coordinate 2,257,456 of NZ_CP019449.1, read as the reverse complement.
CAGCAGAATAGCGCGCCTTACGATGGCTTTGCCGACAATATCCTGATCGTCGGGCCGAACTGGCGGCTCTACCAGATCGGTACGACCGCCACACGGGCGCTTGCCGCGGGACAGGGCCAGCTGGCGCTACACACCGCGGGGGCGGAGCAGGCGCTCGAGATCGGTCCGGTCTATGTCTTGCGCGAAGGCACGCCTTCGGTTGAACTGGGGAAATGAGCTGCACCACCCTGCTTGATACCCTGACACTGGCCTCGGGCGATGCGCGGCTGATACTGGTGCCCGAGGCGGGCGGTGCCATCGCGGCGTGGCGTGTGGGCGGGCAGCCGATGTTCCATGAATCGGGCGTTACGCCGGGGCCGGACTGGAATCCGCTGGCTATGGCGAACTTCCCGCTCGTCCCTTTTTCGAACCGCATCGGCGGCGGGCATTTCCGCTGGGGCGGCGCCGAATATCGCCTGCCGCCGAGCGGGCTGCCCGACCGGCATGCGATCCACGGCGTCGGTTGGCGCCGCGCGTGGCGCGTGGTCGAGGCGGTGGCCGACCGCGCGGTGCTGCGCCTCGACCATGAGAACGACGCCGACTGGCCTTGGCCCTTTGTGGCCGAGCAGCATTTCCAACTGACCGGCAGCGGCCTCGACATCCGCATGACCGCGACCAACGGTGCCGATATCGCGGTGCCGCTGGCGTTCGGTATGCATCCTTATTTCGATGCCGCGGGCGCGCATCTGGACTTTGCGGCGACGCAGGTCTGGGGCTCGGCGCGCGACGGGCTTCCGCTGCACGCCGACACCCCGGGGCCCGCCGAGGATTTCCGCGGTGGGCTGGCGGTAGCCGCGACCGATCTTGATAATGGGTATGACGGCTGGACCGGGCTGGCCGGGATCGCGTGGGAGGGACGGCGGCTCGCGCTGTCGATCACCTCCGACCTGCCGTGCGCGGTGGTCTATACGCCGCCGGGCGCCGCCTATTTCTGCTTCGAGCCGGTGCCGCACAGCAACAATGCGCTGAACCTCGGCGACCGCGGGCAAGCGATGCCCGTCGCCGCGCCGGGCGAGACGATCGCAGCGCGGGTGCGCTTCGGTACCCGGGCTCGGGAAGCGGCACGGTGATCGATCCGGTCCGCACCGTCGTGATCGTCGGCGGCGGCACCGCCGGCTGGATGGCGGCGGCCGCGGCGGCGCGTTTCCTCAATGACGGCCAGCGCCGCATCCTGCTCGTGGAGTCCGATGCGATCGGCACCGTCGGGGTGGGCGAGGCGACGATCCCGCCGATCCGCGACTTCAACCGGATGCTCGGCATCGACGAGGCCGAGTTCCTGCGCGAAACCGGCGCCACCTTCAAGCTGGGGATCGAATTCGTCGACTGGGGCGCGCTCGGCGAGCGCTATCTCCACCCCTTCGGCGACCCCGGCCACAATTTCGAAGGCATCGCCTTTCACCAGTTCTGGCTCAAGCATCGGGACGATCCGCGCATCCGGCCCTTCACCGACTATTTCATCACCGGCGCCGCGGTGCGCCATGGCGGCTATGCGCCGCAGAGCGGCGACCCGCGCTCGCCGCTCCACCAGATGGCGGCCGCCTATCATTTCGACGCCGCGCTCTACGCCGCCTATCTGCGCCGCCGCGCCGAGGCCGGGGGCGTCACCCGCATCGAGGGGCGCATCGAGCGCGTGTCGCGCGACCCGGCGAGCGGGCATGTCGCGGCGCTGCACCTCACCGACGGGCGCGCCGTCGCGGGCGATCTCTTCATCGACTGCTCGGGCTTCGTCAGCCTGCTGCTCGGCAAAGAGATGGGAGTCGGCTATCGCGACTGGTCGCGCTGGCTGCCGTGCGATCGCGCGCTCGCGGTGCCGTCGGCGCGCGTCGATCCGCTCATACCCGCGACGCGCGCCACTGCGCATGGCTTCGGCTGGCAGTGGCGCATCCCACTCCAGCACCGCACCGGCAACGGCATCGTCTATTCCAGCGCCTATGCCGGCGAAGAGGAAGCGCGCGCCACCCTGCTCGCCCATCTCGACAGCGAGCCGCTCGCCGAACCGCGCGGCCTGCGCTTCACGGCGGGGGTGCGCGAGCGTTTGTGGGACGGCAATGTCGTCGCGCTCGGCCTCGCGGGCGGGTTCATCGAACCGCTCGAATCGACGAGCATCCACCTGATCCAGACCGGGATCAACAAGCTGTTCTGGCTGTTCCCCGACATGCGCTTCAGCGCGGCCGAGCGAGACGAATATAACCGGCTGATGATCGATCAATATGAATATGTCCGCGACTTCATCGTGCTGCATTACAAGGCGACCGCGCGCAGCGACACGCCCTTCTGGCGCGACATGGCGGCGATGGAGATCCCCGACAGCCTGGCGCAGAAGATCGAGCTGTTCCGCACCAAGGGCCGTATCCGCCGCTTCGACCACGACCTGTTCGGGATCGCCAATTGGGCGGCAGTGATGCTGGGGCAGAATATCATGCCCGAGGGTTATGACCCGCTGGTCGACGCGACCGACGACGAACGGATCGTCGCGGCGATGGAGCGGATCGCGTCGGTGTTCGAAACCCAGGCACGTGCGATGCCAAAGCACGCCGACCATATCGCGCGCCTCGTCAGCCGCTAGCGCGGCCCCATCAGCCCGCGCAGCACGAAATTGCGGATCGTCTCATCGCGCTCGGGCGACGCTGCGCCCTGCACGCCCTGGGCATGTGGCGGCAGATGATCGGCGGCGGCCGCGCCCTCGTCGCCGAAGATGAAATGGTCGAACCATGTCCGCCATGCGGCGCGTTCGGCAGCGGGCAGATCGCGGATCGCCAGCAAGCTGTGCGCAAAGGCGAGTAAGGGCGAACTGCCGGCGCCGGCATCGCACCAATAATTGACCATCAGGTTGAGCGGGCCGGTGGCGCGGATGTTGTGCCACCAGAGCGAGGGAATGAAGATCGCATCGCCCGGATCGAGCGTCGCGACCGCTGCCGCGGCCATCGCCTCGGCGAAGCGCGGGTAACGCGCGAGGTCGGGATCGTCGACCGCGACCATGCTCACCGGCTGCCCCGCCGGGGTCTTGTTGAGCGGGCCGAGATAGAGGTTCGCGACCTGTTCGGGCGGAAACAGCACAAAGCGGCGGAGGCCCGCGACGACGACCGCGATATTGTCCGACTGATCGAAATGGGTCGCGATGTGCGAGGCATTGCCGGTCCACAGCCGCGGGATTGCGCCCGGGGCCGCGACCGGCAAGGGGTGATCGGCAAGGAAGCCGGGCATGAAATCCGCGGCCGGGGTCGATCCCGCGTAAAAGCTGGGCGGATCGGCCAGCGTGCTCGCCCACAGCAGCCGGTCGAGCAGTTCGGGCATCGTCGCCTGCTCGGTGCGGAAGTTGAAACCGGTCATGTCGCCGCGATAGAAATAATGGCCGTGCGTCCCCGGCGGCGCGGTGAAGACATTCATAGGCGCGCCGGGGCCGTAGCCGGCCAGCCGCTCTGCCAGCGCCGCGATGCCCTCTTTTCCCGCCGCGACCAACGGCCAGTCCGCGGTCAGCCCTCGCAACACCAGCGGGCGTCCGTTCGCCGCCGCCAGCGCCGCCTGGGCTGCGCTGGCGTCGCGCGCGTCGATCTCGGCAATCGGCGCGGCGCGGGTGAGCCAGTCCTTCATGGGCAGGGGATGATGACATCCGCCACGGACGCCAACCGCACCTCGGCAAGGCTGAAGCGTGCCGCGCCGTCGGTCGTCAGGCGAAAAGGCGTCTCGACCCTGGTCATGTCGGCCCCCTTAGCAGCAAAGCATTTCAGCGGCACGCCGTAGCTGCGCCATTGCCCCGCGGTTGCGAGCGAAAATGCCGCAAAGGGTATGGGGGTGCGATTGACGGCCAGCGTTGCCGGCTGCTTCGGCGGCTGGTCGACGCGCATCGTCGCGACCAGCAACAGGTCGCCGTTGCTCTCGCGCGACAGATCGACCGGGGCGTGGCCCGACACTTCGACCGTCGCCGGGCCGCCGGCGATGGCGAATTGGCGCGCACCCTCTTGGACGACATGGTCGGTCGCGGTGACCGTCACGCGCCCGCCGAGCGCCGCGGCGGGGACCGAGGTGATCCGCGTCGTGTCGCCCGCGCCGTCGAGCACGCGCAGCGACCAGGACGCGGCGGGAACGCCGCGCGCGAACCAGACATTGCCGCTGTCGCTGGCTTCCACGCCGGGTTCTTCGGACAGCGTCGTCCATGTCGCGCGGTCGTTCAGGCCCAGCCCATAGCCGAAGGGAAACAGGACCGGGCCGTCGGCGCGCGCGGTGGCGGGCCAGGCGGTCGGCAGCTTGCCGGTGAAATCGAACCGCGGCTTGCCGTCCTTGCCGGCGACCAGGACATCGGCGACGCCGCCGCCTTCCGAGCCCGGCAGCCAGGCGGCGACGAAGGCATCGGCGACGTTGAGCTCCGGGTTCATGAACAGCGGCCGCCCGCTGATCATCACCGCGATCACCGGGATGCCCGCCGCCTTCAACTTCTGCATCGTCGCGAACGGCGCGCGAAGCTCGGGGCGGAGTTGGAGCGTCTTCAGGTCGCCCTGGAATTCGGCATAGGGGGTTTCACCGAACACCACGATCGCGGCGTCGGGCTTCTTGCGGTAGGCGCCGCCCGGCGCCAATTCGGCGCTGCCGCCGGCTGCCCTTACGGCGTCGTCCAGCCCCTTCCAGATCGAGGTGGCGCCCGGAAAGTGGGCGTTGGTGACATCGGTGCCCTGCCAGGTCAGCGTCCACCCGCCCGACTGGCGGGCGATATCGTCGGCGGCATCGCCGGCGACGAGAATGTGGCTGCCTGGCTTGATCGGCAACACTCCGCCTTGATCCTTCAGCAGCACGAGCGACTTGCGCACCGCTTCGCGCGCGATGGCGCGATGCGCGGGCGCGCCTAGCAAATCCCATTGCCCAGCATAGGGCCGGCTCGACGGCTTGCCTGCCTCGAACAGCCCGAGCCGCATCTTGACGCGCAGGATGCGCGCGACGGCATCGTCGATCCGCGCCATCGGCACCGTGCCGTCCTTCGCCTGCGCTACGAGCGAGGTCCACATCGCCTTCCAGCTGTCGGGCGCCATCACCATGTCGAGCCCGGCGTTGATCGTCTGCGGGCAGGAGGCGTTGGTGCACCCTGCGACCTGGCCGTGCGCGTTCCAGTCGCTGACCAGGAAGCCGTCGAACCCCATATGGTCCTTGAGCAGATCGGTCAGCAGCGACTTGTTGCCGGTGTTCTTGACCCCGTTCCAGCCCGAAAAGCTGACCATGATCGTTGCGACGCCCTGTTCGAGCGCGGGAACGTAAGGCGCGCCGTGGATGTCGCGCAACTGCTCTTCGCTGATCCGCGCATCGCCCTGATCGCGGCCGTCGACGGTGCCGCCGTCGGCGAGGTAATGTTTGGTCGAGGCGATGACATAGGGGCCTTTGAGCAAATCCTTGCCGGTCGCCGGACCTTGGAGTCCCCGCACCATGCGGCCGACATATTCGCTGACGAGCGCCGGGTCGGACGAATAGCCCTCATAGGCGCGGCCCCAGCGATAATCCTGCGGCACGGTGACGGTCGGGGCAAAGGTCCATTCCATGCCCGTCGTGCGAATTTCGAGCGCCGTCGCGCGAGCGATCCGCTCGATCAGGTCGGGATCGCGCGCGGCGCCGAGGCCGACATTGTGCGGAAAAATCGTCGCTCCGACGATGTTGCTATGGCCATGCACCGCATCGGTGCCCCAGATGATCGGGATACCGACGCCGCCGCCCGACGTATCGATCGACGCCGCATAAAAAGCGTCGGCGAGCCCGAGCCATTTTTCGGGCGGCGCCAGATCGTCGTTGCCGGGGCCGCTGTTGCCGCCGTTGAGGATCGATCCGAGATGGTAGGCCTTGGCCTCCTCCGGCGTGACGCTGGCGATGTCGGCCTGCACGATCTGGCCGACCTTTTCCTCCACGGTCATTCGCGCGATCAGCGCGGCGATGCGCGCTTCGGTCGCGGCATCGCGCGGCTGCGGCCAGTGCGGTTTGGGCCAGAGCGCGGGATTCGCCGTCGCCTCGGGCGGGACCGGCGCGAGTAGGAGCTTGCCCGCGTCGGCGGACGCCGCCGACGCTGCGGGTCCGCCGCCCTGTGCGGCGCAGGCGCCCAGCACCAGCGGCATCAGCCATAGACTTTTGCGCATCCTCATCCTCTCTTGGCGATTCAGGTCGGCACGCGCGCCGGCGCGGCGCGCGCGATGGTGGAACGGACGACGGCGTCGGGCAGCGCCCATGCGGTCGGATCGACGCGGCGCGGCGGCGGGCCAAGCGTCATCAGCCGTGCAAGCCACTCGCCGGGCTGGATCGGGCTGAGTTCGTCGATCGCCACACGGCCCCGCGCGGCAAAGGCCGCGCCTATTTCGGCAAGGCCTGGCGGGCCGTCGGCGCCCGGCGCTGTGCCGAGGCCGCTCCAGTCGGCGAGCGCGCGATAGGCGATCCCAGCGCGGCGGTCATATTCGCGCTGCTCTTGCCCGCCACCGTCGGGACGTGGCAGCAGCGCGATCAGCCGCAAGATATCCTCGAGCGCGACGCCGAGGCCGACGCCATCGGCGGTCGGCGCGCGCACGGCGGCTTCGCCGATGGCGACGGCGTTGCCCAGCCAACAGCGGCCGAGGCAGCCGGGGCCGCGGGCGGTTGCATCGGGGGCGAGCGCGGCGCGCCAAACGCGGGTCTGCCAGACGATCGCGCCGCCTTCGTAGGTCAGCCGCTCGTCGCCCTGCGCGACGCCGCCGTCCGGTGATATCGAAAGCGACAGCTTCGGCAGCCAGTCCGACCAGTCGGTCCATCCGACTCCGAGCGCGGTGAGCAGGCGCGAGCGCGGACCGGCGGCATCCACATAGAGATCCGCGCGCAGCAATGCGCCGCCATCGGCCGAAATACCCGCGACCGCGCCATTGTCCGCCGTGACCGTGACGTCGGCCGCCGCCGTGATGCCGATATCGAGCGCCGCCGCCATCTCGCCGAGCAGGCTTTGATAGGCGGCGATGTCGAAGCGCGGGCCGAAGCCGCCCTCGTCGCCGCGCGCTTCGCGCAGCGCGAGCAGCATCGCGGCGAAATCGGTCGCGCCTTCGCCGTCCTCGAGGCGGTGGCGCAGCCAGATGTGATGCAGCGGCACACCCTCGACAAAGGGGATCGCCGCGGTGCTCGCTTCGCGAACTGCCGGCTGCCCGTCGCGGACACAGTGGCGCAGATACGCCCGATCGGCGTTGGTCCGCCGAGTGAAGAGCCGGGGGTCGAGCCCGATCTGCCGGTGGAAGCGATGGATGATCGGGCTCGCCGCGCCCAGCCGGTTGAGCCAGCTGTCCTCGTCGCCCGGCAACTGCATCAGCCGGATCGCGGCGCCCGGCAGCGCGCGGCGGAGCGCAATCGCGGCGGCCAGCCCGACGACGCCGTCGCCGACGACCAGCACCGACCGCGTCGCGCCCGCCGCTCCGCTCATGCCGCTTCCCACGCGCCGGACTGGCGCAGATAGTCGCCATGGTCGGGCCAGGCCGCGACCCGCTGGCGGATCGCCTGATCGAGTTCGGTCAGCGACCTGGCGAGGCGGTCCGGCGCCGGCGTGTCGGCGCGCTGGTCATAGGATAAAGGCACGACCCCCTGGCCCAGATAGACCGCGACCCAGCTCGCCTCGAGAAACAGGCCCTGCGTATAGAGTTCAACGCGCCCGCTCGTCCGCCAAAGGTCCATCTTGCGCTGCAGCGTTTCGGGCACCGCCATCGTGCGGACATGGTTCCAGAAATCCGAATCGTCGCGCCGCGTGGCATGATAGTGCAGGATCAAGAAGTCGCGGATGCGGTCATATTCGCGATCGACGAGCGCGTTGAAGGTGTCGCGGTCGGACGTGTCGATACGGCGCTGCGGGAACAGTTCGACCAGCCGCGTCACCGCCTGTTGCACGAGGTGGATGCTCGTCGATTCGAGCGGTTCGAGGAAACCGCTGGCGAGGCCGATCGCGACGACATTGCGGTCCCAGCTTTTGGTCCGCCGCCCGGCGCGAAAGCGCAGCACGCGCGGATCGGCGAGCGGCTCGCCCTCGATCGCGCCCAGGATCGCGCCGCAGGCTTCGTCGTCCGACAGATGCGCGCTCGAATAGACATAGCCGTTGCCGACGCGGTGCTGGAGCGGGATGCGCCAGCGCCAGCCGGCGGGCATCGCGGTCGCGCGGGTATAGGGCTCGATCGGCCCGTCGGGCGCGGTGCACGGCAAGGCCGCGGCGCGGTCGCACGGCAGCCACTGCGACCAATCCTCCCACGGCGAGCCCAGCGTCTCGCCGATCAGCAGCGCGCGAAAGCCCGAGCAGTCGACAAACAGATCGCCGGCGATCACGTCGCCGCGGTCGGTGCGCAGCGCCGCGATATCGCCGCTTGCCGCATCGCGCTCGACTCCGACCACCTTGCCCTCGCTGCGCCGCACGCCATGCGCCTCGGCAAAGGCGCGCAGCATCGGCGCCATGCGCGTCGCGTCGAACTGATAGGCATAGCTGTAGCTGCTATCGAGGAAGTCGCCGCCTGCGGGGATCGGCGCAAAGCGCCTCGCGCGCGAAGCGACGATCGGGAGCGAGAAGTCGCAGATCGGCGGGACACGGCCCGCGGCCTTCATCCGCAGCCAATAATGGTGAAAGCCGACCCCGGCGATGTCGGTGCCATAGGCGCCGAAGGGATGGATATAACCCTCGCCGATCGCGCCGAAGTCGACGAAATCGATGCCGAGTTTGAACGTCGCGCGCGTTTTGCGCATGAAGTCCATCTCGTCCAGCCCCAAGCGGCGGATGAACTCGCGCAGGTGGGGCAGCGTCGCCTCGCCGACCCCGACGATGCCGATCTCTTCGGATTCGACGAGATGGATGTCGGCCTGTCCGGGCAGCAATTTGGCGAGCGCGGCGGCGGTCATCCAGCCGGCGGTGCCGCCGCCCAATATGACCACGCGGACGGGCTCGGGCCGGGTCAAGGCCGGGCGTCCGTGCGCGCTGCGTACGGGCCGATGACCGCGCCGGTGAACAGCCCGGCGCCGACGGTGGCGAGCACCGACGCGTCGACATCGGCGGCCAGCGTCTGCCAATCCGTGGCCCCGGCCGCGCGCCATTGCAGCGCGGCCTTGTCACGGTTCAGGCGGATTTGCAAATCGATCGCGGCGGCTGGCCTAGCGCCGAGCGTAGCCTGCTTCACGACCACACCCTCGGCGGGTTCCGTCGCCGCGCCGCGGCGCCGCAGCACGATCGCGTCGCCGCCCGCCAGCCGCTCGCGGCCGAAGAAGAGAAAATGATTCTCGTCGGTGAGCGCGAGCAGCCCGGCGTGGTCGCCGGTCGCGGTGGGCGCAAAGGTGACGCGGGCTTCAAACACCGCGTCGTGATGGCGCAGCCGCTTGCCGACGAAACTCGGCTGGTCGAGCGACCCTGCGGCGACGGGGCGGGCGGTCAGCTGCAGCGCCCCCTTGCTGCTTGACAGGCTCCACCAGGCGCGACCCTGCGGGGTGCGGAGCATCATCCAGTCGAGCGCCAGGCGCGGATCGTCGAAGTCGTCGCGCCATTGGCCCAGCGTGTCACCCGCGAAGGCGGGCAGGGCCGGGCGCCTGCCGGTCGGCGCGATCGCCGTTCCGGACGGCAGGATCAGCGGCCAGCCGTCCTTCCATTGCACCGGCAACAGGAAGGTCTCGCGCCCCAAATTGGTCTGCTGCCCCGCATAGGGCCGCGTCGCGAGAAACACCGCCCACCAGCTGCCGTCGGCGATCTGGACGAAGTCGGCGTGGCCCGTCGCCTGCACCGGCCAGGGCCGATCTTCGGGCAAGTCGCGCTGGGTCAGGATCGGATTGGTCGGGCCGGGTCGATAGGGGCCGGTGACCGCCTCGGCGCGGTAGATGGTCTGGCTGTGCTGGTCGGCGGTGCCGCCCTCGGCGGCGGTCAGATAATAATGGCGCCCGACCTTGTAGATATGCGGTCCCTCGGCCCACACCGGCTTGTCGGCAGCGTGCACGCCCTTGTCGACGAGCAAGGTGCGCGTCGGCGCCATCTTCATCGCGGCCAGGTCGATCTGCTGCAGCCACAGCGCGCGGTGCCCGTCATATTCGGGCGGCCCCGGCGGCGCGTCATTGTAGGCGATCCACGCTTTGCCATCATCATCGACGAACAGCGACGGGTCGATGCCGCCGAAGTCGAGCCAGTGCGGATCGGACCAGGGTCCGGCGGGATCGTCGGCGGTGAGGATGAAATTGCCGCCGCAGTCGATGCAGGTGTTGACGATATAGAAGCGCCCGCCCTCGTAGCTGATCGTCGGCGCGAACAGTCCGCGCGTGACGCCGACCTTGCCGATCGTCAGCTGGCTGGGGCGGTCGATGGCGTTGCCGATCTGGCGCCAGTGGACAAGGTCGCGGCTGTGATAGACCGGCAGGCCGGGGAACCAGCTGAAGGTCGAATTGACCAGATAATAGTCGTCGCCGACGCGAACGATCGAGGGATCGGGCTGGAAACCGGGCAGCACCGGATTGGCGAAATCGCCGGGTCCGGCGACCGCCGATTCGGCATCGGGCGTGCCCGAATAGGCGACATAGTCAAAGCTTGCGACGGGCGGCACGTCCGATTGGGCCGCGGCGGGCGTCGCCGCCAGAGTCCAAGCCGCCCAGGCAATATAGCACCAACCCCGCAACGCGCCTCTCCCCTCCATTCGTCCGGTGAGGCTGCGGCCCCGCCCGGCGACGGATTTTCTGATCGCCAACCTTGACACGACCCCCTAGAGCGTGATGGTAGCGCTATCACAACAATGGCTGTGGGGAGGTTTCAGGTCAATGGGTTTTGCGTTGGGCCCCGTTTTGCCTGCCGATTGGCGGTCTGCTCGCCTGCTCGGACGAGTCGATTTCGGCGCGGGTCCGACGCCCGTGCTGATCGACGGCGGCACGCTTTACGACCTGACCCCCAGCGCCGCGACCGTATCGGCCGCGATCGCGCGCCGCCAATGGCTTCCCGAGCATGGCAGGCAGGTCGCGGTGCTCGATCCCGAGGCGCCGGCGCTGCGCGACGGGGCGCGCTTGCTCAGCCCCATCGACCTGCAATGCATCAAGGCCGCGGGCGTCACCTTTGCCGTGTCGGCGATCGAGCGCGTGATCGAGGAACGCGCGCGCGGCGACGCGTCGCAGGCCGCGAGCATCCGCGCCGGGCTGGAGCAGCATATCGGGCAGGGCATTCGCGCGGTCGTCCCGGGCTCGGCCGAGGCGGCCGCGCTCAAGGGGGCGCTGATTGCCGAGAATATGTGGTCGCAATATCTGGAGGTCGCGATCGGCCCCGATGCCGAAGTCTTCACCAAATCGGCAGTTCTCTCTTCGGTCGGCTATGGCGCCCCGGTCGGCGTCCGCTCCGATTCGAGCTGGAACAATCCCGAACCAGAAGTCGCGCTGGTCATGGACAGCGCGGGCGAGGCGGTCGGGGCGACACTGGGCAACGACGTGAACCTTCGCGATTTCGAAGGCCGCTCGGCGCTGCTGCTCGGCAAGGCAAAGGACAATAATGCCTCGGCGGCGCTGGGGCCCTTCATCCGCCTGTTCGACGACGGTTTCACGATCGACGATGTGCGCAGCGCCGAGATCGACCTCAGGATCGAGGGCGCCGATGGCTATGTGCTGACCGGCAAGAACCAGATGGGCCAGATCAGCCGCGATCCGCTCGATCTCGCCGCGCAGGCGCGCAGCGAGCATCATTATCCGGATGGCTATGCGCTCTATCTCGGCACGCTGTTTGCGCCGACGCAGGATCGCGACGTGCCGGGTGGCGGTTTCACCCACAAGGTCGGCGACCGGGTGACGATTTCCTCGCCGCGGCTCGGAGCGCTGGAAAATACCGTCACCACATCGCGCGATGCGCCGCCGTGGACGATGGGCATCACCGAATTGTTCCGCAATCTCGCGAGCCGCGGGCTCATCGATCATATTTGAAGGACGTCCCTACGCCGTGACTTTGAAACTCGGGCATTTGATCAACGGCGAGCGCATCGGCGCCGACAACGCCGCGCTGGAAAGCCTGAACCCGTCGAACACCGACGAGGTGGTCGCGCTTTTTCCTGCCGGCGACGCCGCAGTGGTCGACGCCGCGGTTGCCGCCGCGCGCGCGGCGCAGCCGGGCTGGGCCGCCGCGTCGCCCGAGATCCGCGCCGACCTGCTCGACAAGGTCGCGGCGACGATCATGGCGCGCGCCGCCGAACTTGGCGAACTTTTGGCGCGCGAAGAGGGCAAGACCCGCGCCGAAGGCACGGGCGAAGTGATGCGCGCCGCGCGCATCTTCCGCTATTTCGGCGGCGAGGCGCTGCGCCGCCACGGGCAGACGCTCGAATCGACGCGGCCGGGGCTCGACGTCGCGACCTATCGCGAGGCGGTCGGCGTCTATGGCCTGATCACCCCGTGGAACTTCCCGATCGCGATTCCCTCGTGGAAATCGGCGCCGGCGCTGGCCTTCGGCAACACCGTCGTAATCAAGCCCGCCAATGTGACCCCGGCGATTGCGAGCGCGCTCGCCGACATCATCATGGAATGCGGGGCGCCGCCGGGCGTGTTCAACATGGTGCTCGGGCAGGGCCAGGTCGGCGCGGCGATCGCCGACCATCCCGGCGTGGACGCGATCTCCTTCACCGGATCGCAGGGCGTCGGCGGCAAGGTCGGCATGGCCGCGATGGCGCGGCAGGCGCGGGTGCAGCTGGAAATGGGCGGCAAGAACCCGCTCGTCGTCCTTGCCGACGCCGACCTCGACAAGGCGGTGGCGATCGCGCTCGACGGTGGTTTCTTCCAGACCGGTCAGCGCTGCACTGCCTCGTCGCGCGTGATCGTCGAGGATGCGATCCACGACCGCTTCGTCGCCGCGCTCGCCGAAAAGGCGCAGGGCTTGCGCGTCGGTTCCGCGCTAGACCCCGAAACGCAGGTCGGCCCCGCGGCGAGCGAAGCGCAGTTCGAGCAGAATATGCGTTACGCGAAAATCGCGGTCGACGAGGGTGGGCGCTGCGTCACCGGGGGCGAGGCCGCAAAGGCCTATACGCCCGGCTATTATATGACGCCGACGCTGATCGCGGACACCAATCCCGACATGCGGATCAATCGGGAGGAGGTCTTCGGCCCTGTGGTTTCGACCGTGCGGGTCAAGGATTATGACGCGGCGCTCGACATCGCCAACGCCGGCGAATTCGGGCTGTCGTCGGGGATCGTCACCAACAGCCAGAAGCACGCCCGCCATTTCCGCAAGCATGTCCGCGCGGGCATGGTGATGGTCAATCTGCCGACCGCGGGGGTCGATTATCATGTGCCGTTCGGCGGGACGCGCAAGTCGAGCTATGGTCCGCGCGAACAGGGGTTTGCGGCGGTCGAATTTTATACGCAGATCAAGACGGTCTACACGGGGGATTGAGCGTGCTGACGCGGACGACACAGGCCGACAAGTCGGCGGCGAAATATCCCAGCCTGGCGGGCAAACGGGTTTTGGTAACCGGTGGCGCGACGGGGATCGGCGAGGCGCTGGTGACGGGTTTCGCCGGGCAGGGCGCGCATGTCGCCTTTCTCGACATGCAGGACGCCGCCGGCGAGGCGCTGGTGCGGCGGTTGACGGGTGAGGGGTTTGTCGCGCCGCGTTTCGCCCATTGCGACCTCACCGACCTCGACAGCCTCGGGCATAATGTTGCGACGCTCGCCGCCGAAATGGGCGATTTCGACATCCTGCTCAACAACGCGGCGAACGATGACCGCCACGCGATAAGCGACGTCACCCCCGCCTATTGGGACGAGCGGATCGCGGTCAATCTGCGGCATCTGTTTTTCGCCGCGCAGGCGGTCATTCCGGGCATGAAGGCGGCGGGCGGCGGATCGATCGTCAATTTCGGATCGATCAGCTGGCACCTCGCGCTGCCCGATCTGGTGCTTTACCAGACCGCAAAAGCCGCCATCGAGGGGATGACGCGCTCGATGGCGCGCGAACTTGGCGCCGACAATATCCGCGTCAACACGATCATCCCCGGCAATGTCGAAACCCCGCGCCAGGCCAAATGGTACACGCCCGAGGGCGAGGCCGAGATCATCGCCGCGCAATGCCTGAAGGCGCGCGTTCAGCCCGCCGATGTCGCGGCGATGGCGCTGTTCCTCGCCTCCGACGACGCGCGCATGTGCACCGGCCACGACTATTGGGTCGACGCGGGCTGGCGCTGATGACGATGACGCCCGAACCGGTCGCCTTGCCGTCGACCTCGCTCGGCGAGGGGCCGGTGTGGGACGCGGCGCGCCAGTGCCTGTGGTTCGTCGATATCAAGCAGAAGCGGCTCCTGCGCTTCGACCCCGCATCGGCTGCGCTGGACCAGTGGTCCGCGCCGGGCGAAATCGGCTGGGCACTGCCGGCGGACGACGGCCGGCTGCTCTGCGGATTGCAGGGCGGACTCCACTGGTTCGACCCGGCCAGCGGCGAATTTACGGCCTGGCTGGCGGTCGAGACCGATCGGCCGGGCAATCGCCTCAACGACGCCTGCACCGATGCCAGGGGCGCCGTGTGGTTCGGGTCGATGGACAATGCGTGCGAGGACGAAACCGGCAATTTCTATCGGCTGGCGGCGAGACAGGTCGAGCAGGCGGGCCCCAGCGGGATCGCGATCACCAACGGCCCCGCCATCGCGCCCGACGGCGCGACGATCTATTTCACCGATACGCTCGCCGGAACAATCCGGGCCGCCCCGATCGGGCCGGACGGACTGCCCGGTGCGTTGCGGCCTTTCGTGACTTTCGGCGACGGCATGGGGCACCCCGACGGGTCGATCACCGACGCCGCGGGCAATGTCTGGGTCGGCTGTTACGCGGGCTGGGCGGCGCGCTGTTTCAACCCGGCGGGCGAAGAGATTGCGAAGGTCGATTTTCCGACCGCGAACATCACCAAGCTCGCCTTTGGCGGCCCCGATCTGGCGACGCTCTATGCGACATCGGCGCATCAGGAAATGTCCGACGTCGAACGCGCGGATCAGCCGCTCGCGGGTGCGCTCTTCGCCTTTCGCCCCGACGTTGGCGGCCACCCGCTGCCGCTGGTGCGCGCGGCATGATCTGGCGAGCACTGCTGCTGGCGGCCGCGGCTTGCGCCAGTCCGGCGCACGCCCAGGTCACGCTAGCCCCGACCTTCACCGACCATGCCGTCATCCAGCGCGGCCAGCCGATCCTGGTAAACGGCACCGCGGCGCCCCGCGACAAGCTGACGGTTACGCTCGCGGACAAGAAGGCGACCGCAATCGCGGATGGCGAAGGATATTGGCAGGCCAGCTTCGCCGCGCTTCCGGCGGGCGGTCCCTATGAACTCACCGTTCGCGGCGCGGACGGTCAGGTGGCGGCGGCGGCCAAGGATGTCATGCTCGGCGATGTCTGGCTCTGCTCGGGCCAGTCGAACATGGAATTGCCGGTGCGCCGCGCGCTCGATTTCGACACGCAGGCGGCGAATTTCCCGGACCCCGACCTGCGGCTGCTGACGGTCGAAAAGGCGACCGCGACGCTGCCGCAACGCCGTTTCGCCGCGCTGCCGTCCTGGTCGCCCGCGTCGGCCGACAGTGTCCCCGATTTCTCCGCCGCCTGCTATTATATGGCGCGCGACCTGCGGGCGGCGCGCGGGGTGGCGATCGGCGCGATCGATGCGACGTGGGGCGGGACGCAAATCCGCGCCTGGCTGACGCCCGCCGCGACACGGTCGATTTACGGCC
The DNA here is from genome assembly GCF_001984035.1 of Sphingopyxis sp. QXT-31. Classification (NCBI taxonomy): domain Bacteria; kingdom Pseudomonadati; phylum Pseudomonadota; class Alphaproteobacteria; order Sphingomonadales; family Sphingopyxidaceae; genus Sphingopyxis; species Sphingopyxis sp. QXT-31. The sequence continues at coordinate 2,241,770 of NZ_CP019449.1, read as the reverse complement.
AGGACGAGGCCGATCTGCTGGCGCTCTACACGCGCGACCCGCTTGCGGCGAACCAGGCGTTCTTCCCGCGCTGGGCCGGCTGGTGGCAAAAGCTCAGCGGCGACGCACCGGGCGAGGAACCGTGGATCAAGCCCGACCGCCTGACATGGCAGCCCTTTCCCGCGATATCCTATTGGGACGAATGGAAGGGGGCCGACTTCAAAAGCTTCAACGGCTATGTCTGGGCGCGGCGCAGCGTGACGTTAACCGCTGCGCAGGCGGCGCAAGGCGCGACGCTTTCGCTCGGCGTCATCGACGACAGCGACGAAACCTTCGTCAATGGCGAGGTAATCGCCAACAGCTTCAGCTGGTCCGATGCGCGCCGTTATGCAGTTCCCGCCGGATATTGGCGCGCCGGGGTGAACGAGATCATGGTCCTCGTCGGCGACAGCTGGGGCAATGGCGGCTTTCAGGGTCCCGCCGATGCGCTCAAGCTCAGCTTTGCCGATGGCAGCGAAATGCCGATCGGCGATGGCTGGTCCTATGCCATCGCGACGGACAAGGCGGGCGCCGCGCCGCGCCCGCCGTGGGACCAGATCGCCGGACTGGGGCTGATCCACAACGCGATGGTCGCGCCGCTCGGCGCGATCCGCCTCGACGGCATCGCCTGGTATCAGGGTGAGGCCGACGTCGGGACGCCCGGATATGACGCGCGGCTTGCGGCGTTGATCGCCGGGTGGCGCGCCCAGTTCGGCCGCAATGATTTGCCGCTGCTCGTTGTCGGTCTCGCCAATTATGGCGATCCGGTGACCAAGCCTTTCGATAGCGGCTGGGGGATGCTCCGCGACGAACAACGCCGCGCTGCCGATGCCGACCCCGCGATGACGCTGATCCCCGCGCTCGACCTCGGCGAGCGGCTCGACATCCATCCTGCGAACAAGATCGAACTCGGTCACCGGCTAGCGCGCGCCGCCGGGGGCAAGGCGTTCCCGCATGTGCTGGGCGCGGCGCGGCAAGGCGGTGCGATCGTCGTGCGGTTCGACGGTGTGACCGGTACCTTGGCGAGCTGGAGTAGCGCGCAGGCAATCGGATTCGAACTGTGCGGCGATGCGGCGGGTAGCTGCCGTTTTGCGTCCGCGTTGGCGAAAGGCGCTACGGTCGAGATCGCCGACGATGGGCAACCGGCAACACGCGTCCGTTACGCTTGGGCGGACAGTCCGGTGGTCAATTTGTTCGACGGCGCGAACCTGCCGGTCACCAGCTTCGAGATCCCGATCCGGTGACAGCAGTTTAGTGATTGTGCCGCGGCAGCGTCTTTGACGTCTGGCGATATTTCAGTGCAAACTCCATGACCCCGCCTTCGCCAAGCTGGCCCGTCTTTTCACGGAACAGCTCTTCCCAGGGCGTATTGCTCGGCGGGATTTCGGGGAGGCCTTCGGCTTTTCGCCGCTCGATCTCGTCCGCGTCGACCAGCATGTCGCAGGTTCCGGCGTTGAGGTCGATGCGGATCATGTCCCCGTCGCGCAGCCATGCGAGACCGCCCCCCGCCGCGCTTTCGGGGGAAGCGTTGAGGATCGAAGGGCTGTCCGACGTGCCCGACTGGCGTCCGTCGCCCAGCGTCGGCAGCCATTGGATGCCGCGCTGGATCAGCGCATCGGGTGGCTGCATGTTCACGACCTCGGCCGATCCGGGCCAGCCGAGGATGCCCGACGAGCGCATCACCAATATGCAATTCTCGTCGATGTTGAGCGCCGGGTCGTTGATGCGGTGATGATAGTCGTCCGATCCGTCGAAAACGACTGCGCGCGCCTCGAACACCCCTTCGGCGCCGGGGCGCGACAGATAGCGCGTGCGGAATTCGGGCGAGATGACCGATGTCTTCATGACCGCGAAGTCGAATAAATTGCCTTTCAGCGTCAGGAATCCCGCCTTCGCCTGCAACGGATCGGCGAACGGTCGGATCATTTCGCGGTCGGCACTCTCCTGCCCCGCCAGATTGTCGGCGATGCGGCGCCCGGTGACGGTCAGACAATCGCCGAATAACTTGCCTGCGTTCAGCAATTCCCACATCGCCGCGGGCACCCCGCCGGCGCGGTGGAAGCGCTCGCCCAGATATTTCCCCGCCGGCTGCATGTTGACCAGCAAAGGCAGATCATAACCATGGTCGGTCCACACTTCGGGTTCGAGTTCGACCCCCGCGTGCCGTGCCATCGCGACGATATGCGGCTGGGCGTTGCTCGATCCGCCGCACACGCTGACCGTGGCGATGGCATTCAAAAACGCCTCGCGCGTCAATATGTGCGACGGGCGCAGATCCTCATGGACCATTTCGACGATCCGCCGTCCGGTGCGATAGGCATATTGCCCGCGCTCGCGGTACGGCGCCGGGATCGCGGCGCAGCCGGTGAGCGACAGGCCGAGCGCCTCGGCGACCGCGTTCATCGTCGACGCGGTACCCATCGAATTGCAATGGCCCAGTGACGGCGCGCTCGATGTGGCACGCTCGAGGAACTCCTCCTCGTCGATAAGCCCCGCTGACAGCGCGCGGCGGCTGCGCCAGATCACCGTGCCCGACCCGACCAGTTCGCCATCGTGCCAGCCGTCGAGCATCGGCCCGCCCGACAGCACGATCGCGGGAATATCGACCGTGGTCGCAGCCATCACCTGCGACGGCGTCGTCTTGTCGCAGCCGGTGGTGAGCACCACGGCGTCGAGTGGATAACCGTTCAATATCTCGACGAGCCCCAGATAGGCAAGGTTGCGGTCGAGCGCAGCGGTCGGGCGACGGCAATTTTCGAAGATCGGGTGCACCGGAAACTCGATCGGAATGCCCCCCGCATCGCGAATTCCGTCGCGCACGCGCTTCGCGAGATCGACATGGACGCGGTTGCACGGGGACAGGTCGCTGCCCGATTGCGCGATGCCGATGATCGGCTTGCCCGACTGCAGTTCCTCGGGGGTCGTCCCGTAATTCATGAAGCGCTCGAGATAGAGCGCGGTCATGTCCCAGCGTTCGGGATTGTCGAACCAGTCGCGCGATCGCAGCCGGGGGCGGGGCGGGGACCCGGTCACCGCCGCTCGACCCCCTTCGGCCGCCGCGTGGCGAGGCTGGGCGCGGCGTCGGATTCGCGGCGGATCAGCGAATAGGGCATCGTCATCTGCTGCTCCTGCGCATGCTCGCCGGCCTTGCGCGCGCGCATGATCGTCGCGATCGCCGACACCGCCCAGGCGGTCATCTCGCGGATCGGCTGGCGGATCGTCGTCAGCTCGGGCCAGATGGTGCTCGCCATCGCGGTATCGTCGAAACCGCAGACAGTGATATCGTTGGGGACGTCGAGGTGGCGGCGATGCGCGACCGCCACGGTCGCCGCGGCCATATCGTCGTTCGACGCAAAAATCGCGGTCGGTCGGGGATCGACGGCGAGCAGTCGCTCTGCGCCATCCATCCCCGACCGATAGCTGAAACGCCCCTGCACGATCAATTCGTCCAGGACGGGGAGTCCGGCGTCGGCCATCGCGGCGCGATAGCCGTTCAGCCGCCGGCCGCTGGCAACCTGTTCGGGATTGCCGATGATGAAGCCGATGCGTTCGTGGCCCAAGTCGATGATATGCCGGGTCATGTCGTAAGCGGCCTGGAAATCGTCGATCATCACCGCACCGTGCGACCCCGTCGCCTTGCCGGGTCCCACCGCGATGGCGATGGCATCGAGCTCGCTGACCAGGTCGAGCACGCTCTGGTCGTCGCATAGCGGCGGCGGCAGGATGAAGCCTTTGATCCCGCCCTGCGCCAGGTTGCGCATCAGCGCTTGAGCCTCGGCGACGTCGAGGCAGCTCTGCACGATCAGGTGGATATCGCTCCGCGTCGCTTCTTCGAGCGCGCCCATCAGGAATTCGCTGAGATAGGATGCCGAGGGATTGTCGAAGAGGAGCGCGATGCGCAACTGCTCGCCGCCGGCCAAGCTGCGCGCGGCGCGGTTCGGCATATAGCGGAGCGCAGCGATCGCCTCCATCACCTGTTGGCGCGTCGCCGCCCGCACGTTGGAATCGCCATTGATCACGCGGCTCACCGTCATCGGCGAACAGCCCGCGGCGGCGGCGACGTCGGAAATGGTCGGGGCCTTGCCCTGGCGGCGGCCCTGGCGGGGCATGGTAGCGCTCTTTTCGCTCATGCCAGCGTCCCTAAAACGTCTGACCTGCCGACGCTAGGCGAATATCGGAGGCGCGCCGCGATCATATGCCGGGCGCCTCGGGGAAGCGTTGGGTGCGATACCATTCGAGCGGGTACGGCGGAGCCGCATGGCCGGGCGGCAGCGGGCGCCTCGACAGCGACTGGAAATAGGCGATCGACGCATCGCGCCACCAGCGCGCCTCGTGCTGCTGGACCGCCAGCAGCGCCGCAACCTCGCCGTGGCGGCGCGCGTCGAACCGGCTGCGAAGGCCGTTCCACTGCAGCGCCATCGCATCGACTCCGGCGACGCCGCGGTCGTAGCGGACGACCAGTTCGTCCCAGACGGTGCGCCCGGTGGCCAGCCGGTCGTCCCAGCGCTTGCGGTGGAACCACAAAAGGAAGGGCAGGGCGGGGTCGCCTTCTTCGGCATAGGCCTTTGCCAGACCGGCGGGATATTGGCCGAGCGCGTTGCTGCCCTCCGCCGTGCGATCGAAACCGATCCCGTCGGCGTCGGCGCGGTGGTAATAGACCGGGTTCCAGTCGGGCCGCTCCAGATCGTCGACCCAGGGCGCGGGGCCATAATGATGGTCGCTGCCCATCAGATGCGCGAGGCCGAGCGGGGTCATATAGTCGACCACCGTCTGGCGGCTCGTCAGCATCATGGGAACGACGGCGTCGATCAGCACCGGGTCGGGCGCGAAGCTCTGCGCGACCCATTCGCGCGCTATGGCGTCCGACGAGCGCGTCGGATCCCAGGCCAGCCGGCCGAAGGCGTACCAGTTCGCCTGGTCGAAATGCGACCCGCTCCAGTTGCGGTCGGACCCGATATTGGCGATCCCGGCGATCAGGCTGGTGGGGCCGCCCGCGACGATGTCGGCCAGCGTCGCGCGCTCATCCCGGCCCAGCCCGCCGGTGTCGAGCGCCTCTTCGAACAGCGGCGCCAGATAGGCGAGATGGGTCGAGAAGCCGAGATATTCCTTGGTGATCTGCAGTTCGAGCCCGAGCTGTGTCTTCGGCATCGCGCCGAACAAAGGGCTCACCGGCTCGCGCGGCTGGAAATCGAGCGGGCCGTTCTTGACCTGCACGACGACATTGGAATCGAATTGCCCGTCGAGCGGCTGGAAGGCGTTGTACGCCTGCATCGTCCGCTCGACCGCGGGGTCGGGATCATAGACGAAGGCACGCCAGATCACGATGCCGCGGTCGCCGACCGCGCGCGCCAGCATATTGGCGCCATCGGCGTGCGACCGACCATAATCCTGCGGTCCGGGCTGGCCCTCGCTATTCGCCTTGACCAGGAAACCGCCGAAATCGGGGATGGCGGCATAGATTTCGTCGGCCTTCGTCTGCCACCAGCGCTGAACCTCGGGGTCTAGCGGGTCGGCGGTGGTCAGGCCGCCGAGATCGCGCGGCGCCGAAAAGCGCGCCGACAGGAAGACGCGGATGCCATAGGGGCGCAGCGTGTCGGCGAGCGCGCGCGTCTTGGCGATGAATCGCGGGGTCAGGAAGGTCGCGGGCGCGTTGACATTGTTCACCGCGACCGCGTTGATCCCCACCGACGCGTTGGCGCGCGCATAGTCGGTCAGCCGCGGATCGACATAGCCGGGCAGGCGCCACCACTGGAAGATCGAGCGGCCGGCATAGCCGCGCTCGACGCTGCCATCCAGATTGTCCCAATGGTCGAGCATGCGGATCGCGACGCGCGGCGCGTCGGCCTGCGGCAACGCGTTCAGCGGCGCCTGCTGCTGGATATGGCGGAGCAGTGCGAAGCTGCCGTAGAGCAGGCCGATGTCGTCTGCTGCCGAAATTACCGTCCGGCTGCCGACACGATCGATGCCAAAGGAACCGGGCGGACCGGTGCCGCGCAGCGTCGGCAGCGCCGCAGCGCAGGGCCGGTCGCGCCGGCACAACTGAAGCGCTTCGCGCGCATCGGGAACGAGCGCCAGCGGGTGGCCCAGCCAGATGCCCAAGGCGCGGCTGAGCTCGGCGGTTGCGGCATCGATCGTCGGACCCGGCGGCGCGTCGACCGACAGCGCGGGCGCGATTTGCCGTACCTCTTTGGCATAAGCGGGTTCCAGCGGGCGATAGCGCAGCCACAGGTCGTAGCCGTCCTCGGCCCGCGAGGGGCCGGTCGCGAGCAGCAGGGCGAGCACAAATGCCAGGATCGTCGCTGCACCCCGCATCCTCTTTGCTCGTCTCCCCCTTTTCGCGCTCGCCATGACTTGACAGCGCCCGTCGCGACTGTTCATGGTAGCGCTACCATAAGCGTGGAGAATCGATCCGCGCAAGAAAAAAGGGAGAGAGACGATCATGCGCATGACGCTGGCGGCCGCCTTGCTGGCCACGACGATGATCCTGCCGCTGACGCAGGTCACAGGGCAGCCCGCGGCACCCGTATCCGCCTCCGCGACCGCAAAGCCTCCCGCCAGCGCCCCCTATCGCAACGCCAGCCTGCCGGTCGACGCGCGCGTCGCCGATTTGCTCGCGCGCATGACGCTCGAAGAAAAGGTCGCGCAGATCATCACCCTGTGGGACAGCAAGGCCGATGTGCAGAACGCCGACACGACGTGGAATGCGGCGAAGGCGTCGTTGAAATTCCCCGACGGCCTCGGCCAGGTCGCGCGCCCGTCCGACCGCAGCGGCCCCAGCAGCCCGCGCACCAACAAATTGCGCTCGATCGAGGAGAGCGTCGACTATGTGAACGCGGTGCAGACCTGGGCGACCAAGAACACACGCCTCGGCATCCCCGTGCTCTTCCACGAGGAAGCGCTGCACGGCCTCGCCGCGCGCGACGCCACCAGCTTCCCGCAATCGATCGCCATGGCCTCGACCTTCGACCCCGATCTGATCCGCGACGTCAACAGCGTCATCGCGCGCGAGGTGCGCGCACGCGGCGTGCCCTATGTGCTCTCGCCCGTCGTTGACGTCGCGCGCGACCCGCGCTGGGGCCGGATCGAGGAAACCTTCGGCGAGGATCCCTACCTGGTCAGCGAAATGGGGGTCGCCGCGGTCGAGGGCTTGCAGGGCAAGGGTCGCCCCGGCCCGCTCGCGCCGGGGAAGGTGTTCGCGACGCTCAAGCATATGACCGGCCACGGCCAGCCCGAAAGCGGCACCAACGTCGGCCCCGCGCCGATCGCCGAACGCACATTGCGCGAGGATTTTTTCCCGCCGTTCGAGGCGGTGGTCAAGCGCACCGGCATCGAGGCGGTGATGGCGAGCTATAACGAGATCGACGGCGTCCCCAGCCACGTCAACAAATGGCTGCTCGGCGACGTGCTGCGCGGCGAATGGGGCTTCGAGGGCGCTGTCGTCAGCGACTATTATGCGATCGACGACCTCGTCCGGCTGCACAAGATCGCCCCCGACCTCGCCGATGCCGCGCGCCAGGCGCTCGCGGCCGGGGTCGACAGCGACCTGCCCAATGGCGCGGCATACAAGACGCTCGTGGAATCGGTGCGCGCGGGCAAGGTGAAGGAGGCCGATATCGACGCCGCGGTGACGCGGATGCTGCGGATCAAGTTCCTCGCCGGGCTGTTCGAAAACCCCTTCGCGCGGATCAAGGATACCGCGGTCACCAACAATGCGGAGGCGATCGCGCTGGCGCGGCGCACGGCGGAAAAGTCGCTGGTGCTGCTCAAGAACGATGGCGTGCTGCCACTCGCGCTGCCGGCCGCCGGTGCGGCGAAACCCAAAATCGCGGTGATCGGCCCCAACGCCGCGGTGGCGCGGCTCGGCGGCTATTACGGCATCCCGCCCAAGACCGTATCGCCGCTCGACGGGATCAAGGAACTCGTCGGCGACAAGGCGAACGTCGTCTATAGCGAAGGCGTCAAGATCACCGAAAATGACGACTGGTGGGCCGACGAGGTCCAGCTCGCCGATCCCGCCGCAAACCGCCAGCGCATCGCCGCCGCGGTCGAGGCGGCGCGCGGCGCCGACCATATCCTGCTCTTCATCGGCGACACCGAACAGACCAGCCGCGAGGGCTGGGCCGACACGCATCTCGGCGATCGGTCGGACATCGACATCGTCGGCGAGCAGGAGGAGTTGCTCGACGCGCTGAAGGCGCTCGGCAAACCGGTCGTGGTGGTGCTCGTCAACGGCCGCCCGCCCTCCTATCCGGGCGTCGTCGCCAAGGCCGATGCCATCCTCGAGACTTGGTACGGCGGCGAGCAGCAGGGGCATGCGATCGCCGACGCGCTGTTCGGGCGCGTCAATCCGGGCGGCAAATTGCCCGTCACCGTCGCACGCAACGTCGGCCAGCTACCCTTCTTCTACAACCACAAGCCGACCGCGCGGCGCGGTTATCTGTTCGACGATAAGGCGCCCTTGTTCCCCTTCGGCTATGGGCTCAGCTACAGCAAATTCACCATCGGGACGCCGCGCCTGTCGGCCCCGTCGATCGCGGCGGGGCAGCCGGTTTCGGTGACCGTCGACGTCGCCAACACCGGCTCGCGCGAAGGCGACGAGGTGGTGCAGGTCTATGTCCGCGACAGCATCAGTTCGGTCACCCGCCCGGTCAAGGAATTGAAAAGCTTCCAGCGCATCACGCTCAAACCCGGCGAGACGAGGCCGGTGACGATCACGCTAACCCCCGCGGCCTTCCAGATGTGGAATGCCGAGATGAAGCGCGTCATCGAACCCGGCGAGTTCGAGATCATGGTGGGCCCGAACTCCGCCGAGGTGCAGAGCGTCAAGCTGGTTGTCACGCCATGATCGATACCACGCTCAGCCGGCGCGAGGCGCTCGCCGGCCTCTCGGCCCTATCGCTGGCCGCTTGCGCGGGCGGCGCCGGGTCGGCTGCCTCGCCGCCGCCTCCGGACGAGGGCCTGCACGCCATCGCGCAGGGCAAGGGGCTGCGCTTCGGTTCGGCAATCGCCTATGGCGCCGAAGGATCGGACAGCGGCTCGATCGGCAATCCCGACTATCGCACCATAGTCGAGCGCGAATGCGGACTCGTCGTCGCCGAGAATGAGATGAAGTGGCAGGCGATCCGCCCCGGCCCCGACCAATATAATTTCGCCGCCTTCGACGCGATCGTCCGCTATGCCAAATCGAAGGGCCTCGATATCCGCGGCCACACCCTGCTCTGGCACCGCCCGAAATGGCTGCCCGAGTGGGTCAATAATTACTACTATGGAGCGCGCCCCGCGACCGTGGCGGCGCGGCTGATCACCAGCCATATCGAGACCGTGACGCGGCGCTATCGCGGCGTCATCCACAGCTATGATGTCGTCAATGAACTGTTCGACGACAAGACCGGCGCCTTCGTCGATACGTCGATGTCGAAGGCGATGGGCAGCCACGAGGCGGTCGTCGATCTCGCCTTTCACACCGCGCGGACCGAATTGCCCGACGCCGAGCTCGTTTATAACGACTATATGAGCTGGGAACCCGGCCATGCGAACCACCGCGCCGGCGTGCTGCGCCTGCTCGAGGGGTTCCGCAAGCGCGGGGTGCCGTGCGACGCGCTCGGCATCCAGTCGCACATCGAAATGCGCACGATCGACCGCAAGACGGGCATCGGCCCCTATGACCTCAAGGAGTGGCGCGCCTTTTGCGACGCGGTCACCGGCATGGGTTACCGGCTGCTGCTCACCGAATTCGACGTCAAGGACAATGGCCTGCCCGCCGACCATGCCGCGCGCGACGCCGGCGTCGCGAACTACACGCGCGCTTATATGGAGGTGATGCTCGCCTATCCGCAGCTGCGCGATATCCTCGCTTGGGGCATGGTCGATAAATATAGCTGGCTGCAAGGCTTTGCCCCGCGCGCCGACGGCCTGCCGCAGCGCTGCTGTCCATATGGCGACGATTATCGCCCGCATCCGATGCGCGCCGCACTGGCCGAGCTGTTCGCGGGCGCCGCGCCGCGCACTTGACCGCGCGGCGATCGCGGCGAAGGAAGGGCGGATGACGACCGCGCCCGATTGCCGTCCCGCCGACAGCGCGGTCATCGACGTCCTCGCGATCGGCGCCGAGCGCGCGCCGCTGATCCGCATCGACGGCGCGACGACCGACCCCAACGCGCTCGTCGATTTCGCCTGCAACGCCGTCGCCTTTTCGCCTGTCGCGGGCAATCTCTACCCCGGCCTTCGCGCCCCGATGCCGCTCGACTATGTGCGGGCAATGGCGACGCGGCTCGATCCGCTCGTGCGCCGCGTCTATGCACTCGGCGATGCCCGGCTCGCGCGCGCCGAATGTTTCTTTTCGATCGTCACGACGCCGGCGGCCAAGCTCGTCCCGCTCCAGACGGTGCCGCACATCGACACCAGCGATCCGCTGCATTTCGCGACGGTCCACTATCTCTGCCCGCCCCATTTCGGCGGCACCGCCTTTTTCCGGCAGCGGTCGACGGGCTATGAGGCGATTTCGCCCGACCGCGAGGCGGAGTGGGATCGCGCCCGCGACGCTGCGCTCGCCGTGCAGCATCGCCCGGCCTATCCGTCGCCCGATACCGCCGACCATGTCCGCGTCGCCGCGATCCCGGCGGCGTTCGACCGGCTGATTCTCTATCGCAGCAACAGCCTGCACGCGGGGATCATCGACCCCGCCGTCGCGCATCCCGCCGATCCGCGTTCGGGCCGCCTGACCGCGACGATGTTCCTCGCCTATCGCCCGCCCGCATAAAGAAAGGCCGCCGTTTCTTGCGAAGCGGCGGCCCGAGGGAAGGAGGCGGGATGCACTCCTAAAAGGTGAAGCGCGCCAGGATCGTGAAGCGGCGGTCGCTCATATACCATTGGCGCGGGACGTACTGGATCTCGCCGGCCCCGTTGAGCACCGCGGCCTCGGTCTTGGTCTGCGAGTTCAGGATGTTCACCGCCTGGACGCCCAGCTTGAAATTGTCGGTGACGCTGACCGTCGCCGATGCGTCGAGCTGGCCATAGGCGCGCTGGAAGATCGGATCGAACGGCGTGATCACGTCGCGGATCGTCAGCAGGTAGCGCGAGCGCCAGTTGTAGGACGCGCGCAGCGACAGCGGACCGATGTCGATGAACGGGGTGAAGTTGATCGTATGCTTCGACAGCCCCTGGAGCGGGAACGCGTCGCCCGAAATCGCCGACTGCCGCCCCGCCGCAACATCGGGGTCGGTTGCCGACAGCGTCGTTTGCGGCACACCCGACGATTTGACATAGGTATAGGTCGCCTGCAGCCCGAGGCCCGATAGCGGCCCCGGCAGGAAGTCGAACACCTGCTGGTACGACACTTCGGCACCGGTGACCTTGCCCGTGTCCTCCGAATTCACTGCCGTCGTCAGCACGACCGGGAAGGTCGCGCCATTGTTGGTGAGGTCGGTCGACACCGTCGCATTGGTCACCACATTGTGCAGCCGCTTGTGGAACAGCGACAGCGTGATCTGTCCCACCTTGCTGAAATAATATTCGGCGGTGAGGTCGAAATTGTCCGACGTCGTGGGCAACAGATTGGGATTGCCGGCGGTCACCGTCGACTGGATCCGGAAGCTGCCCGGAATCGCCGCGCCGCTACTGTCGACATTCTGCTCGGCGGACAGGCCCGTCACATTGAAATAATTCCGCGAGAAGCCAAAGGGCGGGGCGAAGACGCCCTTGAAATAGCCCGCGCGGAACTGCAACCCGCCGCCGACCTCGAGCTTCAGGTTCACGCTGGGCAGGAAATAATCATAGGTCGTCTTGGCGTCGATCGGCAGCAGCGCGCCGTTCAAATAGTCGCGCGCCTGCTGGCGCACGGCGGGCGTGAAGGTACAGAAACCGGTCGCCGGCTGCCCGGCATTGGCGGCATCGATACACGCCTGCTCGGTCGTGATCGACGTCGGATTGTTGGCGAATTGCTGGAAACCCTGCGACGTCCGCTTGGTGCGCGTGTAGCGCAGCCCGACGTTGCCGGTCAGCCGCGTTCCGCCGCCGAATTCGCTGTCGAACTTGACCATCCCGTAGAGTGCGAAATTCTTGTTCTGCTGCGGGTTGATCTCGCCCGGCTGGAACGGCGTGCCCGCGACATTGCCGCAGCGGTCGGCGAGCGAATTCCAACCCGCGTTGATCGTCCGGCCATCGACGCCGCAGGTCGTCGTCCCCTGCCATTCGCGCGCGATGGCGTTGGCATAGGCGATATAGGCTTCGCGGTCCTTCACCGTGTCGCCCGAGTAGAAGAGGCGCCCTTGGCCCGCGATCGGATTGTTGGCGGCGCCGCGGAAGAAGTTCGGATAGAAGACCTGCTCATAGCCCTGCGGCGGGGTGCCGCCGGTGCCGCCGACCACGCCGTCGACATTGTCGTCGAACCAGACCGGCCCGCCATTGCCCCATTGCTCGCTGAGCACGCCCCAATTGTAGATCGAGAAACGCGCGGTCTGCTCGGTATCGGCATAGCGCCCGCCGACCTGCACCGACTTCAGGAAGCCGCTGTCGGGGAAGGAGAGTTCGGCATCGACGCGGAAGGCGTCCTCGCTGCCTTCGCTCGCTTCCAGATGGTCCATCGCCGCGCGATAGAAGCTGTTGAACGGATCGGTGAAGCTCTGGTGGTTGGTCCCGAAATAGGAGGGATGGTCGTCGTCGTCGAAACCGATCGTGCCGCCGGTCGATCCTTCCGGACCCGGGCAGGCCGGATTGATGCAGGTCTGCGGCGGCAGGAACTGCACCAGCGGCAGGCCCTTGCCGTTCAGCGTGATCGCTGCATCCTGATAGGACGAACCCCACAGCGTGTTGTCCTCGACGTCGCTCTTCGAATCGACGTGCTGATAGTCGAAGTTCAGCGCAAAATTCTCGGTCGGCGTCCAGCGCAGATTGGCCGAATAGTCGGTGGTCTTGATCCGCTCATAATGATCGCGCCGGATATTGTTCGACTGGAGACCGAGCACCGGGGTGCGCACGTCGTCGGTCTGCTGGTCGGCGCGCCAGCCGGTCGGGCCGGTGATCACGCCATTTTCGAATACGCCGCTGTCGTCGAAATCAAGCGAGGTGCCGGCAACGGCGCGTGAATCGCCGTTGTTCGACACATTGTCGGTGGCGATTTCGATCGTATTCTCGCTCCACGCCTGACGCGCGTCGGACCGCAGGAACTGGAAGGTCGCGGCCAACGTGCCGTCGTTGCTTTCCCACTGCAGCGCGCCCGAATAGCCGTAGCGTTCGCGGTTGAAATTCTGGCGGCCGAGCACGGCGCCGCGCGGGAACAGGACCGACGGTCCTGCGGTCGCGCCGGAGAAGGGCACCACATCGGTGCGCGTCCCGTCCGAATAGCTCGTCCGCGGGCGAAAGCTCGAGATGCCGATGCGGTCGGCCTGCGAATAGAGCTGCGAATAGGAGGCGCTCGCCAGGATGCCGATCTCGCCGATGCCGGTCGACCAGCGATTGCTGACCAGCGCCGAAAAGGTCGGCGCCGATTTTTCGACGAAGTCGCCGTAGTTGAGCTCGGCCGAACCGGCGATCAGCAGGCCGGTCTGGTCGAAGGGCAGGCGTGTCCGCAAATTGACGATGCCGCCGATGCCGCCCTCGATCAGGTCCGCCGACGGCGTCTTGTAGACATCCACCCCCGCGAGCAGCTCGGACGGCACGTCGGCGAAGCTCAGCCCCGACCCGTTACCGGCGCTGAATGCGTCGCGGCCGTTGAAGCGCGATCCGACATAGCTGAGGCCGCGGATGGTGACGCCCGACCCCTCGACCGAGAAATGGTCGGGGTCGACGCCCGCCGAGAAGCGGTTGATGGTGACGCCTGGAATACGCTGCAGCGCCTCGGTAACCGAGCGGTCGGGCAGCGCGCCGATATCTTCGGCGGTGATCGAGTCGATGACGGTATCCGCATTTTCCTTGCGACCCTGCGCGCTCTGCAGCGCGGCGCGGAAGCCGGTCACGACGATCGCGTCGTCGCCGCTCGCCTCGGCGACCTCGCTCTCGTCACTGTCCTGGGCCAGGGCCGGGGTAGCGATTATCGTGGCGGCCACGAGTGCCAGCGTCGAGGCGCCGATACGAAGCCAGGGCGCCGCGTGATTCGTGTGCTGCGCTTTACGAGAAAATATCGTTGCAACAGGCATTTAAACCCCTCCCATGTCACGGGCCTTTTCGGCCTCATATAGTCGCGAACCTGAAAAGGTAGCGCTACCATTTGCATGTCATATGGCATACACCGGCTTTCGACAAGCGGTGATTTGCGCTAGGGATCAACGATGGTGATCGGGTGTGACAAAAATGCCGACGCCGGAGGGGGAGTGTGATGGAAACGAACCGAATTCAATCGATTGTCATCGTCGGCGGCGGCACCGCGGGCTGGATGACCGCGGCCGCCCTCGCCCGCATCCTGGGCCCCGACTATGCGCGCATCACCCTGGTGGAATCGGACGAGATCGGCACCGTCGGGGTCGGCGAGGCGACGATCCCGCAGATCAACATCTTCAACCGCATGCTGGGCATCGACGAGGATGATTTCGTCCGCCGCACCAAGGGCAGCTTCAAGCTCGGGATCGAGTTCGTCGACTGGGGCGGGATCGGCCAGCGCTATTTCCACCCCTTCGGCAACATCGGCGTCGATATGGGCGGCGTGTCCTTCCACGCTTTCTGGCAGCGGCTGCGCGGCGAACCCGAGTTCGCCGACGTCGAGGATTATTCGGTGATGGCGAAGGCCGCCCGCCACGGCAAGTTCATGCGCCCGACGACCGCGCCGGGTTCGCTGCTGTCGTCGATCGCCTACGCCTTTCATTTCGACGCCGGCCTCTACGCGCTCTATCTGCGCGAACTGGCCGAGGCGAACGGCGTGCGCCGCGTCGAGGGCAAGATCACCGACGTCGCGCGCAATGGAGAAACCGGCCATATCGAGCATGTCACGATGGCGGACGGGCGCGTCGTCGGCGGACAGCTGTTCATCGACTGTTCGGGGTTCGGCGGCCTGCTCATCGGGCGCGCGCTCGGCGTCCCCTATGTCGACTGGTCGTCTTTCCTGCCGTGCAACCGCGCGGTCGCGGTGCCGTGCGAACATGGCGGGGAGTTCACGCCCTACACCCGGTCGACCGCGCGCTCGGCGGGCTGGCAATGGCGCATCCCGCTCCAGCACCGCATCGGCAACGGCCATGTCTATTGCAGCGACTATATCTCCGACGACGAGGCGGCGGCGGTGCTGCTGGCCAATCTCGACGGCAAGCCGCTCGCCGATCCGCGCTTCCTCAAATTCACGACCGGCCACCGCGCGCGCTTCTGGGAAAAGAACTGCGTGTCGATCGGCCTGTCGGCGGGCTTCATGGAACCGCTCGAATCGACCAGCATCTGGATGATCCAGACGGGCATCGCGCGCCTGCTATCGAATTTTCCCGACCGCGGCTTCGAACCGGCAAGCATCGAGCGCTACAACCGGCTGATGGTCGAGGAGAGCGAATTGGTGCGCGATTTCCTCGTGCTGCACTATCATGTGACGACGCGCGACGACTCCGATTTCTGGAACTATTGCCGCACGATGCCGATCCCCGACCGGCTCGCCGAAAAGATCCGTGTGTTCCAGAGCAGCGGCCGCGCCTTTCGCGAGCATGAGGAATTGTTCAACGACACCAGCTGGTTCGCGGTAATGGAGGGGCAACGGCTCGGCGCGCGCGGCTTCGACCCGGTCGCCGAACTGATGCCGATCGAGCAGACGCGCGACCGGCTGCGCCAGATCAAGGCGGCGGTCACCGCGTCGGTCGACCATATGCCGCTCCACCGCGACTATATCCGCGAGCATTGCGCCGCCTGATCCCGGCCACGAAAAAGGGGGCCGGTCGCCCGGCCCCCTTCGACAGGCTTCGCTGGGACGCGCTCAGCCGGTCATGGCCTCGAGTTCCTTGCCCTTGGTTTCGACGATGAAGCGCTTGACCAGGAAAAAGCTGATCACCGCACAGACCGCATAGAAGCTGTAGCTGACCGCGAGGCCCAGCCCGACCGCCATGATCGGGAAGGTGAAGGAGATCAGGAAGTTCGCGAACCACTGGAAAAATCCGCAGATCGCCAGCGCCGATCCGCGGATCTGGTTCGGGAACATCTCGCCCAGCATCACCCACATGATCGGGCCCCAGCTCAGGTTGAAGAAGATCACGTACAGATTGGCGGCAATCAGCGCGAGCGTGCCCAGCGACGACGATAGTTGCAGCTGTCCGTCGGCGTCGAGCGTGCCATTGGCAAAGGCGTAGACGAGCGCGAACAGCGTCGCCGCCATCCCCGCCGATCCGATCAGCAGCAGCGGCTTGCGACCGATCCGGTCGACCAGCAGGATCGTCCCGAAACAGGCCGCGATCGACACGACCCCCGACACGATGTTGATCTGCAGCGACTGGTCCTCGGTAAAACCCGCCAGCTGCCAAAGCGTCGCGCCATAATAGAAGATCACGTTGATCCCGACGAGCTGCTGGAACACCGCGAGCAGGAGGCCCGCCCAGACGATCGGGCGCACCCCGCCCTTCACCGGATCGAAGATGTCCGACAGCCGCGGGCGATGATCGGCGTTGAAGCTCGCCTTGATCTCCGCGACTTTGGTCGCCGCTTCGTCGGCGCCGAACAATCTGGTCAGCACCTGGCCGGCTTCGTCGATCCGCCCCTTCGACACCAGATAGCGCGGGCTTTCGGGGATGAAGAGCAGCGCGATCAGAAAGACCGCCGCGGGGACCGCCTGCATCAGATACATCCAGCGCCACGCCTCGATCCCCGCCCAATAAGGCGCGGTCGAGGTGCCGGCGCTCGCGGCGAGGAAATAGTTGACGACGAAGGCGGCGGTCAGCCCGGTAATGATCATGATCTGCTGCACCGTCGTCATGCGGCCGCGGATATGCGCGGGAGCGACTTCGGAGATATAGGCCGGCGACAGCACGCTCGCCGCGCCGACCGCCATCCCGCCCATGATCCGGGCGACGACGAACAGCGCCTGGACATGGGCAAAGCCCTGAATCAGCGCACCGACGAGGAACAGCACCGCAGACAATATCATCACATTGCGTCGGCCAAGCACGTCCGCGAGCTTGCCTGCAAGGAATGCGCCTATAAAACAGCCGATAAGCAGTGATCCGACGGTAAAGCCCAGCCCCGCCTCGCCCAGGGCGAAGGCGGTGCGCAATCCGTCCTGCGTCCCGTTAACCGCACCGCTGTCGTAACCGAACAGCAGACCCCCGATCGTGGCGACGGCGACGATCGCAAAAATGAGCGCCAGATTGGTCTGGCTTCCCGACGTGGTGTTCATGCGCTCTCCCAAGCTCCGTTATGGTAGCGCTATCATGATTTGATGTCGCGAGTAGCGCAAGCCCCTTGATTTCTAACAGGCCGAGTACCCGTTTCTGCGAGACTTACGCTCGGAAGCTGACGGACCCCATCCGCCCGATCCGTTTCCTATGCCGACGCTGCGGACGCGCTCGACAGCGCGCGGGCGAAGTTCGGTTTTGATAATGACTGGCCCGTCCACGTCCGGGGTAACGTCCGCTTCTGGCGGTTGGGGCCCGAAAGCTGCCGGTCCGAGATCGGCCAGAACCGGAATTCGGGACCGAACTGTTCGAGCAGTTTGCCGGCGACGGCAGAGATTGCCGCTCGCCCTTCTAACACTGCGTCGGGCTCGTACATAACCGGGGCCGCATCATAGAGCTCGTCGATCGCAGCAGATCGCAATTCTGCGTCTCTCTCTCTCTCTCTCTCTCTCTCTCTCTCTCTCGTTGACCACGCGCTCGAGGTTCTCACGGAGAAGGCGATTGAAATCGGCGGCGTCGGGGTCGACTGCGGGATGGAGGTCGTGGTCATCGTCTTTCTCCTGATCTGGCTTGGGGCAGTCGATCTTGGCCGATTCTTGGAGGCATCGGTTTCCAGTTACGGCAGGTCGATGAGCAAGACTTCGGCGTCCGTGTCTGCCTCGAACGAGATTTCCTCCTCCGAAGTGATCGCGGCACCGTCTCCTTCACGCATTTCTGTTCCGTTGAGGCCGACGATTCCGGCGATGACCTGGACCCAATAGCCGCGCGCCGGGTCGAGCTCGCGGTTGATCGTTATGCCCTCGTCAAGCCGGGCGATCGCCATCGCCGCGTCCTGACGCAGCGTCAGCGATCCGTCGCGTCCATCGCCGCTGGCGATGGTGATCCAGCGGTTGCGCTCGCCGTCGTCGGCGAACGACCTTTGCTCATAGGTCGGCGGACCGCCGGTTTCGGCTGGGATGATCCAGATCTGGAGCAAGTGGGTGCGTTCGTCGGCGCTCGGGTTGCGCTCGCTGTGACGGATGCCTGTGCCGGCGCTCATCCGCTGGACCTCGCCCGCGCGGACGACAGCGCTGTTGCCGAGATTGTCGCGATGCTCGACAGCCCCCTTCAGCACGATCGTCACGATCTCCATGTCCCCATGGCCATGTTCGGGCAGGCCGGCGCCGGGAACGACGCGGTCTTCGTTGAGCACGCGGAGCGCACGGAATCCCATATGCTTGGGGTCGTTATAGTCGGCGAAGGAGAAGCTGTGGTGGGCGTCGATCTGAGCGCCTTGGTGGCGACCTCGTGCGCCGCGGTCCCTGAACTGGATCATGGCTCTCTCCCGGAAGATGGAGCGCCGCCTGACAGGCGGCGCTCCGGTCATTGTCAGGCAGCGTCGACGAGGACGATTTCGCTATCCTCGATCGCGGTCACGCGCAGCACGTCCATATCGCTGATCGCAGCGCCGTCGCGGGCATTCACCCGGACGTCGTCGATCTGGACTGCGCCCTTGGCCGGGACGAGATAGGCCTTGCGGTCTTTGCCGAGCGGATATTCGGCGGTCTCGCCAGCCAGCAAAGTGGCGCCGACCACGCGGGCGTCGGTGCGGATAGGCAGCGCGTCATTGTCGTTTTCATAGCCCGACGCGAGCGTCACGAACTTGCCCGACCGTTCGCCCTTGGGGAAAGGCTTGGCGCCCCACTGCGGCGCTTCGCCGTCGCGGGTCGGGATGATCCAGATCTGGAAGATTTTCGTGGTAACGTCTTCCAGATTATATTCCGAATGGCGGATGCCGGTGCCGGCGCTCATGACCTGGACGTCGCCCGCTTCGGTGCGGCCCTTGTTGCCAAGGTTGTCCTGATGCGTGATCGCGCCTTCGCGGACATAGGTGATGATTTCCATGTCGCGGTGCGGATGCGGCGGGAAGCCGGTCTGCGGCGCGATCGTGTCGTCGTTCCAGACGCGCAGGCTGCCCCAGCTCGTGCGCGCGGGATCATGATAGCCCGCGAACGAGAAGTGATGTTTGGCGTCGAGCCAGCCGTGGTTGGCACCGCCGAGGCTGTCGAAAGGACGAAGTTCGATCATTTTCTATCTCCGTGGCGCGCCGGGGTCGGCCGCCGTTGAACAGAATTTAGGCATTGCAGCCCATTTGGTTCAGTGGGATAAATTGCTTCGAAACGTTCGAGGAAATGGAAAAGTTAACAACCCGGGCACGCCGACGCTGGACCAGCTTCGCATCTTCCTCGCGATTGTCGACACGGGCAGTTTCGCGGCGGCGGGGCGCCGGCTCAATCGCGCCGTTTCGGTGATCAGCTACGGCATTTCCAATCTCGAGGCGCAGCTCGGCCTGACGCTCTTCGAGCGCGAGGGGACGCGCAAGCCGCAACTGACCGTCGCGGGCCGCGCGCTCTTGTCAGAAGCGCGGGCGATTTCGGCCGGCATCGACGGCTTGCGCGCCAAGGTGAAGGGGATGCTCGACGGACTGGAGGCCGAGGTCGATCTTGCGGTCGACGTGATGTTGCCGTCGGAGCGGCTCGGCCGTGTGCTGCGCGCCTTTGCCGCCGAGTTTCCGACGGTGCAGCTCCGGCTTCATGTCGAAGCGCTCGGCGCCATCACCGCGATGGTGCTCGATCGCAAGGCGATCCTCGGCATATCGGGGCCGTTAGCGGCCGGGGTCGAGGGTGTCGAATGCGTCGCCGCGGGGTCGATTTCCATGGTCCCGGTGGCGGCCCCCGACCATCCGCTCGGCCGGATGGAGCGCATCCCCCCCCGAGCGGGGCGCGATTATACGCAGCTCGTCCTGACCGACCGTTCGCGCTTTACCGAAGGGCGCGACTATTCGGTGATGAGCCCCAAGACCTGGCGTCTCGCCGACCTCGGCGCCAAGCATGCGTTGCTGCGCGAAGGGATTGGGTGGGGGAACATGCCATTGCCGATGATCGAGCCCGATCTGGTCGCGGGAACGCTCGTCCAGCTGGCGATGCCCGACCATCCGGGGGGTACCTATCGTTTCGCGGGCGTCTGGCGCCGCGATACGCCGCCGGGGCCGGCAGCATCGTGGCTGCTCGAACAGTTTGTCGTCCTCGGCCAGCACGATGCCGAACGCGCCGGGATGATCGATCTTTAAAGCTTTAGCATCGCCTCGGCGCCGATCATATGGATCGTCCGCGCGGGGCCGGTGTCGCGAATGAAGGCGCCTGGACGGAAGGCCGAGAGCGATGCGGTGAAGGACAGGAGGGCGCTTACCTGCCAGCCCGCCGAAATCTCGATCTGGTCGCCGATATAGCGCGCGTCGCTGGCTCCCGCGGGACGGATCAGGCTGCCCGGGATGTCGTAGATGCCGTCGCCGCGGCTTTCGCGCCAGAAGCGCGCGGCCGTCAGTTCGAAGGTCACGCCCTTGCCCAGATCGAAATCGACGCTGGGATGTAAGTTCAGGATATTGCGTGGACCGATCGGTGATAGCTCGCCGAAGTATTTTCCTTTGGGAAAAGGGGCGTTGAAGGTGCCGAGGCGATCGTCGGTGGCATCGCGGTCGCCGCTGGCGATATTGGCACGAAGGCGAAGGCCCGGTTTGAGCGGCGCATGCGGAAAGCTCCATGCGGTCTCGGTGGCGGGCGACCAGGCGCGGATGCGGGCACCGTCGAAATGACCGCGCTGGAGCATCGCCTCCCAATTCCAGCCGAGATCGCCGCGCTTGCCGAAGAAGCGCAGGCCAACAGTGTCGCGGGTCTCGCGTCCGGTGCGACCGGCAAATCTGGCCTCTTCATTTTGGTAACCGAGCCAGTAAGCGTCGATACCGATGCTGGGCGCGGCTGCCAGCGTCGCGTAAATGCCGTCGAGCCGCCGCGTATTCGACGTCCGGTCGTCGAAATTGCCGGCACCGATCGCGACGGGACGGAGACGGAAGGCGTCGACGCGGATCGGACCATGGTCGGCGATCGCCCGAACGCCGTCAAAGGCCTGCGGGATGTTCGGGCCGTAGCGAATACCGACAAGCCGTTCCGACCCGAGCGCGACAAGCTCGCGACCGGCGCGCAGCGTGAGGCTGCTGTCTGTGCCGAGCTTCAGCCTGATGTCGCCGAAGCCCTGCAACAAATCGATCCCTGTTTCGTCGGCCGGCCCCTTGCCGGCCCCGACGCCGCGCACATAGCCCGCGATGCCCTGCACGAAGACACGCGCAGGGCCGACGTGGAGGTCGGCGTGGGGCATGACGCGGAGCCACAGATAGCCGTCGTCGGGCGCGGGCGGGTCGCCCCACAGATTGTCGTCGAACCCTTCGAAACGCGCGCGGGCTTGGCCGCCGAGGGTCAGATAGGCATCTCCGCTTGCGTCGAGCGGCACATATTTGGACTGCCGCCAGCCTTCGCGCGGTTCGTCGCTTAGCACCGACCAGTCCTCGTCATAGCGCAAATTGGTCTGCTCGACCGATTGCGCGAGGGCGGCCCCGGGGGCGAGCGCCGCGAGAAGCAGGGGAAGGCGCATCAGCGCGTGACGAAATGGCGTACCACCGGCGGAGCGTCGCCGGTCAGATAGGCGGCGAGCGCGTCCTGCTGCACGCGGTCGGCGTTGGTCACGCGGTCGTGCTGGCGGAGATGCTCGAGCCAGCTTTCGACGGTGAAGGTCTCGATGACGGTGCCCGGGTTGGCCGTATCCTCGTAAACGCCCCAGTGAATGGCGCCGTCGCGGCGACGGATGCGACGCATCTCCTGGACGGCGGTGAAAAATTCGGAGAGCTTTGCCGGATCGACGCGATATTCGATCGTGACGAGGACCGGGCCGCTGTCATGCTCGACAGCGCCATCGACGATCGGGGCGGGCCAGTGCGCCGAGGGTGCGAGATCGAGCGTGCTCGCCTTGTCGAGCGGGAAGCGCCAACCGAGGAACAAGCTAGCCGCGACGAGCAGCGAGGCCGCGACGAGCAGGGTCGAGGGGACGCCGATTTGCGACGCGACCGAACCCCATAAGGTCGAGCCCGCCGTCATCGATCCCTGGAAGACGAGGAGGTAGATCGCGAGCGCGCGCGCCTTGACCCAGCCAGGCGACGTCGCCTGCGCGCCGCCGTTGAGCGAGGCCATCATCGCGATCCACGCGAGGCCCGCGACGAACAGCGTTGCGGCAGCGGCGGCGAATTGCGCCGATTGCGAGAGTCCGGCCATCGCGATGGCGAGCAGGATCGAGGCGGCGAGGGTGATTGCGTTCGTACCGATCTTGCCGCGAAGCCGCGGCATGACCATCGCGCCGCTGATCGCGCCCAGTCCCATAAAGGTCAGAAGGCCGCCATAGCCTAGCGGGCCGAGCCCCAGATCGCGCCGCGCGATGATCGGGAGGAGCGCCCAGAGGCCGCTCGCAAAAAGGAAGAAGCCGACCGAGCGGACCAGCACGACCTTGAGCTCGGGCGCACGCATCGCGTACCGCAGACCCGCGCGCATCGCGCCGACCATATGTTCGGCGGGGAGGTGCCGGCCGGGCGCGATCCGGCGCCAGCGGGCGAGGACGACGAGGATGCCAAGGATCGACAGGGCATTGACCGCGAAGACCGCTGCGGGTCCCGAGGCGGCGATGATCAGGCCGCCGAACGCCGGGCCGATCGCGCGGGCGATATTGACGCCGAGCGAATTGAGCGCGACCGCTTGCTGCAGGGCCGGGCCGGGCACGAGTTCGGGGACGATCGCCTGGAAGGCAGGCGCCGAGAAGGCTGCACCGATCGCGATGGTCGCGGTGAAGGCGAGCAGGATCCAGGCGTTGGTGAGGCCCGCAAGCGTCAGCGCCGACAGGATGGCAGCGCCGGCCAGCCCGAACAGCTGCGCGCCGATCAACAGCTTCCGCCGGTCGACGATGTCGGCGAGTGCGCCCGCGGGAAGCGCGAGAACGAACATGGGAAAGGTCGTTGCGGCCTGCACCAGCGCGACCATCAGCGGATCGGGCGAGAGCGAAGTCATCAGCCAGCCCGCACCGACGTCGTGCATCCAAGTGCCGATGTTCGAAACGACGGTCGCAATCCAGAGGGCGCGGAATACCGGGCTGGCAAGCGGGCGAGGGGGAGAGGCGGCCGTATCGGTCATGATTTATGCGTCCGCAGGATCGCGACAAGCATCAGCCCGCCGATCAGCCCGACATGTTCGAGGAACGTGTTGCGCTCGTGGAAGCGCGCTACCGGATCGGTGACCTCCCAGAAGGGGTGGGCGATCAGCGTCGCGATCGCAGTGAACACGCCGAGTGCGCCCGCGCCGACCCAGGCCTGACGGCCGAGGATGACAAGCAACGAACCGCCGATCTGGACAAGGACCGTCGCGGCGACGGTCAGCATCGCCGGCTCGAGCCCGAAGTGCCGCGCCTCACCGAGCGCCCCCGGAAGATCGAGCAGCTTGGCGAAGCCGCTTGTCCAGTAGGGAAGCGTGAGAAGCGCCGAGGCGAGAACCGCGAAGCGTTGATCGCCGAGAAGGCGGGCCGCAAGAGCGGGGGCAGGGCCGGGCGCCATCATCGCTCAGACCGCCCAACAGCCGCAGCCGAAGGCGCCCCAGAAGTCCTGGACGTCGGCGGCAGGCACGTTGGCGCCGAGCGCCGCGGCATGGTCGTGGCCATGGACGTTGCACGCGCTCGCGCAGCCGCACGCCGCTGCCATCTTCTGGGCGCCTTCGGGCCTGCGATAATGGCCGCCGAAGGTCGCGACCGGCGACCATTCGGGCATCGGCTTGGGCAAAGCGGGGGCGATCGGACCGTAGTCGCCTTCGCCATGCACGACCTTGCCGCCGAGGATGGTGAGCACCGAACGCAGATGGACGATCTCGCTGTCGGCGACACCGAAATAATCGTCCGACAGCAGTGCGAGATCGGCGAGCTGGCCAGCCTTGATCTGGCCCTTCTTGCCGACCTCGTTCGAGAACCATGTGTTCTTTTCGGTCCAGAGGCGCAGCGCGGTTTCGCGGTCGAGCCGGTTGCGAACGGGATAGAGCGTTGTGCCGCCGAGCGTCTTGCCGGTGACGAGCCACGAGAGCGAGACCCACGGATTATAGCTCGCGACGCGCGTCGCGTCGGTCCCGGCGCCGACCGGGATGCCGGCTTCCATCATCCGCTTGATCGGCGGGGTCGCCTCTGCCGCCTTGGCGCCATAGCGTTCGATGAAATATTCGCCTTGGAACATCATTCGGTGCTGGAGTGCGATGCCGCCGCCGAGTGCTGCAATGCGATCGATATTGCGCTCGCTGATCGTCTCGGCATGGTCGAAGAACCAGTTGAGACCCTGAAGCGGGATGTCCCTGTTGACCTTTTCGAACACGTCGAGCGCGCGGCCGATCGTCTGGTCATAGGTCGCGTGGAGGCGCCACGGCCATTTACGTTCGGCGAGCAGGCGCACCACGGGCTCGAGGTCGCTTTCCATGTTCGCCGGCATGTCGGGCCGCTCGACGCGGAAATCCTCGAAATCCGCGGCCGAATAGACGAGCATCTCGCCCGCGCCATTGTGACGGTAGGTATCGTCGCCATCGCCAGGCTTTACTTGGCTAGACCAGGTCGCAAAATCCTTGAGCTCTTCTTTCGGCTTTTGCGTGAAGAGATTGTACGCGATGCGCAGCGTCATCTCGCCGTCCTTGTGCAGCTTTTCGATAATCTGGTAATCGTCGGGATAATTCTGGAAGCCGCCGCCCGCGTCGATCACGCTGGTGACGCCGAGCGAATTGAGCTCGCGCATGAAATGCTTCGTCGAATTGACCTGATAGTCCTCGGGCAGCTTCGGCCCCTTGGCCAGCGTCGCATAGAGGATCGTCGCGTTGGGCTGCGCGAGCAGCAGGCCCGTCGGGTTGCCGGCGGCGTCGCGGACGATTTCGCCGCCTGGCGGGTTCGGCGTGTCCTTGGTGTAGCCCACCGCTCGCAGCGCGGCGGCATTGAGGAGCGCGCGGTCATAGAGGTGCAGGATGAAGACTGGCGTCTCGGGCGCCGCGACGTTGATTTCGTCGAGCGTCGGCAGGCGCTTTTCGGCGAACTGATGCTCGGTGAAGCCGCCGACGACGCGTACCCATTGCGGCGACGGGGTGTTCGCCGCCTGGCGCTTCAGCATTGCCATCGCGTCGGCAAGGCTCGGCACGCCGTCCCAGCGCAGCTCCATGTTATAGTTCAGCCCGCCGCGGATGACGTGGATGTGGCTGTCGATGAGGCCGGGGATCAGGCGGCGGCCTTTCGCATCGATGACGGTCGCATCGGGACCGGCGGCGGCGCGGACCCCCCGCTCGCTGCCGACGCTCAGGAATCTGCCCCCGCGGATAGCGACCGCCTGCGCCTCGGGATTGGCCTTGTCGAGCGTGGTCACTTTGGCGTTGACGATGACGAGGTCGGGCTGGGTCATGGCAAGACTTTCCGTGGCGGTGAGAAGGGCTGTCGTAGCGGCACCGGCGAGCGCCCGGCGGCGGGTGATCGGGTTCATGCGTCGCGCTCCTTGGCGGTGGACGGCGTCCCCAATATCTGCGGGGCACAATCTTCGTGAAAATAGCGAACGAGTTCGATCCGGTCGGCAAGTCGCTTGGCAACCGGCACGATCTGTTCGCCGAGCAGGATTCCGGCGAGGCCGACGAGCGCGACGATCGGCGGGGCGGGAGAACGGACGCCGAGCAGGCTGTAGACGATACCGACCAGAAGTCCGGCACCGAGCGAGACCAGGTAAATCTTCATCGTCCGTTCTCCCTCTTTATGCCTCAGGTCTGCACGAAGGCGAGCAGGTCGGGATTGATGACGTCGGCGTTGACCGTCAGCATCCCGTGGCTGAAGCCTTCGTAGATTTTGAGCGTCGCGTTTGGCAGGATTTCGGCCTGCAGGACGCCAGCGTTTTTATAGGGGACGACCTGGTCGTCGTCGCCGTGGAGGACGAGTGTCGGCACGCCGATCGCCTTCAGATCGTCGGTCTGGTCGGTTTCCGAAAAGGCCTTCACGCCTTCATAATGCGCCTTGGCGCTGCCCATCATGCCCTGGCGCCACCAATTGTCGATCACCGCGGGAATGATGTTCGCGCCCTCGCGGTTGAAACCGTAGAAGGGGCCCGAGGGCAGGTCGCGGAAGAATTTCGAGCGATTGGCCGCGAGTTCGCTGCGGATGCCGTCGAATACATCGATCGGCAGGCCACCCGGATAACGTTCGGTTTTCAGCATGATCGGCGGGACCGCCGATACGAGAACCGCCTTGGCGACGCGGCCCTGCGGAATGCCATAGCGGGCGACATAGGCGGCGACTTCGCCGCCGCCGGTCGAGTGTCCGATATGAACCGCGTTTTTGAGGTCGAGGTGCTCCATCACAGCCGCGGCGTCCGCCGCATAGTGATCCATGTCATGACCCTCGCTCACCTGTTCCGATCGGCCGTGGCCGCGGCGGTCGTGCGCAACGACGCGATAGCCGTTCGCGAGGAAGAACAGCATCTGCGCGTCCCAATCGTCCGACGACAGCGGCCAGCCATGATGAAAAACGATGGGCTGGGCATCCTTCGGTCCCCAGTCCTTGTAGAAGATTTCGACGCCGTCCTTGGTGGTAACATAGGCCATGGGGAATTCCTTCGTTTCGCTGTGCGTGGATGGATAGGAAAGCGGGCCGGGCGGAAAGCGCCCGGTCCCGAGACTATCAGTGACCGCCTTCGGAGGCACCGAACATCGTTTTGGCATAGGTGATGCCGAGGCCGTAGGCGCCGCCCCATTTGCGGGCGATGCCGGTGGTCAGGTCATAGGTTTCGGCGCGCGCCCAGTCGCGCTGCAGCTCGAGCAGATATTGCAGCGCGGTGATCGGCCTCGCGCCGGCCTGCGCCATGCGTTCGACGGCGCGCTCATGCGCTTCTTCCGAAATGTCGCCGCTGGCGTCGGTGATGACATAGGCTTCATAGCCCTGTTCGAGCGCCGAGAGCACGGGGCCGACGATGCAGACCGAGGTCCACAGGCCGGCGAAGACGATGCGGTCCTTGCCGATGCGGTTGATCTCGTCGATCACCGCTGCGTCTTCCCAGGTGTTCATGCTGGTGCGGTCGAGCAGCTTCTGGCCCGGGAAAGCTTCGGTGATCTCGTCGAACATCGGACCCGAGAAACTCTTTTCGGCGACCGTGGTCAGGATGGTCGGGACGTTGAAGCCGGCGGCGCCATTGGCGACGAGCGCAGCGTTGTTGCGCAGCAGTTCGGCGGGGATCGACTTGGTGGCGAAGGCCATCTGCGACTGGAAATCGATAAGGACCAGCGCATGGTTGCTGGGATCCAGCAGCGCTTTGGCGGGGGTCGGGGTGGCTTTGGTCGACATGGCTGAAGCTCCTGTTGCTAAACTGTCTTCCCGATCCGTTCGGGGCGAGGTCGGTTTACGCTGAAGCATTTGTGCGAAACAGGCTGATAAAATTAACCTCAATGTTCCACAAAATAGAAAAGATGGCGACCGGTCTGCAAAGACCGCTTTCGAACCTTGGCTCTAGAAGCGGAACGACCGCTACCGGCTATTCGGAGATTTGCCTGTCTCCAGCTGGGCCTATCCACCAGCCTTGCTGCGTTTCGGCTTTCGAGGTTGTGCGCCCGTCAGAATCGTGAGGTTGGGCTGGTCCGATACGGGATGAACATAAGCGCGGTAGAGCGACTGGCGTCGGCCGCCGCGCACAAGCATGTCGCTGATGGCGGCGCCTTCCGGCGCTTCCATTATCGCACCATTGGGATACGCGAGCGTCGCTATGCCTTGTTCGCGCGCCGCGCCGAGGAGAGCATGCGCGAGAGGGCTCGGGTCCTGCGCGGGTTGCACCCAGACGGGGCGCCCGCCTTCCCTGTTCGCCGCAACTATGTTTCCTGTTATCGCGAGAGGATTTCCCTGTTATTTTTTAGGGAATTTCCGATGCCGGCTGACCGAATACCGCACTTTTCCGGGGGTTCGGGGCGGCGAAGCTGCGCACAACGCATCCGAAATTCGATGATTTCCGTGTAAATCCCTGAAAACAGCGAATTTCAGCCGGAGACAGGTTCGCTCTGGACTGCGTGGCGCACCTTTTCGGGCCACGACGCGAGCCGACGCCTGATAAAGTCGATGTCGGTGAATGGCTCCCCGGGTAGGATTCGAACCTACGGCCGCTCGATTAACAGTCGAGAGCTCTACCGCTGAGCTACCGAGGAACAGACCGCCGTGGCGGGCAAGGCGGCCCCTTTGCCGCCGCGCGTTCGATATTGCAAGCCCCTTTAGACGATAAATTGTTCCATCGCGATGCGCTCATCAAGGCCGTGGTCGGGATCGAAGAGCAGGGTCAGCGGGCGGCTGCGATCGGTGGTGACGAGCACCGTCTTCACGTCGCGGATTTCGCGCTGGTCGGCGACCGCGCTCACCGGGCGCTTCGCGGCCTCGCGGACGTTGAAGCGGATGCTCGTCGATTCGGGGACCAACGCGCCGCGCCAGCGCCGCGGGCGGAAGGGGCTGATCGGGGTCAGCGCCAGCATCTGCGATTCGAGCGGCAGGATCGGGCCGTTGGCGCTGAGGTTGTAGGCGGTCGACCCCGCGGGGGTCGACACAAGCACGCCGTCGCACGACAGTTCCTCGAGCATCGACTTCTCGTTGATCAGCACCTCGAGCTTCGCCGCCTGGCGCGTTTCGCGCAGCAGCGAGATCTCGTTGATCGCGGGCAGGATGTGGCGCTCGCCGCTGACCGTCGTGATGTCGCCCGACAGCGGATGAATCAGGAAGGGACGCGCCGCGGCGAGCCGGTCGAGCAACCCTTCGATGCGAAACTCGTTCATCAGGAAGCCGATGGTGCCGCGGTTCATCCCGAACACCGGCATGCTCCGCCGCTGGTCGAGCAACTGGTGCAGCATGTGGAGCAGGAAACCGTCGCCGCCCAGCACGATGAGCAGGTCGGCCTCGTTGAGTTCGACGAAGTCGTAGAGCGGGCGCAGCTCGGCCTCGGCCTCCAGTCCCGCGGGCGCGTTCGATGCGACGAGCGCGATCTTGCGATGCATATTGGTCCCCCTGGTGGGCGACGTGTCAGCCGCCCGTTGCACTCATATGACGCGCGACCGCCGGTGCGGACTTTCGTTCGATATGAAAGTCATGCGCGCGGGGTTTGCCAGCCAATGCCGCATCAATCAAGCCATCGACGTCGCGGCCTTCGCGCAAGGCCGTACGCAGATCGACATGGTCGTCCTGCCCCAGGCACATATAGATGCGTCCCTCTACGGTCAGGCGGATGCGGTTGCAGGTGGTGCAGAAATTATCGCTGAGCGGGGTGATCAGGCCGAGCGTCACCGGGCTGTCCTCGACCCCGAAATAGCGCGCGGGGCCGCCGGTCTTCTTGTCGACGGGGAAGATCGCGTGGGTTTCGCGCAGCGGCGCGATGAACCGATGGAGCGGGATATAATGGTCGCTGCGGTCGTCGGCGATCTCGCCGAGTGGCATCGTCTCGATCAACGTCAGGTCGCAGCCGTTGTCGGCGCACCAGCTCAGCATCGGGAGCAACTGGTCCTCGTTGAGCCCCGCGAGCGCGACCATGTTGATCTTGACCGCGATCCCCGCGGCGCGCGCGGCGGCGATGCCCTGCAGCGCGATATCGACGTCGCCGACGCGGGTGATATGGCGGAACGCGGCGGGATCGAGCGTGTCGAGGCTGACGTTGATCCTCCGCACGCCGGCCTCGGCGAGCATCGGTGCATATTCGGCGAGGCGCATGCCGTTGGTGGTCAGCGTTAGCTCGTCGAGCCCGTGCCCGATGAGTGCGCCGAGTCGGCCCGCGAGCAAATCGATGCCGCGCCGCACCAACGGCTCGCCCCCGGTCAGGCGAATGCGCCGCACCCCGCGCGCGACGAAGCGCGCCGCGAGCTCGCCCATCTCCTCGATGCTGAGCACCGCGGATCGCGGCAGAAAGGTCATGTCCTCGGCCATGCAATAGCGGCAGCGCAGGTCGCAGCGGTCGGTCACCGACAGCCGCAGATAGTCGATCCGGCGGCCGTGGCCGTCGGTCAGCGGGGCAGGGGAAGGCAGCGGAGCGGCCATATTGTGCGATTGTGATGCAAAAGACAGGGGATTGGCAAGCAATGCCTGCTATGGCCGCGCCGATGAATCGCATAGTTGACACGTTCGCAGCGGCCGTCCGGCATCTCGAGGCGCTCCACCTGCGCCACGATGCCGATATCGGCGTCATCCTGGTCCAGGTCGACCAGCTCGCGCGAATCAACAACAGCGCGGGGACCGAGGCGGGCGACGCGGTACTCGAGGAAGTCGCGCGGCGGCTCGAAAATTTCGCGGGCGACGAATTCGGGCGCGGCTCGCACGTCGACCGGCTCGACGGGCCGCGCTTCCTGATCGTGCCCGCGGCGGCGCTGTCGCTGGGAGCGCTGCGCGCGCAGGAACGCGCGCTGCACGTCGCGCTCGCCGAGCCGATGGTCGGCGATCCCAACGGCCGCCTCGCGATCCGCATCGCCGCGGCACGAATCACGCGCGACGAGCCGGTGGCCGAGCAACTCCGCACGGCGAGCGACCAGCTCGCGCGCCCCGCCTCGGCGCGCGACGGCGCGACGGTGAAGGCGGCGCTCGCCGCGGGCGAGGTGGTGATCCATTATCAGCCGCAATATGACGTCGCGAGCGGCGCGATGACCGGGGTGGAGGCGCTGCTGCGCTGGCAGCATCCCGAGCTCGGGCTGCTCGGCGCGGGCGCGCTGGTCACCGCGGCGCGCGCGGCGCGGCTCGAATGCGAACTCACCGAACATGCGCACCGCGTCGCGCTGGAAGAAATGGCAGGGTGGCCGAAGGCGCTGGCGAAGCTGCGCGTCTCGCTCAACATCACCGCCGCCGACCTCGGCGATCCCGATTTCGCCGACCGCTTCGCCGCGATGGCGAATAAGGCGGGGGTCGATCCCGACCGGCTGACGCTCGAACTGACCGAACAGGCGATGCTGAGCGACCCCGCGAGCGCCGCGGCGCAGCTCGCGCAGATCCGCGAACTCGGCTGCGCGATCGCGATCGACGATTTCGGCACCGGCTATTCGAGCCTGTCTTTGCTCGCGCGGCTGCCGATCGATTATCTCAAGATCGACAGCGGCTTCACGCGCACGATCGACGGCAGCGACCGCGACCGCATCGTCGTGCGCGCGATCGTCGACCTCGCGCGCGCGCTGGGGCTGCTGGTGGTCGCCGAGGGCATCGAGCACGAGCCGCAGCTCGCGCGGCTGAAGGAACTGGGGGTCGCGACCTGGCAGGGGTTTTTGAAGTCGGGGCCGGTGCCTGGGGACGAACTGGTGGCGCTGCTCCAGGCCTAGCCGGCCTGCTTGGCCAGCTTCCCCAAACCCTTCGACAATTGCAGCGCGCCGTTCAGCCGCGCGCCCGTGCTGACCCAATCGCCGCTGATCGACAGCTTGTTGTCGGGGCGGATGCGTGCGCGGCCCTTCAGCCGCTCGACATAGGCGATCAGGCCCGGAACGTTCGCGAACGCGTCGCCGTGGAAGCTGACCAGCGCGCCCTTCGTCCCGACGTCGAGCTTGGCGATGCCGGCGAGCTTCGCGTTCGCCTTGATCTCCATCAGCTGGACGAGGTTCGCGGTTTCGGGCGGCAGCGGGCCGAAGCGGTCGATCATCTCGGCGGCGAAGGCGTCGAGCGCGGGGCGGTCCTGCGCGTCGTTCAGGCGGCGGTAGAGCGCCATGCGCAGCGGCAGGTCGGGGACATAATCCTCGGGGATCAGGATCGGCGCGTCGATGGTGATCGTCGGCGACAAGGCTTCGCGCGGCGGCAGCTTCCCCGCGCCCTCGGCCTTGGCCACCAGGATCGCTTCCTCGAGCATCGACTGGTAGAGTTCGAAGCCGACCTCGCGGATATGCCCCGACTGCTCGTCGCCGACCAGATTGCCCGCGCCGCGGATGTCGAGGTCGTGGCTCGCGAGCTGGAACCCCGCGCCGAGCGTGTCGAGATCGCCGAGCAGTTTGAGGCGCTTTTCGGCGGTGTCGGTGATCGCGCCATGGTCGGGGGTGGTCAGATAGGCATAGGCGCGCGTCTTCGACCGCCCGACCCGCCCGCGCAGCTGGTACAATTGCGCGAGGCCGAAGCGGTCGGCGCGGTGGACCACCAGCGTATTGGCACTCGGGATGTCGAGACCGCTTTCGACGATCGTGGTCGAGACGAGCACGTCATATTTGCGATCGTAGAAGGCGCCCATGCGCTCTTCCACCTCGCCCGGTGCCATCTGGCCGTGCGCGACGACATATTTGATCTCGGGCACCCGCGTGCGCAGGAATTCCTCGATGTCGGGCAGGTCCTTGATCCGCGGGGTGACAAAGAAGCTCTGCCCGCCGCGATCATGCTCGCGCAGCAGCGACTCGCGAATGACGACCGGATCCCACGGCGCGACATAGGTGCGCACCGCGAGGCGATCGACCGGCGGCGTTTGGATCACGCTGAGTTCGCGCAGCCCCGACATCGCCATCTGCAGCGTGCGGGGGATCGGCGTCGCGGTGAGCGTCAGGACATGGACGTCGGTCTTGAGCTGCTTCAGCCGCTCCTTGTGGACGACGCCGAAGCGCTGTTCCTCGTCGACGATAACGAGGCCGAGCTGTTTGAATTCGACCGATTTGGCGATGACCGCATGGGTGCCGACGACGATGTCGATCTGGCCGCTCGCGAGGCCGTCGCGCGTCCTTTGCGCCTCGGCGGCGGGGACGAGGCGCGACAGGCGGCCGATATTGACCGGGAAGCCTTTGAAGCGCTCGACGAAATTGGTGAAATGCTGGCGGGCGAGCAAGGTCGTCGGACAGACGAGCGCGACCTGCACCCCCGCCATCGCCGCGACGAAGGCGGCGCGCAGCGCAACCTCGGTCTTGCCGAAGCCGACGTCGCCGCAGACGAGCCGGTCCATCGGGCGCCCCGACGCCATATCGGCGAGCACGTCGCCGATCGCGCGGTCCTGGTCATCGGTTTCCTGATAGGGGAAGCGGTCGGCGAAGGCCGGATAGGAGGCGTCGGCGGCGAGCAGTTCGCCCGAACGCAAGGCGCGCTGCGCCGCGGTCGCGAGCAATTCGCCCGCGATCTCGCGGATGCGCTCCTTCATCCGCGCCTTGCGGCGCTGCCACGCCTCGCCGCCGAGCTTGTCGAGCGCGACCCCCTCGCTCTCGCCGCCGTAACGCGACAGCACGTCGAGATTTTCGACGGGGACGTAGAGCTTGTCGCCGCCCGCGTAAGTGAGCGCGACGCAATCGTGCGGGCTGTTGCCCACGGGGATCGAGGTTAACCCCTCGTAGCGCCCGATGCCATGGTCGAGATGGACGACGAGGTCGCCGACGCTGAGCGTCGCGAGCTCTGCCAGGAAAGCGTCGGCGCTCTTCCGCCGTTTCTGGCGGCGGACGAGCCGCTCGCCGAGGATATCCTGTTCGGTGAGCAGGCTGATCGCGTCCGACGCAAAGCCATGATCGAGCGGCAGGACGACCATCGCGGTGGTGCCGCCGGCTTCGGCCGAGGCGGTGCCGAGGGCTTCCTGCCAGCCGTCGGCGGGGGCGAGCGAAGTCACCCCATGATCGCGGAGTAGCCCCGACAGGCGCTCGCGCGCGCCGCCCGAATAGCTTGCGATGATCGTGCGGCGCCCCTTGCGGCGCTCGTCGGAGAGATGGTCGGCGACCTTGTCGTAGACGTTGAGGTCGGCGGCGCGCTCGGGGGTGAAGTCGCGTGCGGCGAAGGTTTCGAGATCGACCACGCTCGCGGCAGGCGGCACGTCGAAGGGCGTGACGACATGCACCGGGCGGCTCGCCGCGGCGTCGGACCATTCACTTGTCGTCAGGTAGAGCGTTTCGGGCTTCAGCGGGCGATAGCTGCCCGCATGCTCTTGCGCCGCCGCCACACGGTTCGCATGATAGTCGGCGATCGCGGCAAAGCGCGTCTCGGCGGTCGCCTCGGTGCGGTGGCCGCGCAGCACCGGGGTCGCGGGATCGATATGGTCGAAGATCGTCGCCAGCCGCTCCTCGAACAAGGGCAGCCAATGATCCATCCCCGCCTGCCGCCGGCCCTCGCTGACCGCCTGGTAGAGCGGGTCGCCGGTCGCCTGCGCGCCGAAGATTTCGCGATAGGCCGAGCGGAAGCGCTTGATCGTGTCCTGGTCGAGCAGGGTCTCGGCCGCGGGCAGCAGTTGCAGCGCCTTGGCCGGGCCCAGGCTGCGCTGGTCGGCGGGGTCGAAGCGGCGGATGCTCTCGATCTCGTCGCCGAAGAAATCGACGCGCAGCCCGGTTTCTTCGCCCGCGGGGAACAGATCGAGCAGGCCGCCGCGCACCGCGAACTCGCCCTGGTCGGCGACGGTGTCGACGCGGCTGAAGCCGTTGGAGACGAGCAGTTCGGCGAGCGCGTCGCGGTCGATCCGCATGCCGGGGCCGAGCGTCGTCGCGAGCTGGCGGATGCGGAAGGGGGTCAGCGTACGCTGCGTGACCGCGGCGACGGTGGTGAGGATCAGTTCGCCGCGTTTCGGCGCCGCCTGCAGCGCCGACAGCGTCGCGAGCCGGTCGGCGCTGACGCGCATCGACGGGCCCGCGCGATCATAGGGCAGGCAGTCCCATGCCGGGAAGCGGTGGACGATGAGGTCGGGCGCGAAGAAAGGCGCGGCGTCGGCGACCGCCTGCATCGCGGCATCGTCGGTCGCGATATAGACAAGGCGTTTGTCGCTGGCGCGCGCGAGGTCGGCGAGCAGCAGCGGCAGGAAACCGTCGGCCGCGCGCGAAATCGTCAACGGCGCGTTGGCCGACGCAATGGCGGCAAAGATATCGGCGGCGCTTCGGGTCATGGCAGCGGGATATAGTCCAGCCGGCGCATCGCCGCGATCATGTCGGGGCGGTCGAGATGCGCGGGCGGATGCCCGGTGCCGAGCGCCCAGGCCATGATGTCGACGTCATCCTCCTCGACCACCAGCTCGTACCAGGCGATGTCCTCGTCGTTCCATGCGGCTGCATAGCGATCGAAGAAGCCGCCGATCATATAATCGGCCTCGCGCGTGCCGCGATGCCAGGCGCGGAATTTGAGGCGTTTGAGGCGGTCGGTCATCGTCTTTTCTCGAACTTCTACTCGGCCATTCCCAACTCCGTTCGCATC